>JAGQVV010000219.1 GCA_020437805.1 Flavobacteriales bacterium
GTGACGAGCACAGCCGCCGTACCATAGACGTGGTACGCGAAGGGATGGCCCTTCTCCTTGGTCTTGTCGAAGTGGATCTCCGGCGTAGCGTAATGTCCGCTCTCGCTCAGGTTCACGCGGTCCCAATGCGCGGCGTGGATCAGCTTCTTCCAGTCGAGGTCAGTAGGCTGTCCGTTGTTCAACACCAGCTCATTCACGATGGAGATCGCATCGGGCGTGCTCTTGAGCATCCGCGATGCCTTCTCCTTGATCCGATCAAGGATCGCATTGCAGCCGATCTCCAGCGCCTTGCCGTTCAGGTCCGCTGTGGCACTGGCCGCACTGGGGCTGGTGTTCGCTACACGCGTGGTGTTCGTGCTCTCCAACTTTACCCGCGATGGGTCGATCGAGAAGACCTGCGCAGCCACCTGGACCATCTTGGTATTCACGCCCTGACCCATCTCGACCGCGCCCGTGCTCACACCCACACTGCCGTCTTGGTAAACATGCACCAGCGCCCGTGCATGGTTCATCGGCGTATTGGTGAACGAGATCCCGAAACAGATCGGCATCATCGCCAGGCCTTTCTTGTGCGTCGAGCTTTGCGCATTGAAGGCATCGACCTCGCTCTGCAGCTTAGTAAGGTCGAACTTCTGTTCAGCCAGTTCCCACGCCGACGAGGCGTTCACGCGCTCGGCGATCTGGCCATAGCTGAACTCGCTGCCTTCCCTTAGGAGGTTGCACTTCTGGATCTCGTGTGCGTTCACACCGAGCTCCTTCGCCGCGTGGGCGATCGCACTCTCGATCACGAACATGCCCTGCGGACCACCGAAGCCACGGAAGGCCGTGTTGGGCGGCAGGTGCGTGCGACAGCAATAGGCGGTCACTTCCACGTTCGGCACGAAGTAGCTGTTGGTGGCGTGGAACAGCGTGCGCTCCATCACGGCCGGTGACAGGTCAGCGGCCGCTCCGGCATTCTGGTGGAAAGTCGCTTCGTACGCAACGATCCTCAAGTCCTTGTCCAGGCCGATCCTATAATCACTGCTGTACGGGTGCCGTTTGCCGGTCATACGCATGTCGTCCATGCGGTGCATCGCAAGTTTCACGGGCTTCTTCAAAACATAGGCTGCAAGCGCGACCAAGGCCGCCCATGCCGATGCTTGATCTTCCTTCCCGCCGAAACCACCACCAAGACGCGTGACATCCACTTCGACCTTGTGCATGGCCACGCCCAGCACCCTCGCGATGGTGCGCTGCACGGCTGTAGGTCCTTGGGTACTGGAGGAGATCCGGATGCTGCCATGCTCGGTCGGGTAGGCGTAGGCACCTTGCGTTTCGATGTACAAATGCTCCTGTCCGTTCGTGTCAGCACGGCCTTCAAAAACATGCGTGCAATCCGCCCAGGCCTTCTTAGTATCGCCCAGCTTGAAGGTGCGTGGCGGGATGATGAGCTCGCCCTTCGCTCTTGCCTCGCGCGGATCGGTTATCACGGGCAATTCCTCCAACTCGATCGTGATCAGCTTGCGGGCTTGCACGGCGGCGTCCTCGGTGGTCGCAATGATCAGCGCCACCGGCATGCCCCAGAAGTGGATCTCCTTCTCCGCAAAGAGCGGCTCATCCGGTATGATGCCACCTATCTGGTTCTCGCCGGGGATATCCTCGTGGGTAAGGATGCGCACAACTCCCGGGGCTGCAGCTGCTTTACCAAGGTCGAGCTTCTTGATGTGTGCATGGGCCGTAGACGCATCGTAGGGCAGAGCGAAGAGCGTTCCCTGCTGCACCACGATGTCGTCAAGGTAGATGGATCTTCCGGTGACGTGGCCCGCGCTATCGACGTTCTTCATGCGACCAGCTCGTTGAGCGTGAAGCGCACAGGGAACAACTCCATGAAGTGCGCAAAGATCAACTGACGCAGCAGCAACCGTTTGTAATCCGCGGTTCCCCGCGCATCGCTGATCGGTGCGATCTCCTCGTTCATCACCTTGATCGCCGCGCGGACCGTATCGTTCGAGATCGGCTTTCCGGCGAGGAAGGCGGACGTGTTCGACAGGTACTTCGGAATGGGCGCCACGCCACCCGCGCTCACATGCGCCTCTCGTATCGTATCGCCATCCAGTTCCAGTCTGATCGCGCTGTTCACGCTGGCGATGTCCAGGTAGGTGCGTTTGCTGACTTTTTCGAAATGGAAGCGCGTGCTCTGATCCGGAACAGTGAATCGAACGGCGGTCACGATCTCGTCAGGAGACTTGTCGAGCTGTTTGTAGCCTTTGTAGAGGTCGCGGAGTTT
>JAGQVV010000022.1 GCA_020437805.1 Flavobacteriales bacterium
TCAGGTCAAAGCGGGCCAGTTCCTGCTGCTCGTATTCCATATAGTAGATACGTGATCCTACCAGTGCCGAGGCCGAGCATCCACTGTTGTCGGCCACGGTGCGCACATAATCCAAGCCACCATTGCTGATACGGCTGATACTACTGCCCGTGAAATCCTTGTTGCTGAAGGCATAGACCGACCCATCCTTCACCATCAGATGTTCGGGGTTCAAGCCTTCCTCGCCAAGGTCGATCATGGATACGAAGGAACCGGTGTTCAAGTCAATGATGCCCACCAAGCCTTGGATGTTCTCGTAGTCGAAGGAGTTGTTCACCGCGAGATAGGCTTTGTCCTCGGACACAACGATCCCTTCAGCGGAGAACGATAGACCATCGGAAGGCGTTATTGCACTGATGAACGAGAGGTCGGTCTTCGAACGCATTTCGAAGTAGTGTGAAAGGCCTCCCAACTCACCACGGGTCACCAAGAGCCGGTCGTTCCAAACAGCAAGCTTTCGTACGCCTTGCACGCTCACTTCATCAAGCAGCGAAAAGTTGTCCGCATCGTATCGCAGGATGCGATCGTCGGCCGCAACGTAGATCGATCCACCATCGACCAATACGTCCGTTCCGAAACGTGGACCTTCCAAGGTCACCCTGGTCTGGTAAGTACCAGTGGCCGGTTCGTAGCTGCCCAACGTGACAGGGACCAATTGGCCACCACCACCGAAAAAGTCGTAGTAGCCTTCGTTCAACACCACCACTTGGTGTACTTCGTTCTGTGCATTGCCAAGCAATGCGCTGGCCAGTAGGCCGATGGAGAGGAATGAACGGTACATGGGTATGGGTTTTGGCTTACCGCTTTCACCGAGCGGCGTTCATGAGGTGAAACCTCGGAGCAGCACTGATGCCTGTACCGCAAGCACCCGCCCTGTTCCCGGGGCCGGAATGTTCATGTACGCGGCAGGTCTTCTGGCTCGTCACCCTCACCCATCGCGCCTTCCCATTCACCTGTCGGCGAACAGTGGCATGGCGTTGGGCCTCAGTGACCTACAGCTGCGGGAACAGCTCCCGGTTCGGACGGGATTCCCTTTTCATCCTCGCACACGGCAAGGTGTGCTTCGGAACCATCGTACGCGGCAAATGTAACCGTCCCTGGTCCTTAGAACCGGAATGCCAAGGACGTTTGCAAGGCCACCCCGCTCGTGTTGAGTTCCGCCTCGAAATTCGACAGGACGATGGAAGACCCGCTCAGCGAGAAATCCTTCAATGGCATTCGCGTGGCCAGATACCGAAGGTGGATCTGCAAGCCGAAGTGTTCCGTGAAAAGGAATGCTACACCCGTATCCAATCCGAATAAGGATCCGCTGTACTTGGCCTCGCTGACATTCTGCCCCTGCTCCTGGATCGTCAGCGAGCTTCCGCCGAACTGCCCGCCGACCATCCATGCGAATCGATCCTTATTGACCACATGGAAGCGGGGTTCCACACCGTAAATGATGAGCGAATTGGAACGGGTGGCGTTGGAATCCAAGTACGAGCCGGGCTCGATCAGCAGTCCAAGGCTGAAAAGTCGCGAGAATCCGTAACCGACTTGAATAGGATACGTGATGGTGGCTGCGCCGTCATTCGTGGTCTCAGGGAACTCGGCACCGCTGATCACGATCCTCTGCTCGTACCGGGTCGAATGGATCCCGAACGAAGGTCCTACAGCCAAATGCACTGTGCCTTTGTCATTGTACTGGGCATTCAGCAATGTGGTGACCAACGAAGCTGCGAAGGCCAGGAACGTGCGGGGGTGAAGGTCAGTGATCCTCTTTTTCATGTGTTGTGGAGCGATCGGCTTGTTGATCAAGCGATGTACACCCCAAAGATGGGGCCGGAGCGCTATCAAGAACCCAAGACCTACCGGAAAGTTGCAGGGCTCCCTTGACCGAATGGTCGAACTCATGCTAACTTCGTGTTCCATTTCCCCCGAACCGTTAAGGGAAGCTGTTCCAAACCAACCTGCAAGACCCCTAAACCTCGCATGGACCAAGGCAATCCGGATCGCATGGAACCAACAGAGCGTTCGTACACGACGATCACGAACGACCGGGAACTGGGCTTCGACCCATTGACGGACCTGAACCTTCCGAGCAGCTACGAAGAGGTCGTTTCCCGATTCAACAAGCTTCAAGGGGAGCGAGCACAAGAGGTGCTCAACTGACGGGATCGACCTGAACATGGAGCCCCTTGCCTATGGCTAGGGGCTTTTTCATTCCCGAACGGGGCGAACTGACCAGCGTTTGGATTAAAGGATGGGATCGAACTACCTTCCTGCCTCCTCCGCGTGTCCTGATCCGGACCTTCGCGTTCGGTGGATCGGGACCTCCACGGTGGTACGGAATTCGTTCACCAATCCCACACCTTCCACATGAAAGTCTTCGACGCCAAACACATCAAGAACATCGCCTTGCTGGGATCCCATGGTTGTGGCAAGACCACGTTGGCCGAAACCATGCTTTTCGAGGCTGGTCTGATCCCGCGCCGTGGTCGTGTCGAGGACAAGAATACGATCAGTGATCACCACGAGCTCGAGCATGAACGAGGCAGCAGTGTACACAGCACGCTGCTGCATACCGAATGGCGCAATTACAAGATCAACATCATCGATACGCCCGGCTTGGACGACCTGATCGGTGAAACCATGCCCGCCTTGCGTGTAGCCGACACTTGCGTGCTTCTGTTGAACGGGCACCACGGTGTTGAGGTCGGGACCGACCTCGTTTGGGAACACATGCAGCGCTACACACGGCCGGTTATCCTTGCGGTGAACCAGCTCGACCATCCTTTGGCGGACTTTGATGGCACAGTGGCGCAAGCACGGGAGCACTTCGGGCCGGCCGTTACGATCATGCAGTATCCGCTCGATCAAGGCGAGGGCTTCCATCGGATCATCGACCTGCTGAAGATGACCATGTACGTATTCAAGGACGCTGGGGGAAAGCCTGAAAAACAGGCCATTCCCGAGGAAGAGAAGGAACGTGCCGAAGCCTTGCACCAGGAGTTGGTGGAAAAGGCCGCCGAGAACGACGAGAGCTTGATGGAGCACTATTTCGAAAAAGGAGAGCTGGACGAGGACGAGATGCGCTTGGGCCTGAAGAAGGGTATGATGATGCGTTCTTGCTTCCCTGTGTTCTGCATGAGCGCCACGCGGAACATGGGCAGTGGACGTTTGATGGGATTCATTGACAACGTGGCGCCCAGCGCCATGGAAATGCCACCTGAGCCTATGGATAATGGCGAGGTCTTGCAGTGCTCTGTTGATGGTCCAACGGTGCTCTTCACGTTCAAGACGGTCATTGAACCGCATGCCGGCCACTTGTCCTTGTTCAAGGTGATGAGCGGCTCCGTTTCCGAGGGCATGGAACTGATCAATGACAACACGGGATGTACCGAGCGGATCAACCAGTTGTTCATCGTCGATGGCAAGGAACGCAAGCATGTCAACAAACTCGAAGCTGGCGATATTGGAGGTACCGTCAAGCTGAAGGACACGGCGACTGGTCACACGCTCCACACACCGGGCCATGCGATCGAACTGAAACCCATCGCGTTCCCGCCGTCTCGCCTCCGAATGGTGGTGAAAGCACAGGACCAAAAACAGGAAGAGAAGCTCCACGCCGCTCTGGTCGAAGTACAGAAGGAGGACCCCACGATCGTCCTTTCTTACGATCGGGAGACCGGTCAACAGATAATCGGCAGCCAAGGAGAATTGCACTTGAACCTGCTCAAGTGGAAACTCGCCCACCACTATAAGGTTGATGTACAGTTCAGCAGTCCGAAGGTGCCCTATCGGGAAACCATCCGCAAAGCGGCAGACGCCCACTACCGGCACAAGAAGCAGAGCGGAGGAAGCGGACAGTTCGCAGAGGTCCACCTTAAAGTGGAACCCTGGTTCGAAGGTATGCCCGAACCAGAAGGGCATACCGTGCGCGGGAAGGACATCCATGAATTGTCGACCGGCGGGGTCTTGGCCTTCTATAACTGCATCGTAGGTGGCGTGATCGACAACAAGTTCCTGCCCAGCATACTCAAAGGGATCCTCGAGAAGATGGAGAAAGGGCCGTTGACCGGATCACCCGCACGAGACATCCGTGTCATCGTGTACGATGGAAAGATGCACCCGGTGGACAGCAACGACATCAGCTTCAAGATCGCTGGAATGATGGCTTTCAAGGATGCATTCACCAATGCAGCCCCTCAACTCATGGAGCCGATCCAACGCATCGAAGTGCACGTCCCTTCCGATCTCGTCGGGGACGTGATGACCGACCTTCAGGCGCGACGAAGTATCGTTACCGGGGTGGATGCCAATGATCGGCACCAGACCATTCAAGCACTTGTTCCTTTGGCCGAACTGGACCGCTACAGCACCACCCTGCGAAGCCTCACCCAGGGAAGGGGAACATACACCGAGCATTTCCACCAGTATATGCCGGTAACGGCTGAACTACAGAACAAACTGGTCCTCGGGAACAAGGAGGAGGAACTTGCTGTATAGGCGCAGTGGGTCAGGGTCGAATGAAGCCTTGGGCGCCCGGAGGGAGGTCCACCCTGTTGTTCTCCGGATCCACATCCGCCGTGCGGTGCTTGGGATCCAGAACAATGGCCTCCACCCGTGCCACCGACAAGGGTAGCGTGAACGTATAGGTCGGGTCGGTCCATTGCCATGGTTCCAGTGTGACGAAAGTGAACGACTCCGACCCCGGGTCTCGGGCTCCTCGTTCCAAGGACAATGGAATGTGATAGTGCTTGGCGCTTCCGTCCTCCAACTCGATCATCACATCGACCGGCATCAACTGATCGCCATGGCGCTCCAGTTCCACCTGCAACTCACCATCCACGCTCAGCACCGCACGAATGCCATAGTCCAATGTCCGGGTGGTATTGATCCACTGATCGAAGTACCAATCCAGTTCCACCCCGCTCTGCTTCTCCATGACCCGCTCGAAGTCCACCGGTTCCGGATGCTTGAATTTGCAGACATCGAAATACCTCAATAAGCCATCGGCGAGGACCTTCTCTCCCACAACGCCACCCAATTGGTGAATGAACATTTCGCCGAAGCTGTATGCAGTGCTACCATATCCCCGATTGGTGAGAAAATGGTCGGCATGGATGCTTGGTGGTTCGTGCTTTCCGCTGGCGACCAATGACAGATATCCATTGATGCTCCCTGCATGCGGATCCTCCGGACGCGGGAATAGTTCCTGCATCACCTTGCTCGAGGCGTACTCGGTGAAGCCTTCGTCCATCCACGGGAACCGGCCTTCATTGCTCGCGAGCACCCCATAATACCAACTGTGCACGCTCTCGTGTACGCTCAGGCCGACAAGGCTTCCCAACCTGCGATTACCGAGGATCAAGGTCAGCATGGGATACTCCATTCCGCCATCACCACCTTGAACGAAGCTGTATTGTGGCCATGGATACTTGCCGAAATTCCGATCCATGAACTGGAAGCTGCGGACCATGTATCCGGGGAGTTCATTCCAGGTGGCCTCCAGTTCGGGAATGTCCTTTCGGAAGAAATGGAGCAGTGGTCCACCGGGGACCTGTTCCGTGGTGTGGATATACGCGCGATCCGCGGCCCAGGCAAAGTCGTGCACATTCTTCGCCGCGAAATGCCAGCGCAAGCGATCGCCCATCGGCCTTTTCAGCGGTTTCCCGCCGGTCGGATACCCATGACCGATCTCTTGCGGGTTCTGCAGGACACCGGTCGAAGCCACCGTGAAGGCGCTATCCAGATCCAAGGTCACGTCGAAATCCCCCCAAACGCCATGGAACTCCCTTCCTACGTATGGATACGCATGCCAGCCACGTTCGTCATACTCGGCAAGCTTCGGATACCATTGCGTCATACTGTAGGCAACCTGCTCTGCATTGTTCCGGCCACTTCGTCGGACCTGGACAGGGACCTGACCTTCGAACGTGAACCGGAAGGTGGTCGAGCGACCCGGAAGGACCGGTTTGGGAAGTGACACCTTCAGTACCGTCCCCATGTGCACCAAGACCGCGGGTCGACCGTCCTGTCGCAGCTCCAAGACCTTCAAGTGACCTTGTTGCTCGGGTGTCAACTCCGCGATCCGGGCTCCCACACGATCGTCGGGATCCAGGATCGTACGTGACCGCACATCCATTTCACTGCCGGGACGGAAGGCGTTTGGGTATAGATGAAAGAACACCTCCTTCAGCGTATCAGGGCTGTTGTTCCGGTAGTTGAGCCCAGTGGTCCCCGTATACAGATGGGACTCCGTATCCAATCGCACCACCATGGTGTATTCAACCCGCTGCTGCCAGCCGTGGCATTGGGCCAGGCCAAGGTTCGGAAACGACAGTGGAGCGACGAACAGCAAGGAAGGGATGAGCCTCATGGCGCAAAGAAAAGGGCCCCGGACCGGTACGTACCGTGCCGAATGACGGAATGTTCGAACGAGGGCGTTAGGAAAGCAAACGCTGTCTCAAGGCGAACTCCAATTGTTGGTTCGCTTCTATCAGTCGCTGGGTGTAGGCCGCGCGTTCCTCTTCGGCCTTGACCTCTTCGAACGCATCGTGCATTGCTTTGGCCAACGCCTCCGGATCCCACGGCTTCGCGATGTAGTGTGAAACCCCACCCCTGTTGATCGCTTCAATGATCGCTTCCAGGTCCGAGTAGCCGGTGATGAGCATGCGCCGGACCGAAGGATAGCGTTCCTTGATCAAGGCCAACATGCGACTTCCCGGCGTTCCCGGCATCCGCTGGTCCGCAATGACCACATGTACGTGATCGGTCGCCAGATGCTCCCATGCCTCCTTCAGGTTTGAAGCAAGCAGCACGTTCACCGTTCGCCGAAACGTCGCGCTGAAGGCTTGCCTGTTACCGGCATCGTCATCCACGAACAGGACACAAGGCAATGCCTCGGCTCTTTCAAGTTGGGGTGCTGCGCTCATGATCCTACGATTTCGGCCTTTCCAATGGCACGTATGGCATACTTACGTGCGACCGACCGCAATGGTTTCGTGAATATGTTGTTGATATTTTGTTAATAACTTTTATTACTGTAGCTTCACCGCCGATTCGTAAATCTTTCGGCCTACTCTCCGAACGACCAATGGACATTCTGCTTGAAGCGTTGGACACCGCTTCAGCAACCGACCGGGAAACTTACCGGCCGGAGTTCTTCCGCCTGCATGACCCGAAGGATCGTGTGCGGCTGAATGACCTGCTGAAGGAACGGACCGGTATCTCGGTCCATGACGAGTTGCACGGCCAACTTGCCGAACTCGTTCGTGTCCTGAACCCGTCGGAGCGGTTCACGAAGGAGGAATTGAAGGTGGCTGCTCGTGCACACCTCAACGGCACCGACCCGATCGAATACGGCGTTTGGGTCTATTACCCTTGGAGCAAGCGCTTGGTCCATCTCTTGGATGAGACCGAATTCGCCCGTGTCCGCACGGATCGGAACCGGAACAAGATCACCACCGAGGAACAAGCAACACTCGCGACCAAGAAGGTCGGCGTGATCGGCCTGAGCGTTGGCCAAAGCGTGAGCTTGACCATGGCATTGGAACGGAGCTTCGGCGAGATCCGCTTGGCCGACTTCGATACGCTGGAACTGAGCAACCTCAACAGGATCCGCAGTGGCGTGGAACGCATGGGCATCAACAAAGCCGTGAATACGGCCCGTGAGATCGCCGAGTTGGACCCGTTCCTGAACGTGACCTGTTTCACCAACGGGATCACCAAAGAGAATATTGAAGGTTTTCTTACGGCAGGTGGGAAACTGGACCTGTTGGTGGAGGAGTGTGATAGTGTGGATGTGAAGGTCATAGCTAGGATCCGGGCGAAAGCACTGGGCATTCCGGTCATCATGGACACAAGTGATCGCGGATTGATCGATGTCGAACGATTCGACCTCGATCCTGAAAGGCCGATAATCCATGGTGCCCTGAACGACATTGATCCGCAACTCTTCCATGGCCCCCTGACCCCACTGCAGAAGTACGAGTACATCATGAAGATGGTTGACCCGACGGCCCTCAGTGATAGGATGAAAGCCTCCTTACCGGAGATCGGCCGGACGGTTCTCACATGGCCGCAACTGGGCGGTCATGTGGTGCTAGGCGGTGCCCTTGCTTCGGAAGTCGGGCGTAAGATCCTTACCAAGGAAATGGACCATTCTGGACGATGGTATATCGACCTCGACGAATTGTTCAAACCACATCGCTCGACCGTGCCATCCAGCCAAACTCCTTCCGGCGAGAATTCATCTCCAACCATATAAGTGCCATGGAAAGACTGACATTCAAGGCCTTTCGAGCACCTGATGAACCTGGACTGTGTGACGAATTCCTGAGGGAGCACCGAAAGGTGCTCGAGGACTTCGGTATCGAGAACGTCACGACGAACACCGCGTCCTGGACAACAGACCCCAACACGTACGTGATCGTCGCAATTTCCGATCGATCGGGTATGGTCGGAGGAATACGCGTGGAAGTGGACAACGGGACCAGGGAGCTTCCCATTTGCGAGGCACTCGCCAAGTTGGACCCTAAGATCCGGTCCACCTTGGAGAGGCTCAGCGGCGCAGGTAATGCAGAGGTGTGCGGGCTTTGGAATGCGAATAGGTATTCTTCCAAGGGTCTTCCCACCTTGCTGGCATTCGCCGCGGTTTCGCTCGCCAATCAGATCGGACTTCGATCGATGGTCTGTTTGGTGGCCCACTACACCCTGCGCCACGCCATGAAAGCCGGTTTCACCGTACTTGAGGAACTCGGGAACGGTGGAACATTCACATACCCTATTCCTTCCATTCGAGCCATAGCAATGATCATTCCGGATGTGATTTCCTTGAGTTCGTCCAATGCACCATACCGGCATCAGTTGCTCAGCTTGCGTATTCGTCCTGAACAGTCTCACACCGAGCTCCTCAACGGAGAACAGACGATTCTGGACTATCGGCTGCAGCTCAGCGGAAAGTTGATCGATCTCGGGGCCTACAGGACGATAATGGACTGTCGTTCCGAATACGCAGAAACAGCCTGATCTCAGTAACCTGAACGACCGGGGTGACGTATCAGTCGCCCGATGAAGACGCCTATCAACGCAGTGCTTGTATGTTGCGGCATCCTGGCTGCAGCCAATGTGTCGGCGCAAGATGTCGTTCGCGTGACCAGGGACCTTGATTACCTCGGTCGACACTTACACATTCTCGAAGACCCCACAGCGACACTCGGCGCGGAAGCGGCGCTACGTGCCGATGGTTACGCCAGGTCCGTTCAACCCGTACCGAATCTGGGTATTTCCAACTCTGCGTTCTGGGTCAAATTCGACATACTCAATGACACGAAGGAGGAGTCGGTATACCTCGATCTTGAGCATGCAGAGATCGAGTTGGTCGATGTCTACACGGCCAACGGACTTGAACTGACCACTATTTCCCGGACCGGACAAAGCAGACCTCTGGAGTCAAGGGACATGGAGCAACCAGAATTCGTATTCGACCTCAGGATTCCTGTGAACAGGACGAGGACGGTATTGATGCGGGTTGAGAGCAGAAAACAACTGCAACTTCCGGTCCTGGTTCGGACACCGACTTCATTTGCGGAGGCTCGGTCCAAGAAGAATCTGGTGATCGGGATGTACGTCGGGATCATGTTGGCTCTGGCTCTGTACAACTTCTTCGTGTTCCTTTCGATTCGCGACAGGGGCTACATCGTCTACGTGGCGTACATCATGTTGGTTGGTCTTACACAACTCGCTTTCTGGGGAATAGGGCAATTCTACCTGTGGTCCTCCTCTCCATGGTTCTCGATGAAGGCCTCCATCGTGTTCACATTCGCCACAGCCGTTGCCGCAAGCGAGTTCATGAAGAACTTCATTGACACACGTGCAAGGGTTCCAGGGCTCCATAAAGGTGTGAAATACTTCTACGCCCTATTCGCGGTCGTGATGGTCTTCTATTTGTACTTGGATCCATCCGTAGGCTACAAATTAGCCCAGTTGGCTGCCGGGCTCTTTGCGAGCTACATGTTCTATACCATTTGGAAGGTCTGGAGACTGGGTTCCAGACAGGCCGCCTACTTCCTCATCGCGTGGAGCGTATTCCTCTTGGGGACCATGGTGTTCACGCTCAAGGACATGGGCCTATTGCCATATAATGATCTAACGGTCTTCACCATGCCTCTCGGTTCAGCAGTGGAAGGTGTACTGCTCTCGTTCGCCCTAGCCGACCGGATCAACATCCTTCGCAAGGAAAAAGCGGCCTCCCAAGCCGAAGCCCTGCATGCTTCCTTGGAGAACGAACGGATCATTCGCGAGCAGAACGTGATGCTCGAGGAAAAGGTAGCCGAGCGGACCCATGCTTTGCAAGAATCGAACGAGCACCTTAAGCAGACCCAGACCCAACTTGTGAACGCCGAGAAAATGGCCTCTTTGGGTCAACTCACGGCTGGTATCGCTCACGAGATCAACAATCCGATCAACTTCATTACGAGCAACATCGATCCCCTCAAGAGGAACATCTCGGAGATCGTGCAGGTGATGCAGAACTACCGGTCCATTTCCGAAGACCGGATGGAGGAGGACCTTCTGAAGGTCCGAGAGCTCGAAGTACGACTGGACATACAAGAGTCCATCACCGAACTCGATGACATCATCGGCAGTATCTCCGAAGGTTCTTCAAGGACCGCCGAGATCGTGCGGGGCCTACGGAACTTCTCCCGCTTGGACGAAGATGATCTGAAGTTCACGGATCTCAATGAAGGCCTACGAAGCACATTGACATTGCTCTCTCCTCAGTTCCGTCACAAAGTGTCGATCGAATTGGACCTGGGAGGTATTCCCGAAGTCGAGTGCTTCCCCGGCAAGGTGAACCAAGTGTTCATGAACGTGATCACGAACGGGATACAAGCCGCCATGGCGCTGGAGGATGGCAGTAGTGCGAAACTCTTGATCACGACACGATCGGTGGATGATCGTGTCCATGTCCGCATCAAGGACAATGGGGTGGGAATGAGCGAAGAGGTCAAAGCCCGGATCTATGATCCATTCTTCACCACCAAGGCCGTGGGCGAAGGCACCGGGCTCGGATTGGCCATCGTGTACGGCATCGTCGAGGACCATCAAGGTCGCATTTCCGTAGAGAGCGCCCCTGGCGAGGGGACCGAATTCCTGATCGACCTTCCCGTGCTCCATACTAGACACAACCAACGCAGGGCTTGACCATGAACGATATGAAGATCAAGGTCCTATTCGTGGACGATGAGGATGCCAACCTGAAGGCCTTCAAGACCACGTTCCGACGTGACATGAACGTATTCCTGGCGAATTCCGGTCCGGAAGCCTTGGAAATCCTGGACAAAGAGGAGGTGCATGTGATCATCTCCGACCAACGCATGCCCGGGATGACCGGTTCGGAATTCCTGACGATCGCGAAGGAACGACACCCCAAGAGCATACGCATGCTCCTGACAGGATTCGCGGACATGGAGGCCGTGGTGGCAGCCGTGAACCGAGGCGGTATCTACTCTTACGCCACGAAGCCTTGGAACTCCAACGACTTGACGTTGCGCATCCAACAGGCATTTGAGATCCATCAATTGCGGGAGGAGAAGGAGAAATTGCTTCGTCGATATCAGCAGATCTTCGACACTTCCGGCGACCCTATCGTGATCGTGGACCATCGCGGGGCCGTCCTGGAGGCCAATTCAGCTTGTGGAAGGTTGATGGAGATGAGCATGGAGGATCTCGGCCGGTGCAATTTCACGGACCACATCGAGGCCCCGGAACGATTGGTCCGATCTCTGCGCGAGAAACGCTCGGGCAATGAATTCGTGAATGTGGACCTCACCATAAGGACAGCGAAAGGGAACATGCTGGACTGTTTGATGACCGCCACGTATCTGGGTAAGCGAACACATGGTCGCGATGCCTTCCAAGCGGTGATCAAGGATATCACCGATCGCAAGCAAGAGGAAAAACGCATCCGAAAGTTGAACATGGACCTGGACAAACGAGTTGCAGCACGCACCGGACAGCTATTGGAGGCCTTGGAGGACCTCGGGTCGTTCTCCTACACGGTCGCACACGATCTGCGCTCCCCGCTCAAGAACATCGCTGCATTGAGCGAACACTTGCATGAACACGCCACGAAAAAGGGATCGGACAGCGAGGAGGTGGCGTTCAGTGAGCGGATCAACAAGAGTGCTCAACGCTTGCTCGGCCTCGTGGACGACCTTTTGAATTTCTCCCAAACGAACACCCGTGAGTTGGAACGGAACGAGGT
Organism: Flavobacteriales bacterium; assembly: GCA_020437805.1. GTDB lineage: Bacteria > Bacteroidota > Bacteroidia > Flavobacteriales_F > PHOS-HE28 > PHOS-HE28. Next base: position 12,293 of record JAGQVV010000022.1, read on the forward strand.
GCCGCTGTACCCGCTGGTGGAGCAAGTCGTGAACGAACAGGTGGCTGAATCCCGTTTGGGTGAGATCGTGATATCCATTGGACCCGACCATGTCGTCCTGGCCGATGCCCCGATGCTGAAAGTGGTCCTCCATAACCTCCTTTCGAACGCTTTGAAATTCACAAGGGACAAGGAGGGCCCTGTGATCGAGATCGGATACCGAAGAGAAGGTGACCGTGACATCATATTCGTGAAGGACAACGGTGTGGGCTTCGATGCGAAACACAAAGAACAGGCCTTTGGGGCCTTCAAACGCTTGCATAAAGCGGACCAGTTCGAGGGTACCGGAGTGGGGCTGGCCATAGTTCACCGCATCGTCAGCAAACACGGTGGCGAGGTGTGGGCTGAAAGTGAGGTCGGGCAAGGAACCACTATCCTGTTCGCACTCCCTATCGCCTTGGACCGGCCGGACCACATTCCCTTCATCAAGGTGGCATAGGCTGAAACCTTCACACCACACGCTCCGTATACTGCGGTAGAACCATCATCACCATGGCAACGATCCGCACATCCCATTCCAAGACCGCCGCAGCCCTATGCTTTGGACTGCTCACCCTCGTTCCGCTCTGCACTAGCGCGCAGAGCAACCTGGTGGATGCTCGCGACCAAGCTGAAGGCTGGTACCTTCCCATCCATGGCCGCGTGCTGATCGATGGAGAAAAGGCATCGGACTACAAGGTGGTCCTGTACAAGGACAATGTTGAGATCAAGCGCGTGGACAGCGATAAGAAAGGCCGATATGAACTCGAGTTGGACATCGACGCGACCTACACCGTACGCATCCTGAAGGAAGGCTATCAGGAAAAGATGGTACTGGTCGAAACCCATATTCCGCAGGACCTTGTGAAATACCCGGACTACGAATGCACCGTGTCACTTCAGAAGACCGCTTCGAAGAACGTCGACCCCTTTTACAACGACTTCCCATCCGCGGTGATCCGGTACAATGAGGAGCTCGGAGGTTTCTACCACAGTGAACACTACTTGACCCATATCCAAACGAAATTGGAAGGGTACGCGAACGCTACTTTCTGAGGCCCCTCTTCAATACGCACCACTCCCCGACCCTGCAAGTACTCCTTGGGCCGGATCGAAACAGGAGGCGGGCCCCATAGGCCCGCCTCATTCATTGTTCAACAGGTCGCGGATCAGTGTTGGTCGTAGTCGATGGTGACATTCGCTGATCGCGGGTGGGTCTGGCAGGTAAGCACATAGCCCTCCTCCACCTCTTCATCCGTCAGCGCATAGTTCATCGCCATTTCGACCTTCCCTTCCACCACCCTCGCCTTGCAAGTGCAGCAAACGGCGCCCTTGCACGCGAACGGAACGTCCAGGCCATTGTCCAATGCGACATCAAGAACGGGATCGCCGTTGGCCTCCACCTGTAGGACCTGTTCACGGCCATCCAGTATCACCTTGACCGATGCACTTCCGCTGAAGGCTCCATCAGCCAACGGTACGGGAGGCTTCTTCGCCTCATTGGTCACGGGGCTGGAGAAGAGCTCAATGTGGATCTTCTTCTTGTCCACCCCTTGATGCTCCAACGCCTCGCTGACGTTGATCATCATTTGTTCAGGGCCGCAGATGAAGTACTCCTTGTCCAATGGGTCGTTCAGGAATCGCTTCATCAATTCCACGGCTTTCTCCTTGGTGACCCTACCGTTGAATAGCATATCCTCATCCTTGCCCTGGGAAAGTATATGATGCACGGATAGTCGTTCACCATGCACTTGCTTCAATTCATCCAAGCGCTTCCGGAATATGATCCGGTCATGGTCGGAATTCCCGTAGAAGAGGGTGAATCGGCTCTTCGGCTCGGTCCGTAACACGGTCTTCAAGATGCTCAATATGGGCGTGATACCGCTCCCCGCAGCGAATGCCACGATATGACGTTCCAACGCGGGATCCAGTGCGGTGGTGAAATTGCCCATCGGTGTCATCACCTCGATGAACATGCCGGGTTTCAACTTCTCAACGAGTTCGGTGCTTGCGCGGCCACCTTGCACCTTCTTCACAGCGATCCGAAGGGTTCCCTTATCCAACGGACTGCTGCAGATGCTATAACTGCGACGCAGTTCTTCGCCGTTCACCGTGAGTTTCAATGTCACGTACTGGCCATGAACGAACTCGAAGTCCGCTTGCTCAGCCGCAGGAATATCGAATCCCACGACAATGCAATCCGTGGTCTCTTGATGAACACTTTCGACTTCGAGCTTGTGGAATCGGGCCATTCTGTTGGGGGTCATGCTGGGCGGCGAATTTAACCGTTCCATGTTGGAGCGTGGTGCCTCGAACGAACCCCGGAAACGGTCGAAGTGTTCGCCACTGAGCGCGGTCATTCGTCGGAAGACGGTGCGTCCTAACTTAGCCAACCGAAAACCGAACGAAATGGAGAGCCCGGAACTTGAAGAGCGCTTTCAAGCCAAGATCGATGCCGAACAGAAGATCGAGCCGAAGGACTGGATGCCTGATGGCTATCGCAAGAACCTGGTCCGGCAGATAAGCCAGCACGCGCACAGTGAAGTAGTGGGCATGTTGCCCGAGGGAAATTGGATCGGCCGTGCCCCGAGCCTACGAAGGAAAGCGATCCTGTTGGCAAAAGTCCAGGATGAAGCCGGACATGGCCTATATCTGTACAGTGCCGTGGAGACCTTGGGAACATCCCGGGAGAAGACCATCGATGACCTGTTGAGCGGGAAGGCCAAGTACAGCAGCATCTTCAACTACCCCACCCTGACTTGGGCCGATATAGGTGCCGTGGGTTGGCTCGTGGACGGCGCCGCGATCATGAACCAGGTCATGTTGTGTCGGACCAGCTACGGTCCTTATGCCCGTGCCATGGTGCGTATCTGCAAGGAGGAAAGCTTCCACCAGCGCCAAGGCTACGAGATCATGAGCGTGCTTTCCAAAGGGACCCCAGCGCAGAAAGCTATGGCCCAGGATGCGCTGGATCGTTGGTGGTGGCCCAGTCTTATGATGTTCGGGCCAACTGATGCGAACAGTCCGCACAGTGCGCAGAGCATGAAGTGGAAGATCAAACGACAAAGCAATGACGAGCTACGCCAGACCTTCATCGACCGGACCGTGCAGCAGGCAGAGGTCATCGGGCTCCGCATTCCCGACCCCGACCTGAAATGGAACGAGGAGACCCAGCACTATGATTGGGGTGCCATCGACTGGACGGAATTCCATGATGTGGTGGCCGGGAACGGCCCATGTAACAAGGAACGCCTCCATGCGCGGAACAAGGCTCACCGCGACGGAGAATGGGTGCGCAACGCGGCCATTGCGCATGCCGCCAAGAAAGCCAAGAGCAAAGCCGCCTGAACGATAGACAAACCGAACATGAGCGAGAACCCGAACAATTGGCCCCTCTGGGAGATCTTCATCCAAAGCAAACGCGGCTTGGACCATAAGCATGTTGGCAGCCTGCACGCTGCTGACGCCGGAATGGCACTCGAGAACGCGCGGGATGTGTATACCCGGCGACAGGAAGGACAGAGCATCTGGGTGGTGGAGAGCAAGCACATATCCTCCTCTCGACCAGAAGATGCTGAGAGCTTCTTCGACCCAGCGGATGACAAGGTGTACCGGCACCCGACCTTCTACAGCATGCCGGAAGGCGCCAAGTACATCTGAGCGATGGATATCAAAGAAGCGCAGTTCATTTACACACTACGACTAGCGGATGACCTGCTCATCCTGAGCCAGCGCCTCGGCGAGTGGTGCGGACATGGACCCATTCTCGAGGAGGATATCGCCTTGACCAACCGGGCCTTGGACCACTTGGGCGAGGCCCGCAACCTGCTCACCCATGCAGGCCAATTGGAAGGGAAAGGCCGTACGGAGGATGATCTCGCTTATCTGCGGATGGAACGTGGATACACGAATGTCAAAATGGTGGAGCTCCCGAACGGGGACTATGCCACCACCATGGTCCGCAGCTTCCTGTTCGACGCGTACCACTTGCCGTTGATGACAGGTCTGCTTTCGAGCAAGGATGAACAATTGGCCGCGATCGCTGGCAAATCCGTGAAGGAGTCGACCTATCACCTGCGCCATAGCAGCGATTGGGTGGTGCGTTTCGGTGATGGGACCGCTGAGAGCCATGAAAAAGCGCGATCCGCGCTGAACGAGCTTTGGACCTTCACCGGTGAATTGTTCGAAACGGACGAGGTCACTGAAATGCTGCAGAAAGCCGGGATCGCTCCGGACATCGCAGTCATAAAGGAGGCTTGGGACAAGACGGTTAGCGCCGTCCTCTCACAAGCCACCTTGGAACGACCATCGGATGGTTTCATGGCCACTGGAGGGCGCAAAGGATTGCACACCGAGCACTTGGGGTTGATCCTGGCCGAAATGCAGCATGTGACCCGGGCCTACCCGGGTGTCGAATGGTAGGAATGCCGGGCCCCGGCGTGCGCATCACCCGGTCCATCTTGTAGGTACATGGCAGCAATGCACTTCGATAAGGAACGGGTACTCGGGCTTCTCCAAAAAGTGAAGGACCCCGAGATCCCAGCGATCAGCGTTCTGGAACTGGGGGTTGTGCGCGATGTGCGAGTTGCTGCGAACGGTGATGTACAGGTCACGATCACACCCACGTACACTGGCTGCCCTGCAATGGATGTGATGGCCGCCGATATCAAGAAGGAACTTCATGATGCCGGGATACCATCGGTCAAGGTGGAACTGACCCTCTCGCCTGCGTGGACCACGGATTGGATCAGCGACGCAGGTAAACGCAAACTGAAGGATTACGGCATCGCGCCCCCTGAGCATACGGCCGATATCCGGGCACTGAAAGGTGGAACACCCCTTGTCCAGTGTCCTCAATGCCATTCCACGGACACGGTCATGCTGTCGGCTTTCGGGAGTACCGCGTGCAAAGCCCTGTGGAAGTGCAATGCATGCCTCGAGCCTTTCGATCAATTCAAGTGTCTGTAGGCCATTCGGAGCTTGGTGCCTGTTCGTGCGATCCTGGCACGATCGGTACTTCAATTGATCTTCGACCTTTACCCCATGAGCTACGCCAAGATCCAATTCACCATTGCCGACAGTGTCGCGACCATCACGCTGGATCGTCCGGACAAATTGAACAGCTTCGATCGGGAAATGGCCTTGGAAACGATCGATGCGCTGGAACGCACCAAGGACGATCCTTCCGTTCGTGCCATTCTACTGACCGGGAACGGTCGCGCGTTCTGCGCTGGGCAGGATCTTGCCGAGGCCATTGCTCCGGGCACGAGGATCGAAGAGATCATCAGTGCCCAGTATAATCCGATCGTGCGCCGGATCCGCAATGTCCCCAAACCAGTGATCGCCGCGGTGAACGGTGTGGCAGCGGGAGCCGGTGCCAACATCGCGTATGCCTGCGATCTTACATTGGCTGCCTCCTCGGCCAAGTTCATCCAGAGTTTCATCAACATTGGCCTGATCCCTGACAGCGGTGGTACGTTCACCCTGCCCCGTCTTGTGGGCATGCAGCGGGCCTTCGGCCAGATGATCCTGGCACCGAAGGTGAGCGCACAAGAAGCCATGGAGCAAGGCATGATCTGGAAAGTGGTGGCCGATGCCGATCTGATGAACGAAGCCAAGGCACTCGCACAGGATATGGCACAGCTTCCGACCAAGGCCATCGCGCTCACCAAGGATGCACTCAACCGCTCGCTGGCCAATGGCTTGGACGACCAGTTGGATGTGGAGAACGAGCTTCAAAGCATTGCGGGTCGAAGCTTCGACTACAACGAAGGTGTGCAGGCCTTCCTGGAAAAGCGGAAGCCCGTATTCCAGGGAAATTGAGCCGGATCGGGCCCGGCCATGCCAGGTCCGGACCTGCGACCGAACTTCGCAGCATGGACAAGCAGATGCAGGTTGGCGTGATCGGCGCCGGGACAATGGGCAGCGGGATCGCACAGGTCGCCGCGCAAGCAGGTCATTCCGTAGTGCTTTACGACGCCCGGAAGGATGCCGTGGACAAGGCAATGGCCGGTCTACAGCGGACCTTCGACCGCATGGTGGAGAAGGGAAAACTCTCCGATACCGATGGAGCAGCCATCCTCGGCCGCATCGCTCCGGCACACGAGCTCGGATCCTTGGCGGGATGTGGGCTTGTCATCGAGGCGATCATCGAGGACCTGGCGATCAAAAAGGGGCTTTTCAGGGAACTGGAGGAGTTGGTCCCGAAGAACGCTGTGCTTGCAACGAACACATCATCGCTCAGCGTAACCGCTATCGCGGCAGCATGTGCACTGCCAGCGCGCGTGGTCGGACTGCACTTCTTCAATCCTGCGCCCTTGCTCCCATTGGTGGAAGTTGTGCCAGGAATGGCCACTATGCCCGATGTCACGGAAGGTTGTAGTGCTTTGATGCAGGCTTGGCGGAAAGTGCCGGTCGTGGCCAAGGACACACCCGGCTTCATCGTGAATCGTTTGGCCCGGCCATTCTATGGAGAAGCTCTGCGGATCTTCGAGGAAGGGATCGCCGACATGGCCACCATCGACCACGCCATGCGCACTGTTGGTGGCTTCAGAATGGGACCTTTCGAACTGATGGACCTGATCGGTAATGATATCAACTTCGCCGTGACAAGGTCGGTGTTCGAGGCGTTCTTCTTCGACCCGCGCTACCGACCGAGCTTCACTCAGCAACGCATGGTGGAAGCGGGCTGGTTGGGGCGGAAGTCGGGTCGCGGGTATTACGATTACTCCGAAGGGGAGGAACGACCTGAACCGACCAGTGATGTCATATTGCACGAGAATATCTGTTGGCGGATCCAGGTGATGTTGATCAACGAGGCAGTGGATGCCTTGTTCCTCGGTATCGCATCAAAGGAAGCTTTGGACCTTGCAATGACCAAAGGCGTCAACTACCCCCAAGGGCCACTTGCGTTGGCCGATGCGAAAGGATTATCGCATTGCCTCACGACCCTGGACGGCCTGCACGCTGAGTATGGCGAGGATCGTTACCGTCCATCTCCTTTGTTGCGGAGGATGGTAAGGGAAGGGCGATCCTTTCTGGATTGAATCGACCGACCAGGACAATTCCACGGAATTATGTTCCATGGAAATAAAGATGTTAGATTTGCGGTCCTGAACCAAAACAAACGTCATGAAATTCCACACCCTGTCCATTGTATCCCTTGCCGCTTTGATGCTCGTTGCCTGCGGCCCGAGCGAAGCCGAGATCGCCGCCGAAAAGGAAAAGGCGGTTGCCGATAGTCTGGCGGCCGTGGCTGCTGCAGAGCATGCGTATACCGTGAATGCCGAGGCCAGTGCCGCGACATGGACCGGCACTATGGTGGGTGTATACAGCCACACGGGAACGGTGAAGATATCCGAGGGTGAACTCACGGTGAAGGGCGGCATGGTGACCGGCGGTGCGTTCGCCGTTGACATGACCACCATCGCTCCGATCGACACCAACTACAGCGAGGACAAGACCAAGGAAATGCTCATTGGCCATCTGTCAAGCGCTGATTTCTTCGATGTGGCCAACCATTCTACCGCCAGCTTCAAGATCACTTCCGTGGAAGGCACTTCCGCGACCGGCGAATTGACCGTTCGTGGTGTGACGAACACGGAGACCGTAACGGACATCGTCATCACCGAAGGGGATGGCACCGTGATGGCCACGGGAAAACTCGCCTTCGATCGCCAGAAGTATGGTGTGGCTTGGAAAGCGATGAAGGACATGGTCCTGAGCGACACCATTGAATTGACCGTGGAGTTGAACGGCACGGCCAAGTAGGCCTCACTTCGGTCAATGCCATGGAAAAGCGTCCGCCTGACCGCGGGCGCTTTTCCGTTACTCGTACCCCATGGCCGTTGCCAGCCAAGTGTTGAACGGATGCACGGCCTTGTGGTGCTCCATCACCCGGTCGAGCAGCTTCGCGTCGGTCACGGTGCTGGCCGGGAGCTCTGCCATTGCATAGAACTGTTTGTTGGCCACGAGCGGTTCCTTGATAGCGGCGGTCTTGAACTCCGTTGGCAGCACCTTGTTCTTTTCTCCTCGCACCTCACCGAACAAAGTGGTGAAGTGCTTGGAACCGATCACTTTGCGGAATCCCTTCGGATCATTCACGATCGCTGCCCGAATGCGGCCGAGCTGTGTCTTGTCCGGCATGTAGGCCCCACCGAAGATCCTCACGCATTCCGGGCCCATTTCGAAATACAGCCCCGGGATGGAATGGTCCTTCCTGCCCGCTGGAGAGATTATCGCGGAGCTGCTCAACTTGTACGGCGTCTTGTCCTTGCTGAACCG
>JAGQVV010000220.1 GCA_020437805.1 Flavobacteriales bacterium
TTGAAGCGTGCATTGGCCTCTTGCACGAAACGTTTGGTGGCACTTGCGGCTACCGACGAACCTTTGGCGTACACATCGCTGACCGCTCCGGTGATCTCCTTCGCCATTCGACTATTGGCATCCTGTACCTCAATGTTCTGGCTCGCCGCGCCGAAGGCGGCACTCGTATAACCGTATGCCGCGGTATAATAAGCCGCTCGAACCGCTGATGCGTACTTGAGCGCCCTGGTCAATCCACTTTCACGAGGGGCGGGGAAGTACTTCTGATAGCGCTTGGTTCCATCGACCCCGATCAGGGCCAAGTTCTGGTCGGAAGCAACGATGAGGCCCTCAGGTGAGTACTCCAGGGTCGTGGCCTTCTCTTTTCCATCGAATTCGAGTTCGGTGGTGCTCACGGTCCGCAAAGGGCCTCCGTTCGTATCCACGCTGTACAATAGGCCATCCTTGGTATTGAAGATATACGTCAGCTCAGCCCCGGTGGCCACGAGTCGGGACCCGCCTTGGAAGGTCTTTTCAAGCAGGGATGCACCGGTGGCGAGGTCGACGATCTCCACTTCCCCTTCGCTGGCAATGAGGATGTCGGAACCCAACAGCGTCACGCTGCGCACCGCACCATCGAGTTTCAAGGGTTTCTTCCAAAGGTCCTCGCCAGTGGCATCGACAAGGCTCACCACCCCATCGTCACCACCACTGGTGAGCAACACGCGGTCTCCGATAGTTACCGCCCCACTGAGAACCCCTTTGACATTGACCCCCTTGCCATTCTTGCCCCAGAGCCCGGCACCGCTGTTATAGTCCAACAGGTCCACCGATCGGCGATCGCCCGCCCCAACGAGGAGGCCGCTCTCCAGTGGAACCATGGTACCGAGCTTTTGGCCCATTTCCAAGGGTTTCGGCCAAGCATAGGACCCATCGGCGATGTTGAAGGCGTTGACGAAGGTGTTGTACACGACCTCCACGGTGGTCTTTCCTTGGCTGTCCGTCCTTTCCTTCCGGGTCGAGGTCTGCATTCCCATGAAGCAGAGCTCTGGCGCATAAGAAGTGGTAACGAAGACCCCGTGAACATCATCCCCAAGACCGAGGTTGGCCCCTCCCTTGTCCAACAAGGTCGCGAGCTCCGCCATCTTCTCGAACCCGGGGTCAGGGCATTTCTTCCAGATCTCCTCCCCGGTTCGGGTGTCCAGCTTGTACACGAAGAAGAACGTGCTCAGGACCATGGCGTTCGGTCCGGCACTATTGCACGCGGTGAGTTTGCTGAAGGAGTCGTCCTTTGTCCAGAGCACCTTCCCGGTTCCCATATCGACACACGCCATGGTCGCGGTCTTGTCCGCCTTCTGGCCCACGATCACGATCACGTTGTTCGCGTACAGGAAGTACCTGCTCGCGATATTGGAGATCCCCGCTTCTTCACTATTGAAGACCACGGCCCCACTGAAGGGTTCAACAATGAACAAGTCCTCTGGGTGTTGTGCGGGCACTACCGCGATGAATGGGGAGCGCACGACCTCCTCGTAGCCGCTCTCAGGTGCATTGGCCAAGGCCGGAATGGTCCATGCGATCGAGCCGGTCTTGGTATCAATGCCATGCAGACCATTCGCTGTGCAAGCCACCAAGGCCCCGACCGCCGTGGAGCGGAGCCAGTTCACGGAGCCTGTTTCCGTGGTCCAAAGGGGCGTTGGTTGAGCGTAGGTGTAATGGCCAAGAAGAACTCCGAAAAGGAGGAGGGTCAAAGATCGGGTCATGGTGGTAAGGGTTGGTACGACCGAGCGAAGGCAAGCATCGTGCCGTGCGGAGCAGGGCCGTGGCGTAAGCGATCATTCATGACCAAGGACCCCTCGGTTGCCCGAGCCACATGCCCACGAATGTTGGATCCTCGGCGCAGTGATCACACGTATCGGGATGTTCCATTCATACAGCTGAGCAAAGTCATTGACCGGCCCCTTGTGTCTTGAGAACTTCAAGGACACTCACCAACACCCATTGAACCATGACCAAGCTACTTGCCCACAGACCTTTCCTCTCCCGCTTTTTCGATGACGATGCGAACGGTTTTCCGGGGTCGTTCTTCAGCGATGACCGTCTGATCCCTCCCTCGCGAATGTTCAACGCTCCCATGTTCCGGGGAGCTGACGAAGAGGTCACTATCCCGGCCGTGAACATCAAGGAGAACGCGAAGAATTTCGAGATCGAGCTTGCCGCTCCTGGCTATAAGAAGGAAGATTTGAAGGTGACCGTGGAGGATGGCATGCTTGCCATTTCCTCGGAGAAGGAGCAGAAGGCCGAGAAAGAGGAGGGAGGATACTCCCGGAAGGAGTTCAGTTACACATCATTCAACAGGGCCTTCATGTTGCCCGAGAATGTCGATCCGGATAGTGTCAAGGCCCGCTTTGAGGATGGGGTGTTGAAGCTCACGGTGGATAAGACCAAGGAGTTGCCTGAGCGCAACAAGAAGGAGGTCAAGATCGCCTGAGCCGGATCCGTTCAGGACGTCAAGGCATCTGCTCCGTTCGGACATTCGTGGGAACCACGCCGCCTATGTTCTGTAGGATGAGGTCCCGGTCGTTGGAAACGCCGGTATACTTCGCCAGGCCGTCCATGTTCACGTCCGCCGGAAGGTAACCACCGGCCGTGTTGGTCGCCACGGACCCACCAATGGTGCTCAAGATGATGTCGCGGTCGTTCGAGGCCCCCGTGTAGCGCAGTTCCCCATCGAAGCTCACATCACCGGCCCAAAGAGCTTCGGTGGGGAATGCACCAGGGATGTGCGCCCGGGCCTCGGAACCGTACACCTCTGTACTGATGTTGCCCAGGTCCAACACGGTCGGGCTGCCGCCGAGCGCTATCGCGGAATTCGTCATCAGGGCCAAGTGGTTCCGATGGCGCAGGGCGACCCTGTAGTTGCCCGGGGCCAGTCCGAAGGAAAGGGGAGAGGCGCCATCAACATCCACCACATCCCCGTCGCGCTGCACCAGTGCGCTTCGGCTTTCCAGCACGAGGGTAGGGTCGGCCGCATCGCGAAGTTCCACCACCACCCAGTCCACGATGGCATTGCTACCGCTTACCGCCAGCACGGCCGGTGTGGTGCTTTCCCCACCGCCTCCGACATGGGCGTAACCCAGTCCGGCATAGGGCTCTTGTGTAGGCACATGGCCGAGGGTGCGGAGGCCGTCGCCCATCAAGCCCGTGCTGCTCTCATAGGGACCCTCGAGCATTACGCGGACCGCCAGCTGTACGTTCGCCAGGGAACAGAAAAGCTCGCGCAGGAACAACAGGGTCTCTTGCATGATCGCTGCAGGGTCGTGCACCTCATGTGCGCTACCGACATGCTCATGGTACAGGTATCGTGAAGGGTCGGGCTGGATATTCTGTGTGATGTGATCATCGGTGATGCATGAACCATAGAGGTACGGGTAGTTGTCGCCCACACCCAAGGGCATTCCCCAGAGGCCTTTTCGATAGCCGCATCCAACCACGGGGTCACCGGTCTGATGATAGAGGTACAGCGCTGGGTCGAGCGGCCCGGAGATCAGGTTGGTGTCCAACAGGCCTCCGTAGTTGGACGCGACCGCCAGCACGTCATCGCTTTGTCCATTGATGTTCAAGGAACCCTGATAGGGGCCCAGGTCCGGCCGGGCATAGGAACTCAGCAGGTGGTTCACATTGCCAATGGTCCCGCAACTGGCGGGCTTCTCGGATGGGTCGTCCACGAATGCGGCGTGCAACGCGGCAATGGCCCCGGCGCTGTATCCCATGAGCACGATGTTCTCCGTGCTCGTGCTGTCCAAGGCGCTTCGCGCCTTCAGGAAGCGGAGGGCGCCACGAGTGTCCTGTTGCGCGCGGTAGGCCGCGCGGATCACCTCGGCCGGGTCGTAGGAGAAGGGCGAGCCGAGCAACCATGTGCCGTAGAAATCCAGCCGGTAGCTGATCGTGGCGGTCGCCCATCCCATGGCCGCGAGGTCCCGACAGGTCTGGTTCAGGTCGTTCCGATGCCC
>JAGQVV010000221.1 GCA_020437805.1 Flavobacteriales bacterium
TTCCGCAGTGCCCGTGCCGACTATATGGAGGTGCTGCTCACCCAGCGTGATGCACTCGAATCGCGTTTCGAGCTGGTGGAGACCCGCAAGGCACAGCTGAACGCCATGGTGTACATGTACCAGGCGTTGGGAGGCGGCTGGCGGTAAACAGCCCCCATTACTTCATTGCACGACCACCTGTTGGTTCACAAAAGTCCCGTGGTCGTTGGTCATCATCAGGAAGTAGATCCCTTGGTCATGGATCGTAAGGATGTCGCTTGGCCCGCGTATTGTGGTCGTTCGTACAGAACGTCCAAGTGCATCGCTGACGATCACCTTGATCGGGAAGGCGCCATCTTCACCTTGTACATGCAGTTGGCCGTGTGATGGATTTGGATGTGCTACCAACGTCAGCTCGTTGCTCAGAACATCATGAACGTCGGTGATCAGACCCATGGTGCTCGGTGGTAAGCCGGCACCATCGGTTCGCATGATCCAGTGGTCATTCCCACAAAGGCCTACAACCCCGCCAAGAACGATGCGATTGGGGGATTCGACCAGGAGGGTATGTGGCATGTAGGATCGGTTGATACATGTACTGTCCGGGGCGCTGTATTCGCGGTGCCAGATGCTGTCTCCAGAAGCAGAGACGTTGAACAGGTAAGCGTTCGAGCCATACTGATGGGTGGTGAAACCGGTGGAAAGTACCGAGCCGTCGTTCAATGTGCGAAGTGCGAAGTCGGTGAATTCGCGCCGAGTGCCTTGGAATAGACGGCTCCACTGCAAGGTGCCATCGTTTGAGAAACGAGAGAAGTACGGTCTTGGGCAACAGTAGTCACCGGGGGCATTAGGGTTCTCTTGCCGTCGCATTCCAACGACCGTGTAGGTATCATCTGTCGTGGACACCGCGTGGGCATTGTCCCCTTCGCCAGGGCCTTCCACATCATTGAGGAATTGGAACGATCCGTTGGCGCTTGAGCGAAGCACCCATTGCTGAGCGTTTTCGCCGAATGCGTCCTGTCTATTTCCGGAGATGACCGTACCGCCATCGGATAGTACTGCCATTGAGCTGACGAACACCTGCATGCCCTGCCATTGCGGAGGAAGAGGGTATTCTTGCAGCCATTGCAATAGGCCGGCCGCGTCATACCGGGCAAGGAAAATGGTCGACTCGATACTGTCAACCTCGGCCGTGCCACAGAAGAGTACATCTCCGTTGGTGGCATGTTGTGTATTACCAGCCTTACTGGGTCGAACGGGAGCGAACGGCTTGCGGACCCAAAGAGAATCACCACCCGCGTCGAAGTACCACAAGGAAGCGTCTTCTGCCCATTGCACAGAAGCTGCATGCCGTTGGTTGCTCCAACTGGACACGCCGTCACGTTTCAGGAAAATATGCGAGATACTGTCGGTGAAGGTGTGGCTCGAAATGAAGGCACCATCGTTGCTGAACCGAGATACACAGATCCCGGAGACGGCGGTGGGTGTAACAGCGCAGAGTCCGAACGTCAGGAAATCGTTGTTCGTCGTGCGCGCAAGGCCGGAGAGGAAATCGCTGTTTCCGTTACCAGTAACATCCTTTCGAGTGCTAAAGAGGGGGGATTGGGCAGTGCATGTCAGATCAAGGGCACTGGCTGTAATGAGTGTCGCAAGTATCAGTTCACGCATGGTGGAGATGGTTTGACGTGTTGCGTAGGATGGATGGGAAACACAATGAATGCACGGCCTGTTGAAGTTAACAAGATCCGTTCAGCGGCCTTCGCGGTCAGTAGGAACGGATCATTGTGGCCGTATAGATGATGCGGGTCTGGAGTGGAAGGGCCTCCCAGGTGATCGGTCGTGAGCATGCGTGCTGATCCACGCTTCCCCCGAAGTGGTTCAGAGGATCCGCGCGCCGCTTAAGTTCGGCGCATGGATCTGTACACGACCTTCTCGGTCCTCATCGTCCTATCGGCGCTCTTCGCCTATGTGAACTTCCGGTACATCAAACTGCCAGCGGCCATCGGACTGATGTTCATCGCGCTGCTCGTTTCCATAGCGCTGGTCGCGATCGGTAGCTTCTTCCCGCGCACGACACACTTCTTCACCGCGCTCATGGAGGGCATCGACTTCAGCGAACTGCTGTTGGAGGTGATGCTCAGCTTCATGCTCTTCGCCGGGGCCATCCACATCAAGCTCGATGAGCTCAAGGAACAACGGTTGCCGGTCATCCTGTTCAGCACGTTCAGCGTGGTCATTTCCACCTTCCTCGTTGGCGGGATCATCTTTCTAATGCTTCCGTTGTTCGGTATCGAAGCCGCTTTCATCCACTGCCTGCTCTTCGGTGCGCTGATCTCACCCACCGATCCGATCGCGGTGTTGGGGATCCTCAAGGAAGCGAAGGTGCCGCGCAGCTTGGAGATGAAGATCGCCGGTGAGTCGTTGTTCAACGATGGGGTGGCCGTCGTGGTCTTCCTCACCGTGCTCCAGGTGGCCGTGGATCCCGGTTCCTTCGGCGCGGCGGATATCGGCCTGTTGTTCGTACGTGAAGCGCTGGGGGGGATCGTGCTGGGACTCGCCTTCGGTTACGCCGGATTCGTTCTCATGCGCAGCATCGACAACTACAAGGTGGAGGTGATGCTGAGCCTGGCGGTGGTCATGGGGGGCTACTCACTGGCGCACGCGCTCCATGTGAGCGGCCCGCTCGCCATGGTGGCTGCCGGTATCCTGATCGGCAACCAGGGGAAGCGATACGCCATGAGCGATACCACGGCCGAATACGTGGACAAGTTCTGGGAGCTGATCGACGAGATCCTGAACGCGGTGCTCTTCGTGTTGATCGGACTCGAACTGTTGATCATCGATCTTCGGCCCGCGTACTTCGCGATCGGTGCACTGGCCATCGTCCTCATCCTGGGCGTTCGCTACATCAGCATCTGGGCGCCGGCGCAGCTCATCCGGTTCAAGGAGCGCATCTCACGCGGCACCATCGTATTGCTCACCTGGGGCGGCTTGCGCGGTGGCATCAGCATCGCTTTGGCACTTTCGCTGCGACCGGAAATGGGGAAGGAGCTCTGGGTGCCGCTCACCTACATCGTGGTGGCCTTCAGTATCCTGGTGCAGGGGCTCACGATCGGTCGATTGGCGAAGAAGGTGGATGTGGGATAGAGCGCTCGGGCACGGCAGTAAATCCTCCCGTAAACTTTCAAGTCGCCTCAGCCTTTGTGGAGGCGCCCACCACCCCCTCCATCGCCTCCTTCGCCTCGTGTACGTTCTTCACGTTCTGCACGCTGATGCGCAGAGTCCCCGCCTTTTCGTACACCTTGAACCGTCGTGGCTGTGCTTGTACCGCCCTTAGCACCGCGTTGAACGAATCACTCTCGAAGAACGCATGCTTCT
>JAGQVV010000023.1 GCA_020437805.1 Flavobacteriales bacterium
GGCTTGTCCCTCTCTCTCTCTCTCTACATGAATACGGCCCCTTTGGGCCGTAATGTGAGACCCCCGGTGCTACAAACACCAGGGGTCTCGGTCGCTCTTGTCCCACCTATACCACTGAAATAGTTAAACGAAACAGAAGCAGTACAAAGGTATCGCACCACCACAACGTGCCGCTGCACCTAAGAGCATAAGCTAGGATGCCTATCCGCTACCCGCGACGGACGAAGGCATTATCTCCAGCGGAAGAAGATCGGACCGATGCGAATGCATCACACGAACAACGAACGAACAATGACCTCCTACGCGATGAACAATAGGTGGTGCCGCTGGGCAGCCATGCTTGCCGCGCACTGCCTGTTGTTCCTTGCTGCTCAGCGCTGTGAAGCGCAGACCAACCTCGTGCCCAATGGATCTTTTGAGGAAACAGATAGCTGCCTCGAGATCAACACCTGGTACTACCCGGAGACCGGCCCTCTCGGTTGGTTCTCCACCGCTGGCTCGGGGGACTACTGCCTGAGTTGCCTGCCTTATGGGGCGTTCAATGGGGTGCCGTTGAGTGCTTTTGCGTTCCAGTACCCCCAAGATGGTTTGGCGTACGTAGGTGTGATCACCTATCATCATTTACAGGGACGGGAGTACTTCGCAATTGAACTAACTCAGCCCTTGCAAGTCGGAAACACGTACTACGCAAGCTTCTATGTCAGTGCTTCATGGAATGGGTGGGACCAACAATGTTGGATGGCGACAAGCCATATCGGCCTTCGTTTCACTATGGAAGCCCAGCAGTATGAGTTTGGTGACCCGTTGCAGCCGTTGGCAAATGCCGCCCAGGTGTACCATCCAACGATTCTGGCCGACACTGTGAACTGGGTGCTGGTAAGCGGAAGCTTCGTGGCGGACAGCGCTTACCGATATGTATCTATAGGCAACCACTTCGACAATGCTCAAACGGATACACTGCACTTCGTCGATAGCAACGCATATCCGCGTGCTCACACGCTCATCGACAATGTATGCGTGAGCACAGATCCGTTGGGCTGCCCGTTGGCCAACGGGGTGGTGGAGGCTGCTGCTGATCAGATCGTCCTTTTCCCGAATCCCGTGGATGATGTAGTGCGGATCCGCGGCGTGGAAGCTGGGTTGCGGATCACCATACACGATGTGTGTGGGCGGCTGCTGTGGCAGGATAGGGGCACGGGAGGTGAATTACACTGGGAAGTGGGAGACAGCGCTCCCGGCCTGTACATGTTGCGGGTTGAGCAAACCGGAGGCTATCGTTCGTTCAAGTTCGT
Source organism: Flavobacteriales bacterium (assembly GCA_020437805.1). Taxonomy (GTDB): domain Bacteria; phylum Bacteroidota; class Bacteroidia; order Flavobacteriales_F; family PHOS-HE28; genus PHOS-HE28. The sequence continues at coordinate 1,293 of JAGQVV010000023.1, forward strand.
CGTGAAAGAATAGTTGAAGTCCGGTCTTTCGAGGAACGCTAATAACGAAAGACCATGAAGACGAAAAGACTGATGTCGTTGGCATTTGCCATGGGCATTTTACATGTGGTACAAGCGCAAGTGAGCATTGAATCGAATTTCCCCTTTTCAACATCCCCACCTGATTACGTTGGTTGGAACGGCTCCACCACCATACCCTTGGAGGTGCGCCACAACGGCAACCAGCCGATCGAGTGGTACACGGATTCGCTGCGGCGGATGCTCTTGATGGAAACTGATAGTTACGATGTTGGTGGATCCACAAGCCAGGATAAAGATGGTTTCTTGCTACTATGCCCCGATGTGGACCAGTTCTACAGCAACGGTGCCCCTGGCCCGTATACCACCTTGCACTTGGCGGCGGCGGATGACAACGCCCAGGAGGCAGGCTACCGCCCCAACATGGGCAACGGCATTACCATGACCGGAAATGATGACCAGATGTACGTGGGCCAACTCTTCAATGGCCTGGACTATACCGATGCGGCCATTGTATGGAGCGACAACCCCGGCGAGTGGTTGGCCGATCGGCTCACCTTCAACTTCACCAGCAACTACACAGCGGGCACCGGCATGAATTCCATGAACGGCCTGCAGACCATGCTGATACAACCCGATGGGTCCGGGCAGGAGGCCTTCGTGGGCCTTGGCGATTTCGATGCAGCATCGGAGGTGCCAGTGGAGCGCCTGGATGTGTTGGATGGCCGGGTGCGCATACGGCAACTACCCACAGAACTGGAAATGGACACCTCCCAGCAGTATGTGGTAGTGAATGGAGATGGTGTGCTCGGTTGGCGGAACATACCTACTGGCACAGGCGGCGCGGATTGTGATTGGGCGCAAGATGCGAGCCACAATCTTTACACGGCCATTGCGCCGGTCAATCCCGGCTCTTGCCCGGACCTGGACAACCGCGTGGCCATTGGCAATTACCCATCCCTAACCGCGGCGAAACTACATGTGGAACAACGGCCCAGAGTTGGATTGAACGAAACAGCAATAAAGGCTGTGGCATTGGTGAGTGGCGACTTTGTCGGGAGCCAAGGGGTCGCCGTGGACGCGTCCACATCCCCTGCCGTCGGTGAGGCATCGGCTACAATCCATTACGGCTTGAAGGCCAATGCGCTGAATGCTGACAAAGAGAACTATGGGGTTTATGCTAGCGCGTCAAACAATGGCGGCCATACAACTTCACAATGGAACGTTGGTGTGTACGGGCATGGCGCAGGAGATACCGCTTCGTACGGGGTGTATGGTCATGCTTCGGGTTCAGGAACGAATTATGGACTCCATGGCTGGGCACAGGGTTCTTCCACGAACAACAACTTCGGCGTCTATGGCAAAGTCACGGGCGGTGGATCCGGTACAAATTATGCCGGTTATTTTTCCGGGAACTTTCACGTGGCAGGCTTGGCGTCCTGTACCTACAACGTATGGTCCTCGGACGCAAGCATAAAGACTGATGTAGAGGAGGTCACTAACGCTATGGACGTGATCGCTCAGCTTAGGCCATCGACCTATCGCTTCCTAGTTGAGGAGCATGTGGCTGCTGGCCTACCATCGGGCTTGCAACGTGGGTTGATCGCTCAAGATCTAGCTGAGGTACTGCCTGACTTGGTCCATGATATTCATGTCGCTGCAGTACTGGACAGTTCGGGATTGGAACTGCACCCGGGCGAGGTCATTAAGGGGGTCAACTATATCGGCCTGATACCAATGCTCATTGCAGGCATCCAAGAACAACAAGCCACCATTAGCGCCCAAACCGAGCGCTTGGACCAACTCGAAAGCCTGCTCTTGGACTGCTGCAACCGCAGCAACCCGGACGGCGACCAACTGCTGGAACAGGAACAAGGCCTCCTGAACGGGCGTTCCAACGAACGCAGCATGCAAGTGGTACCCAACCCCTTCCAGACCGAGACCACCATACACTACAACCTGGATCGTGGTGGCCGCGTGCAGCTAATGGCCAACAGTGCCGATGGCAAACAACTGCGGGTGCTTAACGATGCCACCTCCGAGGCTGGCGTGTACCAGTTCAACTGGAACACTGCTGACCTTGCTGCTGGCATTTACTACGTTACCTTGCTGCNNTTACCAAGCGGGCCGTGAAGATCGAAAGGTAGAGTACCGAGCAAGAAGAGTATTGAGTGGCGAGTGGCTGCCCCCGGGTTGGGAAGGGGCACTCACTCGCCACGCGTTACTCGGTACTCACCCTTCGTCAAGCGTGGGCGCCAGCCGTGCAACTGCAAGCCGGGGAATCGCCAAGCCCCCCCCCAGCCAACCTTTCCCAGCTTGAAGCGGTCACCTATCTTGTAGCGGCCTTCCACCACCTGAATGACCCGAAACGCGTTGCGCTCCATCACCGCTTGTGCGGTCCTGTATTCCGGGTTGTTGGCGGCGCAGCCTTGCATGACGAGTTTCGACTTCACGGCATCGCCGGGCCCCACTGGTGGTACTTATGGCTGTGGGGAGACCGTCACCTTCTGTTTCACAGTGGATGCGTGGAACACCACCAATGCGAACTGGTTCCATGGCATCGCGATCGACCTGGGGCCGGGCTGGGATGCGGCCACTTTGGTGCCCGGTCCACCGCCGGCAACGGTTGGGGCAAGTGCGGGCACATGGGGTTGGTACACAAGTGTCAGCGGAACCGCCGGCACAGCGATCGGCGCACAAGGGCCGGGCTACTTCTTCGATCTGAACAACGACGGTAACCCCGGCAACAACTTCGGCGACTACGCCACGGTGGGGCCATGGGAGTTCTGCTGGACAGTGAGCGTATTGAGCGGGGTTGCCTGTGTGAACGGCTTGGACCTTTCAGTATCCGTGAACACCTTCGGCGATAGCGAGACCGGCTCGTGGGGCAGTGCTGGATGTGGGGGCGATGCATCAGGCACGAGCGAACCCGCCGTGATCTCCGCCTGTCCAGTGGATCCCGGAACAGGTGGGCCCTTGGTGTTGTGTGCCTCGGCACCACCAACGGACCTATTTACCACACTGGGCGGCACACCGGACGTGGGTGGTACATGGACCGGCCCCGGCGGTGTTGCGCATAGCGGGATCTTGGACCCCGGGGTGGATGTGAGCGGCGACTACACCTATACGGTGACAAGCGTGGCGCCACCCTGCAGCGGCCAAGCCGTGATCGCGGTGGTGGTTCAGGATATTCCCGATGCCGGGTCGGATGCCGTTCACGTGGCCTGTTCTTCCGGCGTACCGTTTTCCATGATGGCCCTATTGGGCGGCACACCTGATCCCGGTGGAGCATGGACTTTTGGTGGAGCACCTGTGGCTGATACGTTCGATCCAGGCACCGGCACACCCGGTGCGTATACCTATACCGTGGTGGGTGTAGCGCCCTGCCCCAGCGCGCAGGCCACCTTGACCCTTGCGGTGAACCTGGCGCCGGACGCCGGTGTGGATGGTACGCTGACGCTGTGCTCCGATGCACCGCCGATGTCCCTCGCTGCTGCACTGGGTGGCACGCCTGGTGCAGGTGGTACTTGGACCGCACCGGGTGGTGCCATGTCAACAGGTATTTATGTTCCTGCGATCGATATTCCCGGCATCTATACCTACACGCTACCGGGACTTGCTCCATGCCCCGACGCCAGCGCTACGGTAACGGTGACCGAGAACGACCTGCCCGATGCTGGCACTGACGCGAACGTCGACTTTTGCGAGAATGCGGCACCCGTGGCCTTGAGCACTTTGCTCGGTGGAACGCCTGATGCGGGTGGTGCGTGGACCCTTGGCGGCATGGCGGTGGCCGCGACCTTCACGCCGGCCACCAGCGCACCCGGTGCATACGTGTATTCGGTCAGCGGTACGGCTCCTTGTCCTTCGGCACAGGCCACGGTAACGATCGGGGTGAGCGCTACTGCGGATGCAGGAGGGAACGGGGTGTTGACCTTGTGTTCCTCCGGAGCTGCGACGGCTCTGTTCCCATCGCTTACAGGCACACCCAGCGGTGGTGGTGCTTGGACAGGTCCGGGTGGTATCGCGAGCGATGGCACGTACACTCCGGGTACTTCCGCCCCTGGCATTTACACCTATGAAGTGGCCGCTGTGGCACCTTGCCCGAACGCCACCGCCACGGTGACCGTTACCGAGAACGACCTGCCTGATGCCGGATCGGACGCGATCGCTTCTTTTTGTGAGAGCGCTGCTGCACAAGCCTTGATCGACCTGCTTGGGGGCACGCCCGGAGCCGGTGGTGCGTGGACCGGACCGGACGGTCTACCGTACGGCGCTACGTTGGATCCCGGCGCTGCCGTGAGCGGGACCTATACATACACGATCGCAGGCGTGGCGCCATGCCCGAGCGACCAGGCCTCGGTGGATATCACCATCGAAGGGCAACCCACGGCGGGGAGCAACGGTACCTTGGACCTCTGCGAGGGATCGGCCGCTGCTGACCTCTTCGCGGCCTTGGGCGGTGTACCTGACGTAGGAGGTACATGGACCGATCCGAACGGTAATGTGACCGACGCCACCTTCGATCCTAACACGGAATTCCCCGGCACCTATACCTATACAGTGAGCGCCACCGCGCCTTGTGTGGATGTCACGGCCACGGTGGAGGTGAGTGTTTCGCCACAACCGAACGCGGGTACCGATGCGTTGCTTTCCGTGTGCTCGGATGGAAGCAACGAGGACCTCTTCGGCCTGCTCGGCATAGGCGCTATACCCGGTGGTGCCTGGGTGGACCCGGACGGTGCCGCACACGATGGGACCTACATTCCCGGTACCTCCGTTCCCGGCATGTACACATACACGATCCTAGGTGTCGCGCCCTGCATCACCTCCAGCGCCACGGTAACCGTTTCGCAGACCACGGCCGCTGATCCCGGCACCGATGGAGTACTCACCGCATGCAGCAACGGCGCGGCGGTGGCCCTCTTCGATCAGCTCGGTGGCACGCCCGATATCGGTGGTGTGTGGACCGCCCCGGGCGGTGGGGCATCCGACGGCACGTTCAACCCTGCGACCGATGGTTCGGGAGCGTACACATACACGCTCGCCGCCAACGGCCCATGTGCCGCAATGAGCGCAACGGTTACTATGACCGCCGTGGCCGAGCCGGACGCCGGTGCCAATGGCGACCTGAGCTACTGCAGCAGTTCGCAAACTGCCTTCACCTTGATCGGTGGATTGAACGGCACACCGCAGGGCACCGGCCAATGGACCGGCCCGAACGGTTTGGCGCATGGCCCGAACTTCGACCCCACCATTGATGTCGCTGGCGTATACACCTACACGGTTTCAGCTCCTGCGCCATGCGTGTCCGCCAGCAGTGAAGTGCTGGTGAGCGAAGTGGCTGCGGTGAATGCCGGTACGGGTGGGGCCGAGGCGCTGTGCGAGAATGGCGCAGCAGTGGATCCGGCCACGTGGCTGGATGGCGCACCAAGTGCTGGTGGCATGTGGACGGGTCCCGACGGCGCAGCGGTGATCACGGTGGATCCAAGCGTTGCGCTCGTGGGTAACTACACGTACACCGTTATGGGTACCGCACCCTGTCCGGACCAACAGGCCACGGTGGTCTTGAGCATCGATCAACTTCCGAACGCGGGTGCCGATGCGGCGCTTACCCTCTGTGCCAATGCTACACCAGAGAACCTCTACCCCTTGCTGGGTGGGGCCGAAGCTGGTGGCACATGGAGCGGTCCTTCCGCCTTGGACGCAGGGTTGTTCAACCCGGCAGCACAAAGCGCGGGGACATACACCTATCAAGTGGACGGAACGGGAGCCTGTGCCGCCGAGAACGCCAGTGCATCGGTTGATGTAACAGTGGTTGCCTTGCCGATGCCCTCGTTCGTTGCATCGGTGCAACGCGGCTGTGCGCCTTTGGCGGTGCAGTTCAGTTTGAACGATCCCGCCGGCATAGCCAACGCAGCTTGGTCCTTCGGCGATGGGGCCAGCGCGAATGCTGTTCCGGCCGGTGTGCACACCTACTTGAGCGGTGGCACCTATTCCGTGCAAGTGCAGGTCATTGATGCCTATGGTTGCATGGGCACGGCGCAGGTGCAGAACGCTGTTTTCGTATCGGACGGGCCACAGTCCAACTTCGGTGCCACACCGGAACGCGTCAGTGTGGAGGAACCCGTGGTTGAGGTACGGCATACCCCGCGTGCGGAAGTGGAATACGCTTGGACCGCGGATGGCGAGGTGATCGAAGGGGAAGGGACCTTCTTTTGGACGTTCGCTGCTGTGGTCGGTCCGCACAGTATCTGCTTGGAGGCCACGGACAGCTTGGGATGCAGCAATACACTATGCACCACAATCATCGTGGATGACGTGCTCACCATCTTCGCGCCGAACGCCTTCACGCCGAATGGTGATGGGATCAACGATGAATTCCTGCCCTCGGTGATCGGCATGGATCCGGAGCACTATTCCTTCATCGTATTCGATCGCTGGGGCAATGAAGTATTCAACACCACCAAGCCCTACGAGGCGTGGAACGGTGCCATGGGCAACAGCGGCGAGATCCAGCAGCAGGACGTTTACGTGTGGCGGATCCTGGCGCGCGATCAGTTCAGCGCCGAACGCAAGGAAGTGTTCGGTACCGCTACCTTGATCCGTTGATCAGCGGCGGAAGGCCTGCGGGTCACCGATCTCCTTGTTGATCGTCTTTTCCAGTGCCGTGCCATCGAACAGACCGAAGCCGAGCGATACGGTGAGCAGGTTCGCGTTCAGGCCATCATAGGGCTTGTAGGTCACTCCGTCCTTGGTTTCCTCGAAGTCCTGGTTGTGGAAGTTGGTGAGGTAGTACCGAACCGTGAGCGAAGTGCTGCCGGGCCCTTGGAAGCCGAGGAACACGCTTTGGTAGAAGGGTGCATTGCGATCGCTGAACCACACGTTGAACTTGTCCTCCTTCTTTTCATTCTCGAAGCGTTTCTCCTTGTAGTTGAAAGGGAGTTCGATCTCATAGCCCAAGTACACCAGGTTCTTGTTCATGTTACCGAGCTTGATGCCCACCGGTATGCCCACATTGTAGGTGCGGAACTTGTACCGCAATGAGGTGTCCGGCACTTGGTAAATGAAACCTTGGTTGCGGATGGATAGGCCGGTGAACAACCCGAAGCTGTTGGACAGGTCGTAGTTCAACATGCTTTGGACGTTGAAGAAACCGGAGAAACGTACCACAGCGCCCTGGTCCGATCCGTTCACGTCAAGGATAGGAGCGGAGAAGATCCATTCGCCGCTGCCGGTCCAGTACACCTCCTTGGTGCCGGGTGTGGAGAGGTTCTCCTGAGCAGCAACAGTGGTGGACAGGAACAACGCAACGGAAGAGACTGTGAGGGTGCGCAACATGACAGCTATTTGTAAGTGGACGTTGTTGGGGCTGCATAGTTACAGCAGCGAAAGGAAAGTGGCCACATCCTGTCCTTCGGATGGGTTATTGGGCGCTGTAGTTCTGAAGGGATACGCTCCAGTCATATGGGGAGTAGCGGATGCATGGCTCCACATCCATGGCGATGGCATCGTACCGCTTCAGGAAGCGGAGCACACCGGAACGGCCACCGAAGTCGCCACGGTACCAATTGAACAGCGCCGTGACATGCACGGTATCGGCTACAGGGTCGTATACCACGTGATCCGCAAGGAAGCTTCGCGTGGCCATGTCCAGTTGGGCGTCCAGCTTGTCCGCTTCGTAAAAGGCAATAGGCGGGCAACCGGCCGCACCGCAGTTCAACGCGAAGTGGATGCGCGGGTCCACAGGCACACGGAAGCGCTGCTCGAAACCGTTCGGGATGCACTTGCTCAGGTAACCCTTGCTCCACCACAGCTTCGAACGGCGCAGCATGCCGTGCTCGAGATCATTCAGGGAGAGTCGCTGGCCTGCGAGTTGGATCCGCCGCGCTGTATAGTGCGCCAGACGTGGCCAAGGCGAGCGTAGGTCCACGGGGTGTGCAAGGAGCAGGATCTGTCCGAAAGCGTTGTAGAGGTTCAACCAGAACGCGCGCTTCAGGCGCTCCGCGGGCAGGTCATGTGCGAGTTGTTCTTCGGTGATGTGATAAAGCGCGTCGATCAGCTTGTTGTACGAACCTCCCTTGCGTACGGCGAGTAGCAATTGTTCGGCGAGTTCGGCGGCGCTGTTCGGCATGGGCACAAAGGTCGGCACCAAGGATTTCCGGTCCCGGCCATGTACCTTTCGGCATGCGCACAGCACCCCTTCTGCTCCTGTTGGCCGCATGCGCCTCGGGATCGGCACCCACCGAGGTGGAAGCCCCCAACACGACCGTGAGCACACCTACCACCGAGTTGCGCGATGACCTTGGGTCCTTGTACGAAGACGCGCAACTCACGGGCTCCTTCGTCATGCACGACCTGGGCCGGGACCATTGGCTTTTCATCGACGGTGCACAAGCCGATGTGGCGACCTTGCCGGCAAGCAGTTTCAAGATCTTCAGCAGCCTGTACGCATTGGAAAGCGGCGCAGCGCAAGATGCCGATGAGCACTTCACTTGGGATGGATCCGATCACGGACGAGCCTCGGTGAACAAGGATCTCACTCTTCGCGAATCCGTGGAGCTGAGCGCATACTGGGTACATCGTGACATTGCCCGGCGTGCCGGGGCCGATGTTCTGAAGCATTGGCTGGATACCGTGGGCTATGGCAATGCCGATACCACCGGAGGCTACGATCGAGCCTGGGTCGTTGGTGGCTTGCGTATCACCCCGCGTGAGCAGGTCGAATTCCTTGGCCGGCTTGCGCGCAACGAGCTCCCCTTCGCACAGCGCAACATGGATATCGTAAAGGACATCACTCTGCAAGAGGATACCCTTGGCTACCGGCTGCACGGCAAGACCGGTTGGGCCATTGACAGCACTGGTAGCATCGGCTGGTTCGTGGGCTGGGTGGAAAAGAACGATGGCACCGGACCGTTCGTGTTCGCCAACCGATGCTCCACACCGGACACGCTTTCCGCAACTTTCGCAACGGCACGACGCGCGATCGCGATCGAGATCCTCGAACGAACGGGTGTGTTACCTACTGCTCGATAATGGACCATCTTGTACATTGCCCGCACCGCACCGGACCAAGCAAGGGAAAGGACACCATGAACGGGTCACGGACCGTTACAGATAGGTTCTCCTCAGCGGTGAATGACCTGCTCGAAAGGAACCAGCATCCACTACGCAAGGTGATCGATCTCCTGCGTGCGATCATCCTTGGATCGCACGGGTCCATAGTCGAAGGCGTGAAATGGAACGCTGCGAGTTTCCGGACCACCGATTGGTTCGCCACGTTGAACGGGCCCAAGCAGACCAAGCAACCGATGATCATCCTCCACGCCGGCGCGAAGGCCAAAGGCAAATCACTGAAAGGCCGGATAGCTGATCCGGACGGTCTGTTGGTTTGGTTGGGCAACGAACGTGCAAAGATCATCCTGAAAGACCAACAAGCCATACAAGCCGATCGCGAAGCCCTCCGAGCCATCATCCAAGCGTGGGTCGAAGTCTGTTGAACGAACATCCATGATCTCCACACCAGAAGTCATTACCACCCAAGAGCAACGCACGGCCGTGATCCACCTGGTGATCCCCGGCCAGGACATGCCGAAGCATATCGATCCGGCCATCCAAGAGATATTGAAGGTGCTGCAGGAGCAGGGCCTGCATCCGATAGGCCCCATGTTCTCCTACCACCATCGTCGTCCATCCGATACCTTCGACTTCGAACTCGGCTTTCCCGTGGCCAAAGCGATCATGCCCAAGGGCAGGGTGGTGAACGCTGTGCTACCTGCGGCACAGGTGGTGCGCGCCGTGTACGTTGGGCCCTACGAAAGGCTGGCACAGGCTTGGGCCGAAATGGAGCAGTGGGTGAACGGGAACAAGTACGTGGGCACCGGTCGCTTTTGGGAATGCTACCTCAACGATCCTGATGAAGTGAAAAGCCCCTCGGAATACAGGACTGAATTGAATTGGGTGGTGGGGTAGGTGAACGGAGAATGGAACGATCGGGAAATGGGTTGATCGCACGATAATACGATCGAATGATGCCAGCGGACCAAACTGACCAGTACCTCAACGCCTTGCCTGCCGATAAGGCCGCCGCCTTGCAGGAACTACGCAAGCAGATCCTTGCAGCTGCGCCGGAATGCGAAGAGTACTTCGGATACGCCCTGCCGGGTTTCAAGTACAATGGGCATCCGCTGTTGTATATGGGGGCTTCCAAGGACCATTGCGCGCTCTATGGTATGGTACCGAAGGGCTTCGAGGCGGAGTTGAAAGCCTTCGAACGGAGCAAGGGAACCATACGATTCACGCCGGAAAGTCCGATACCCGCAGCCGTGGTGAAAGCCATCGTGAAAGCAAGGGTGGTCGAAATAGAGACCAAGTGGCCGTTGAAGCCGAAGGACAAGGTGATCCGCTCACGAACGAAATAGCACGAACCCAACAAGGACCATGAAAGGACTGAATACCACATACTGGATCATCACCGGCCTCTTCAGCGCCTTCATGGTCTTCAGTAGTATGGGAGGCATCACGCTGCACGAACAGGCCGTGGTCATGCTCCACGATCACTTGGGTTATCCGTTGTACTTCATCCGCCTGATCTCGGTAGCGAAAGTGCTTGGCGCCGTGGCGATCCTCCTTCCGTTCGTTCCCCCACGTGTAAAGGAATGGGCCTACTTCGGCTTCTTCATCGACCTGTTCGCTGGCATGCTGTCGTTCATCGCGGTGGGTGATCCGGTCTCCGGCTGGGCACCGATGCTCCTGTTCATTGCAGTACTCATTGCAGCGTACCTGGTGTATCACAAACGGGAAGAACAGCGCACCTCGCCTTGATCGAGGCCGCACGGGATCACTTCCGGTCAAAGTGCTATCCGGTACAGCATGACCTCCTCATCCCGGTGGATCACCTTGCGTTCGAAGTACATACCATTGCGCTCGGCAACAGCAACGCTTTTGGAATTCCCTTCATCGATCAACGACACTACGGAGGGTGCAAGGCGATGCTTTCGTGCGAATTCCTTGCATGCGATAGCGGCTTCGGTGGCGTAGCCCTTGCCCCAAGCCGATGGCAGCACATGGTAGCCGATCTCCAGTTCGGTAGTGCGTTCAACCTCCTGTGTCAGTAGTCCGATCATGGCCACTGGCTTGCCAGTGGAACGTTCGATGATCGCATTCAAGCACGAACCATCCCGCGGTATGCGGTCCAAGGTCCATTGGATGAACCGGGTGCAATCCTCGTAGCTGCCCAAGGCGAAAGGCATGAAACGGATGGCCTCGGCGTTGTTGTGGTATTCCATCCACCACGAACGATCATCCAAGGTGGCATGGCGGAACAGCAGCCGTTCGGTGGTATGGCCTGCGAGGAATGGGATGGGGTAGGTGATCACCCAGCAAAGTTGGAGAACATCCATGACTTCAGCCCACTACATTGCCGCCCGAATGGAACTGGTCATGCAGGGCCTTGTGGCTCTCGCGCTCATCGTATTGTACATCGGCCAGTACGGCACCGATATCAGCGCTGCACGTCGTTTGGATACCAATGCGCCGTGGTACCGTTTGCCCATACTGCGCGCCTTGTGGGTGTTCATGGTCCTGTTGGTGGTGCCGCCTTTGGCCGTTGGGCTAGGTGGTTTCGGGGCGGTGTTGCCGGTGGATGGTTGGCTGCTCGGCTTCAGTGTGCTCATAGCCGGCCTCATCTCCTACACATGGTACCGCTACCTCAGTTGGTTGGATGTGTACGAACCCGAGAAGCGTTGGGCCATGTTGTTGGTGGTGGTGCTCAGCAGCATCAGCACCTTGTTCGTGCCGGACCTGTACCGCATACTGGAAAGCGCCACCGGCATGGTGCTGGACGGCGAGTTCTGGAACGATCTGTTCTACTCCTTCACCATCATCGGTGGGCTGGAGGAGCTCGCCAAATTGATCCCTTACTTGATCGTCCTGCGCTTCACCCAACGCATCAACGAACCGTACGACCATTTGCTGTACCTCTCTTTGAGCGCGCTTGGCTTCGCCTTCGTGGAGAATATCATGTACCTGTACAGCAGCGGTCTCACAGCGGTGGCCGGGCGTGCGCTCTATGCCTCGGTAGCGCACATGTGCTTCAGCAGCATCATCGGCTATGGTGTGGCGCTTTCCTTGTACCGGGGCACCACCAACACCTTTCTGGTCGGGGTGCTCATGTACCTCTTGGCATCCTTGGCACATGCATTCTACGATGTGTGGTTGCTGACACCTGGCCGTCCTACGGTACTCACCACCATCTTCTTCCTGGGCACCATACAGCTGTGGGTTATCATGAAGAACAACCTGATCAACCTATCGCCCTTCGCCGAGCCGCACCGCAAATTGCGCAGCACCATGTTCCGCTACCGCATCATCAATGCCATGCTGTCCATCTTCATGTTGGCCTTCGTCGCCATTTTCCTTATGGCTGGGTCGGAACGGGCATGGGGCATGCTTGCCGGCAAAGCACTTACCATGATCGTGATGTTGTTGATCCTCGCCTTCAGCTTCGGCAACTACCACATCATTCCCGGCTATGTGGCACGCTTGCGGGTATCGCGCAACCCCGCGCGCTGGTTCATGCCCATTGCCACGCTGGGTGCCGAATTCAGCGGCATGCGGGTGCGTATCGACATTCCCGAACGCGGCTGGAAGAAATTGGACCTGCCCGAACTGCGGCGCGCGCTACCCGTTATGGGCCTACTGGAACGCCGGGTGGTGTATGCCGGCGATGCCGATTGGTACCTGTTCCGCCCCGAACGTCGGCTGGACCTGGGCCATGGCTTCGCGGAACTGTTCCTGATGAAGCTGGATGCCGAAGTGGACACCATACCCTCCGATGGCTATGTGCGCATGGCCCTGGCCCGATTCGACGGTACGCCGCGCATTGTGGATGGCGAGGTGCAAGGCAGGGTCCATCTTTTCGGTCCGCGTGTTTTCGCGCAGCTTATCCCTAACATGCACGGGGGTGAAAGGCTCGCGGGCCTGGGCGGGCATGGGTTGAATTGAGGGGCAGCTCAGTTACCCCGTTCCGCCAACAGCCCGTCCACCCAACCCCGGGCCTCCTGCTCATCGGAGAACAGTCGAGCGGGGTAGGGCGCCGGGTGGTGGGCGTAGTATATCTCCAAAATGTTCAGCACCGTGGGGTTTCGGCACACGAAGACCATGGCCAAGGTGAAAGCATCGGCACCACTGTCCTTGTATTGGTCCATGCGCAAGAGGCTCGGGTCGAAATCGGTATCGTCCGGGGCAATGACCAGTGCTACGTGCGGTTGATCGCCGAAATGGGTGCGGCGCGCCTCAATGCTGGCCATGAAATTGGCCGGGGTGGCAACGTTGCCTTCTTTGAAGCGTATGGCCACCAGACCAGGATGTTCCATTTCCAGTGTGGCCTGGCCGATATCGATGGGAGAGGACATTCGGAAAGCACGATCGGAGCGAAAGTAGAAGCATACACCAAGCCTGTCCAGCGTATCAGTACGAAGAGTTACAAAGCGATGACAATGTGGGGAACAAGTGCCTTACGTCAGTGTCGAGCCCGCCACGCTGCGATGGCCGAATGCCATTATGCGATCTCCTGATGACGATGCGCGATTGCCTATTACCCCATTGCGGTTGCCCACCACCGTCCAGCGATCACCGGACCGCGAATACCATTGCCAAGCAACTGGAGGCCATCGCAGTCCAACAGCCCTACGCGGTAGGACTTCTCGATCCGCTGATCGAACGCCACCTTGGACCGGAAGGGCCGCAGCAGCAACATGCGAATGATGGTGAACCAGTAGAAGACCATGGACTTGTTGTGTTCACTTCCACTTGATGCTGCAGCCCATGCTCGGGTGCTGCTCCGGGTCCACGGGTTCGTTGGCGAGCAATGCATCCAGCGCGTTGGCCAGATCGGCTCCGGTCGCTTGGCCCATGTTGGGTCGGCTGGCATCGAAACGGCCACGGTAGGCGCACTTCAGTTCGGCATCGAACACGAAGAGGTCCGGGGTGCATTCGGCGCCATAGGCCTTGGCCACGGCTTGGCTTTCGTCGTAGAGGTAGGGGAAGGGGTAGCCTTGTTCCTTGGCCACTTGGGTCATCAGCTCGGGTGCATCCTGCGGGTGCGTGGCCACGTTGTTGCTGCTGATGGCCACGAAGCGTACTCCCTTCGCCTGATAGGTATTGGCCACACGCACCAACGCGCTGTTGATGTGGTGCACATACGGGCAGTGGTTGCAAATGAAGAGGATAACGGTGGCCTTGGGTGTACGCAGTTCCTGAAGGGAAAGCGTTGCTCCTGAAACGGTATCGGGTAGGCTGAAGTCGGGAGCTGGTGTTCCCAAGGGCATCATGGTGGAGGTGAGGAGGGCCATGGTAGGTCGGATGGTGATCGGATCATTCAAAGGTCCGCATTGATGCGTGGTGTTCGCAAAGGGTCTGCCGTGGCTCGCAGCTGAATACAAAAGGTGGATTGCAGGTGTGCGAGGGCTCTGCAAACTCAGGCCTGCCATGGGGCTTAAGCCCGATCAATTCGCTTTGCTCCGGTCGGTCTGCGCTGTAGAGGGAAAGGAGCGTCCTCCGAAAACAGGGTGCAGGCCTGGATCTTGCACGCATAGTGACCCGTGATATGGTTTAAAGTCGTACCAAGGAACAATAGGCATTGCGAATTGTATCTTGTATCATGTTTACGGGACCACGAAAGCTCCCGGGACCATAGACCAACCTACCCGATGCGACGATCGATGTTGACTCTGCTCATGTTCCAGTCCATTTTGGGTAATTCCCAAGAGTATTTTGAGGTGGACCCGCATTGGGCCGTTGAGGCATTTTGCGTGAACAATGGTCCATGTCGAAACAGGACGACCTACACGTATTTTCTGGAAGGCGATTCCTTGATAGATGGGCTGCTTTGGCACCGTGTTCAAAAACAAGGTAGGGTCGAGCTTTGGTGGGATGGCCCTCCGCCAGCGGACCCCGACTGTGTGGGGTATGAATTCGGACCTGCACCCTACCAAGGCATCCTGTTACGACAGGAAGGTAGGACCATTCGGCTCCGCGCTGGCGCCACACCCCGAACGCTCTACGATTTCGATCTCGAGGTGGGGGATACGATCCCAACCGGTTGGGTCAACTTTGAGCATAACCTTACAGTGCAGACCGTGGACAGCATCTTTATTGGCAGTACGTTGCGAGCCCGCTACTGGCTCAATGACTTCCTTTATCTTATAGAAGGGGTGGGCAGTAGCCGAGGTTTGTTCGAAACCTTGACTTCATGGGATGAATGCGGATACGGACTGAATTGTTTCAGCTTTGACGGCATCGACTACCAACCGATAGTAGCCGATATTTGTGATATTTCAACAGCTACGGAACAACCTCGAAGTTCCTTACTGACCATCGGTCCCAACCCAGCAACGGAATGGGTGCAAGTTCAAAATGATGTACCGCTCGGTCCGTTCGAGATACTGGATAGCAGTGGTCGCCCGGTACTTGATGTTAAGGTTAACGGTGTCAATACCATCCGTGTGGATATCAGTCAACTGCCCAATGGTTCCTATACGGTCCTCTTCTCCGATCATACCATAAGGAGGTTGGTGGTGTTGCATTAGATCGTGGATCGACATGCGTTTCCGCGACCCGATAACAGGCTTGGGTGGTCGATCGCCACTAGATCCATGCGCGCTGTTCAAGACGCTGTTCTCGCTGAAGTCGGGAGCGTTGGTCCCCAAAGGCATCATGGTGGAGGTACGTAGGGCCATGGTGCTAAGCTATCCTTCTGTGTGCGGGCGCCCATTCCTCCCGAAGAATGAGGTTGAATAGGCCTCTACACTGTCACCTGCTCCTTCTTCCCAGCGATCTCCTTCTCCACTTCGGCAATGGCACGTCGGGTCTTCAGCAAGCTGTCCGGGGTTACACTGATCGAATCGATACCCAGTTCGACCAGGAACTGTGCGAAGTCCGGGAAGTCGGAGGGGCCTTGGCCGCAAATACCCACCTTGGTGCCGGTACGCTTGGCGGTCTCGATCAGCATCTTCAGCATGCCTTTCA
>JAGQVV010000222.1 GCA_020437805.1 Flavobacteriales bacterium
AACGTGGTGGTATGAGACCTGAAGGCCGCCCACTGACGTTACGCTGCTCAGCCCCTTCCGCGGTCCAAGTGGACACCGTGAAGGAGGTCCAGGCGCCAGGGACCGGGATCGACGTCTGGTTCTCAAGGCTCGATGCACTTCGCCCGAGGATCGAGGAATTCACCGCGATCCTCGATCGGGACGAGATCGCTCGTTCGTCCCGTTTCCGCTTCGATGTGGACAGGGAACGTTTCCTTTTGGGGCACGGTCTGCTCCGGTGGATACTCGGTATGTATACGGATCGTCGACCGGACGAACTGATCTTCCATCGTGGCCGATTCGGCAAGCCATTCTTGCAAGACACGCGGATCCAATTCAACATGAGCGACACGAAGGATGCCGTGGCCGTGGGTGTAACGGCGGATATTGCGCTGGGCGTGGACATCGAGACGCTTTCCCGTAGCGTGGACCATGAAGCTGTGAGCGAGCACTACTTCACCCCTGAAGAGGTGGCGGCGATGAAGCAGGCCGAAGACCCCAAGCTTCGTTTCCTGGAATTCTGGACGAGGAAAGAGGCCGTATTGAAGGCCAGCGCGGTAGGGATCATGGACGATCTACGTGTATTGCGGGTTGATGCACCGGAGAATGTGACGACCATCCGACATGAAGCGTTCATGGAGATGGCCGCACCCGCGTACGATGTCGGAACATGGCACATAGGGACGGAACACATCGTAAGCATGGCCGTTCCTGAGGCCGAGCGGCCGGTCCGCTTCTTGGGCCCGGCGTGAGCATCACTCACCTTCCATGGACTCTCCGAAGAATCGTGGGTGGAAATTCAGTAGATACAGACGTCGACTGGCGCGTGTCACGGCAGTGTACAGCCAACGCACATATTCCTTGTCGATCATATCCGCGGTGACGTAGCCTTGGTCCACGAACACGGTGTTCCACTGCCCACCTTGCGCCTTGTGCGCGGTGACCGCGTAAGCATACTTCACCTGTAATGCCTGGGCGTATGGATCCTCGCGCAATCGTTTCAGGCGCTGGGCTTTGGTCAAGTCGCTATAGCTGTTGAACAAAGCCTCCCGGAATGCTTTCATGCCGGACCCGGGCAAGGCCGGCGCCTCAAGGGCCAATACGTCCAACATCACTTTGACCTCCAGCTCCCGTTCCTCCTGTCCGTTCCACCAGCCGGTCGTGATGTCCGCGAAGCGAAGACCATGCACCACCTCGGTTGCTCCAACGCGCTTCACCAGAATGGGTTCCCCATTGGCGATGAGTTCCGGTTTCCCGTTCCTGCCCGCCCAATAGTAGTCGTTCTTCACTACCATCAGACGATCCCCCGGGCACAGTTCCTCCTCGTGGTCGTGGATCCTGGTACGCACCTGCTGACTGTACTGGTACGCCCGTTTATTGCTGCGACAGATCACACAGACCTCATCATCCCCGTCCTGTCCATACGCCGTTTCCAAAGCATCCTGTAGGTCATATCCGTCCAGGCGGATCACATCAGGATAGCCTGATTCGAACCGTGGCAAGGGTTCCTCCTCTGAAAGGGCCTTACGCAGGGCGGTGGCGTTCACCAGGATACCCGAGTCCGAAGCCTGCCGCACCACATCGGTCAGCTCAACCATGCCCGCAAGAAGACCGAAGCCCGCCAACTCCTTGGGATCCAAGGCCGGACTGTGGTCGCTTCCCACGGGTGGCAACTGGGCCGGGTCCCCGATCAACAATAGCTTGGACCCGTCAGAAGCGAACACGTGTTGAAAAAGATCCTTCATCAGGTCCCGACCACCGAACGGCCCTTCGCCAAGGCCACTGCGGCCGATCATTGACGCCTCATCAACTATGAAGAGCGCACGCGTCTCCTTGTTCGGCGCTATTTGCATCCCTCCGGACCCGGTCTCCTCCTCCCCGTTCATGCGATAGATCCGACGATGGATGGTCGAAGCTGGACGACCGGCGTAAGCAGCGAGCACTTTCGCAGCCCTCCCGGTCGGCGCGAGCAATACGACCGGTCTACCTACTTGGGCGAGCACTTGTACCAATGCACCTACCAAGGTCGTCTTTCCCGTACCGGCGTATCCCTTCAGGACAAGGGTGGCATTCGGCTTGGAGGTATCCAACAGACGCTCCAAGGCCACCACGGCGCGCCGCTGCCCTGCCGTTGGGGTGTGTCCCAAGGCAGAGAGCAGCCGTTGGTGGAGGTCATCCGAGCGCGGTCCGGTCAAGGTGTGTGGATCGATCGGAGCAACGGACGGATCACCTTGCGGAACGCCTGAAGCTCGGGGTGAAATTATCTTACTTTTGGGCGCTTCCGAACCATCCGTAAGCCAACGTGATGAAGAACCTCGCCAACTACATCTTCCCTGTACTCCTAATCATCCTCGGTGGCGCTCTACTGATCGTAGGGGCCCAACAGGGCCAGAACACCTGGGTCATGCTCGGTGCTGCACTGGCCTTGATCGCCGGCCTTGTCTCCGTGATGCTCCAGATCGGCATGATCGGTCGGAAAGGTGGAATGATCCTGGGCATCGCCTTCGCGGCATTGGCGATCGTACTCGCATACCGGAACTACCGTTCGGTGATGGGAGTGATCGAGTTCAACCAGAAGAAGGAGGCCAATGATCGATTGGTGAAACAAGGACTGAAGGACCTGAGGACGGCTCAAATGGGGTACAAGGACGCCTATGGTGGATATACCGGTGATCTTGCTGTTCTCGAGGAATTCGTCAAGAATGGGCATATCCCCATGATCAAAGCGATCGGACAGGTTCCTGACACGCTTTCCGAACTCGAGGCGCTGGAACTGGGGCTGATCGTGCGGGATACGATCCTCGCCCCAGCGCTGGATTCATTGTTCCTGACCCCAAGGGCCACAGCTGATCGCGCCTATCCATTCGACCCGAACACCTTCACCAAGTCGCCGAGCGGCGATCCGTACCTGATGAAGGCCGGGATGATAAGCTCAAGCGGCCGCAATGTCCCCGTATTCACCGTGCGCGACCCGCGACCGATGGTCAAGGGCGACACCTTGATGGTGGGAAGCATGGAAAAGCAAAGCACCTCGGGTAACTGGGCCGGGGAGTGAGCCATGGAACGCGGTAAGCACCGCGACGCCGGGTACGACCGGACCCGGGATCGTGCCTACCATGTGGGTCTCGTGATCGGTCATGAGCTGACCGTTTGCGCAGTACATGATGTTGCTGATGGTGTTCCTCGCTTCATCGCTTGGGAAGATGGCATCGACTTGCTCATGCACCCGGACCTTCCTGCATCCCCCCGTTCCGTGAGCTACGTCATGCTTCCTGAACAAAGCACTTTGGTGCCTGACGGAGCATTGGACCAAGGATCACGATCCGGGTATTTACAACTCGTCCATGGAACGATCCGACATGGCACGATCCACGACGAGCCGGTTCGTACGCTTGGTGCAACATGCTTGTACGTGCACGATGAGGCCCATGAACGCAAGGTGCTCGACCGTTTTCCCAATGCACGTTCGCTTTCTCTCCGAACGGTCCTGTTGAACGGCGCTCAACGTAGGTCGATCGGAAAGCCTTTGGTGCTGGTTCACCGTTGCGCTGGCCGGGTCGACATCACCATTGCTGATGGACTTCGGATCCTGTTGAGCAATTCCTACCCTGCCCGGACCGCCGAGGACATCCTGTATTTCGGACTGTTGGCTGTTCAGAAGAGCGGATCGGTCCCGGAACAGGTCGCCATTCGATCCGGTGGAACACATTTCGGGCAAGCCGAGCAAGAACTTTTCGATCGGTACTTCGTCGACCATGGACCCGCCGTGGCATCCCTCTGGCCAGGTGCCACCAAGGACGCTCTTACCGATGCCGGCAGATGCATGGCCGCATTGGACCAGTTCGCATGCGTGTAGTAGGTGGCAAGCACAAGAACCGCAAGCTCCGTCCGCCACCAGGGATGGACGCCAGGCCCACGACTGATTTCGCGAAGGAGGGGCTTTTCAATGTCCTGCAGCATAGCGTCCCTTTGGAGGGGATCCGCGTTCTCGACCTGTTCGCTGGCACGGGGAACATCTCGTTGGAATTCCTCTCCCGTGGAGCGGAAGAAGTGATCTCCGTGGATCATGACCGGAAGCTCTTCGAATTCATGCAACGGACGGCAAATGTATTGGGGGAAGCCGGTTGGCGCATGGTGAAGAACGATGTGTTCGCGTTCCTTACGAGCCATCGTGGCACATACGATATCGTGTTCGCCGATCCGCCTTTCGACATGGAAGCGATCGAGCGGATCCCTACCTTGGTGCAACGCAACGGGCTCTTGGGCTCGGAAGGAACGCTGATCCTGGAACACCATGAGAAAGTGGACCTCCGTGCCCTACCGGGTCACCAACGAACACGCACCTATGGGTTGATCCATTTCAGCTTCTTCGGCCCCTTGCCCAATGAACCCAAGCCATGAGCGGACCCATCGCCGTATTCCCAGGGACCTTCGACCCGATCACCGTGGGCCATGTTAGCATCGTGGAACGCGCTTCGCCACTCTTCGACCGGATCATTATCGGCATGGGAGTGAACAACAGCAAGAAGACCATGTTCAGCACCGCGCAGCGGATCAGTTGGATCCAGGAAGTGTTCAAGGATTCCCCGAATATCGAAGTGATCGCGTTCGAAGGCCTTACCGTTGACCTGTGCAAGAAGGTCGGCGCCGGATTCCTTTTGCGTGGATTGCGCAACAGCACCGACCACGGCTTCGAGCGCAGCATAGCATTGATGAATCGGCAGCTCGCCGGTGTGGAAACGATCTTCATGCCCTCAGCTCCGGAGCATGCGCACATCAGCAGCACTATTGTCCGCGAACTGCTTGCCAATAAGGCCGATGTTTCCGCGTTGGTCCCTATGGACCTCTCCCGGAACATATGAGACGTCTTCTCTGGATCGGCATTTGGCTCGCGCTCGGGATCCCAGCACAGGCGGGATCCTTCACCTTGTACGTCTCGGCGCCGCAGTTCGACGAGGATGTCGTATCCATATACCGCTACGACGACCTCTTTACGAAAAGGAAGGTGTTCGTGGTGCGTAACCTGATCGCTGCGGATGGTATCGCTGTATTGACCGGAGCGATGACGGGAACCGCCAAGGTGCAGTTGAGGATCGGCGACCATGTGGCGGATCTGTTCGTTCGCCCCGGGAGCGTTCTGCACATCGAAGCATCGCCTTCCGGTGAAGCCCGCAGCCTTAGTGGAACAACCCGAATGGCACTGCTGTTCAAGGAACTGGACCGCATGGACATCAACGCGCTAACGACGGATGCCAATGACCGTATCGATGCCTTCGTATCGGAGGACCTGGCCACGGATGAGGTGGCCGGAATGCAAGCCTTGACCATTGAGCGAAGTGGTGAAGGCGCGAAACGGGACACCGCCACCCGTCCACCAACGCTCTTCGTTACTCCGGTGCTGTCCAAGGCGCGCATCGACACCTTCGACACGAAAATGCGGCGCTTCTACGCCGATGTGCAGGACCCTTGGTTCGCGCACTACCTCGAATACGGACTTGCCGGATTGCGTGTCGGCGTGCGCACGAACGACAAGGAATTGTTCGAGCGTTCGATCCAAGGAACACCGGTCCACTATGACGATCCCGAATACGTCCGGTTCCTGCGGACCTTCTTCGCGAGTGCTTTGGAGCAGGTTTCCCATGACCATCAGGACAGCCTGAACAGGGCCAACGACAAGGATGCCATGCGCGCCTTGTTCCAGCGGAACGACTTCTTGAGAACGAGTGACCGGTTGGCGGAACTGGTGATGATCGATCAGCTGTACTTGAAACATGCCACCGGTCTTGTGGCGAAACCAACAACGGAAAGGATCCTTGCCGATGTGCAGGGCCGATCAACCTTCTCGGAGCACCGCACGATCGCGGCGAACATGCTCTGGGACCTGACTTCCATGCGGGTTGGTAGCATATTTCCGCAGCTTCGTTTGGAGGACGCACGTGGAAACCCGATCGATCTTGGGGAGCATCTGGATGGTCCCGTCTGCATTGCCCTCACCGCAGGTTGGTGCACGTATTGCGCCGTGGAGATCAACGCGTTGGCGAAGCTGGCGGAACAGTATCCCGATGCCGTACGTGTCATCGTGATCGGGTTGGACCGTGAACTGAGCGGATTCAATGCTTACCGAAAGAACGCACCGCTGAAGGACCAACTCTGGTTCCATGCCGTGGCCGAGCAGGAACTGCGTGATCAACTGCGTGTCCGGAACCTTCCTGTGTTCCTCCTGTTGAACGATAGTGCTTTGGCCCGTTCACCGGCACCCTTTCCCAGCGCGGGACTTGCGGAGCTCTTCCATCAAGCCCAAGTACAACAGCAGCAGGACTCTCGGATCAAAGTGTGGGATGATTGAATGCCCGAAGAGCCTGTGAACATGCGACATAGTGCATTCATGAGACACCGGATATGCTACCGAGCGCAATCCGGTGTGACGATCTACCTGCTCAAGGCATGCCAGGCCGCGAGGACCGGGAGTAGCGAGGGATAGGTGTCGGTCTCCATCATCCGTACCTCTTCAGCACTGAGCCATCGCACTTCTTCGATGCCTTCTTCGGATTGTGCGCTTAGCTTCTCCTTCGAAGAGGAGCGCATCAGGAACCACTCGGTACGCTTCAGGTGCGCTTTCCCCTTTCGCTCGTACGTGTGCCACGTGGCCGTGAGCCATCGGACCAGGTGGACCTCCTCCAGCCCGCACTCTTCCTGTACCTCACGGACGGCCGCATCCTCCACCACTTCCTTCGTTTCCACTTTGCCCTTTGGCAGGTCCCAAACACCCAAGCGTCGGATCGCCAACAAGCGCCCCCCTTCGTCCATCACCACACCGCCGGCCGCCAACACGAAGCGATGCATCCCCTCGAAATGGGACCACGCGTCAAAGCCCATTGTGGATCGCAACAGTAGGCCCCGAACCTCGGTGGATACCAGTTCGGCCAAGGCAAGCTCCAGGGCCCCAAGCGTCGAAATGGTGCGAATAGGCCGACCGTCGGAAATGGCCTCTTCCGCTTCGTCCAAAAAGCGGATCGGCTTACCCCCGATGTAAACGTCGTAATTTCGTCGCATGGTTTCCCAACTCGATCCCGCCCTCAAAGTTGCGGAGTTCCTGCTGCAGATCAAAGCGATCAAGTTAAGCCCGAAGGATCCCTTCACATGGGCTTCCGGTTGGAAGAGCCCGATCTACTGCGATAACAGGAAGACCCTCTCCTATCCGGCGGTACGCACGTTCATCCGCCAACAGTTCGTGCACATCATCAACAGCGAGTTCGGACGGCCGGACATGATCGCGGGTGTTGCGACCGGCGGCATTGCGCACGGCGCCTTGGTGGCGCACGACATGGGGCTTCCCTTCCTTTACGTCCGAAGTGACAGCAAGGAGCACGGATTGAAGAACCAAGTGGAAGGCGACCTCACAGTGGGCCGCAGCGTGGTGGTCGTGGAAGATCTCGTGAGCACAGGAGGCAGCAGCCTCAAAGCCGTTCAAGCCTTGCGCGATGCGGGCCTGGAGGTGAAAGGCATGGTGTCCATCTTCACCTATGGCTTCGACACCGCCACCAAGAGCTTTGCAGAAGCCAAGGTGAACCTGCAATCGCTCACCAACTACAGCGTGCTACTTGACCAGGCCCTGCGGAGCGATTACATCACCGAGAAGGACCTCGGGCCGCTGAACGAATGGCGGAAGGATCCCGCGAATTGGAATGCAGGGTTGAAGGTTGGAGGTTGAGCGTTGCGGATTGACTTTCCGGGGAATAGCAGAACACGCATGACGAAGATCGAGAGCAAGGAGGTGGAGATCTCCAAACCCGCCCAGGAGCTGTACACCTTCCTGCAGGACATGAACAACTTCGAGCAGTTGTTGCCGGAAGGCCGCATCAGCGAGTGGACCAGCGATCGTACCTCGTGCTCCTTCAAAGTGCAAGGTGCAGCCACGATCGGCCTGCAGTTGGATGGCGGAACGCCTCCGGGGCACCTGAAATTGAAAGCCACCGAGCGCAGCCCCTTCCCGTTCACCTTGGATGTGTTCATGTCCGAGACCGGTGGTGTAACGAAGGCCAAGCAGGAATTCAATGCGGACCTGAACCCCTTCATCAAGATGATGGTGGAGAAGCCCCTGAAGAACCTCTTCGATCACATCGCCGATCGGATGAAGGCGATACACGGGTGAGATCATGTGGGCATGTGCCCATGTGGGCATGTGCGCAGTTGAACATGTGACCATGACCGCCCGAAGAACGATCCATGGCTTCCCGACGTAACGCCAAAGCCTTCGACGACGCGCCACGCGCCAAGCTGGACAAGGCCACACTGCGCAAGGCGATGCGGGTGTTCCGCTACCTGAAGCCTTACCGCGGCTGGTTCTCTATTGGCTTGGTGCTGCTCTTCATCACCACCGGGCTTTCCTTGCTGTTCCCCCTGTTGCTCGGCCAGTTGGTTGATGCCGCACGCGGCGATGTCGGCGCGCAAGGTGACCTGCTCCAGCGCATCGATGAGGTCGCGCTGACCTTGCTCGCCGTGTTCGCCGCGCAAGCCTTCTTCGGCTTCTTCCGCATCTACCTCTTCAGCTGGATCACGGAGAACATGCTGGCCCACATGCGGCGCGACACCTATGACCACCTGCTGAAACTGCCGATGACCTTCTTCGCGAAGCGACGCGTGGGCGAGCTCAACAGCCGCATCAGTGCCGACATCGCCATGTTGCAGGATGCGCTCACGACCAACCTCGCCGAGCTGATCCGGCAAGTGCTTGTCGTGGTCGCCGGTATCGTGATGCTCACCACCGTCAGCACGGAACTCACGCTCACCATGCTCGCCATCATACCCGTCGTGGCCTTGGTGGCGGTGTTCTTCGGGCGCTTCGTCACCAAGCTGAGCAAGCAGGTGCAGGACCGCATCGCCGACACCAACGTGATCGTGGACGAGACGCTGCAAGGCATCCAGAACGTGAAGGCCTTCGCGAACGAACGCTGGGAATCACTGCGCTACGGCGCCAGCGTGAATGATGCACGTCGTTTGGCATTGAAGGGCGCGCGCTGGCAAGGTGCCTTCGTGTCGTTCATCATCCTCTGCATGTTCGGTGCCATCGTGCTGGTGATCTGGCGCGGCGTGCGCATGCTGCCCACCGGCGAGATCCAGATGGGCGAGCTCTTCTCCTTCATCCTCTACTCCATGTTCATCGGTGCCAGTATCGGTGGCCTGCCTGAACTGGTGAACCGCATGCTGAAAGCGATCGGTGCCAGTGAGCGTTTGATGGACCTGCAGGACGAAGCCGCCGAACCGATCACACTGGCCGAACGCCGCGAGCCACTTGCCTTGAAGGGCGCCATCACCTTCGAGAACGTGGCCTTCCATTACGCCACACGGGCGGATGTTCCCGTGCTCCATGACGTGAGCTTCACCGCGCGACCGGGTGAACGCATCGCTGTGGTGGGTTCCAGTGGTGCGGGCAAGAGCACGATCGCCTCGCTGCTGCTGCGCTTCTACGACCCGGTCAAGGGCCGCATCACCATCGATGGCACGGATGCCCGCGACTTCGACCTGAGCGCACTCCGCGACCGCATGAGCTTGGTGCCGCAAGAGGTGCTGCTCTTCGGCGGAAGCATCCGAGAGAACATCGCCTACGGTAGACCCGGAGCGAGCGATGCCGAGATCGAAGCCGCCGCACGCAAGGCAAATGCGCATGATTTCATCACCACCTTCCCTGAGGGCTATTCCACCGTGGTAGGTGAGCGTGGCATCCAATTGAGCGGTGGTCAGCGCCAACGCATCGCTATCGCGCGTGCCGTGTTGAAGGATCCCGCGATCCTGATCCTCGACGAAGCCACCAGTGCGCTGGATAGTGAAAGTGAACGCCTCGTGCAGGAAGCCCTTGACCAATTGATGGTGGGTCGCACCAGCCTTGTGATCGCGCATCGCCTGAGCACCATCCGCAGCGCGGACAAGATCCTCGTGATCGACAAAGGCACCGTGATCGAAAGCGGTACGCACGACGAATTGATCGCCAACGACAACGGCGTGTACCGGAGCTTGAGCCGCTTGCAGACGGATGTGACTTGATCTTCTATTACGATTCGAGGACCAGCATACGCAATACTCCCTATCCGAAAATGCTCTTTGCGCATTAGTGCTGATATCCTGTGGATGAACTGTTCATTCTTTTCTTCGTCAAGTGGTCCGTTCCGTCTCCAAATTCGTGGTATTCAAATTCTCACATACCATGATAGCGCGCACCACCCTTCTCAAAGCCGCGCTTGTCGCGGTGTGAATTAACCCACAAATTGTTGAGACTTTCACTGGGGTCGACTGCTTGCATCACCATGCGGTAGGCCAGAGTTCTGGTGACGGGGTTGTTTGGAAGGACATCATGCCAACTCCCAAACAAGCGAACTGGGGCAGGGTATTTGATCCGCCCGCATTGCCGGAAAATGACCCCGGCATACCTCGCCCAGCAGGAATACCGGAGGATATTGCACGCGCTGATGGAGGGGAGGATTGGTGGTATGATGTGTGCGAGATCCACCAAGGTGGGGTCTTGGTGGGATATGCAGCCGCCGGTTATAACACGATGCCCAATTGGGGATTCATAGACCCAACAGGATGTCGGACTTCAAGGCCGGGCTTGGATTGGAAGGAAGATGAGTTCGAAACCGCTACGCATAGGAAAGGTGAATTGCGGACCTGGTTGGCGTTCTACAACTTGCAAGGCGAGATGAATTGGTGCCGCAGCTTTTTCGCTGGCACGTTCTATGGTGTGGTGCAGGATAGCGACGGTAATATAGTTGCTGTTGGTGAGACCAGTTACACCAGAATGAGCGAAAGCATAGACGTGGGCCAACCCGATGTATTGTACAATCCGGGCTGGGCGGCCACATCCGTTAATATGGCCGATGTGGATTGCTCCATAGGACCGGAACCATTGGGTGTGATGGGGCTGAAAGCTATTGCAGTAAAGGTCGATCTGAGCGGGGCGTTGCAGTGGGCGAATTGTTATGGGCCTATTCAGGATTTTGGAGCAGCAGCATGGAGTGAGGCAAGCCGAGCCTATGCGGTTTCACGAACCGTCCTACCCGGAAACAATCCTGGTCTGTACATGGTTTCAGAAGCCTATGGATTCATGCCTGGGCCAAGTGTATTCGCCACGCGATTGAACTCGGACGGAACTGTGTATGACGCACACATGTTCGTGGCTGGCGAACCGGTCATTCCGCCTGGCGCCTCAGGGGTGTATGTTTATAATGTGGACATTAAGGAACACAACGGGACAGAACATGTATTGATCACAGGGGCCTATCCCAGTAACGGAGCCATTCACTCTTTCCTCTGGCATTTCAATGATGCAATGAACGCACCCTACACCGTGGATCCGAATTTCAATTTGACGACGGAACATCCTGCGGTAGCGAACGAGCACAACGCTTCTGGGGTGCAAATCTCCACCAGTGCGACACTGGAAGATCGAGAGGGGCAACTGGTCGCTATATGGCCAGTCCTATCCAATTACCTGTACAACAACCCCTATCATCCGAATGCGGTAGCGGACTTAAAGGTCCATGGCCTCCCGATCAATGACCCTTCAGCCCGGTGGACGAATGATCTGGGTGAAGTAAGGGCATACGATTTACGCGCCGGGGTCGTCGGAACAAACGATGGCGGCATCGCGATAGTGAGCAGCAGGTATGCACCGGGGTTTGATGCGACCACTCCGTTCTGCTGGAACGACGTATCACCGGCGACCCAATCCTGCTTGCAAAGCACCTTCAATGCCATTGATTGGGAAGGAGGCTCTGACCCCTGTTCGGCGCCTTACTTCCGCTACTGGAATACCGATGCCTATGTTGCCAAGCTGGACAAAGCCAATGGTTCGCTTCTCTGGGAAACCCAGTTCGACGCAGAACCGACATCACCTTCTGGCTGCTTCCCCGATGATATGCGCAAGAACGAGTGCATGTACCAGATCGTCAATGCAGAGGACGGTGGCTTAGTGATCTGCGGAAACACAAGTCACAATTTCGATGATGCATACCTCGCGAAGGTCAAACCCAGTTGCCAAGCCTCATTAAACTACGAACCATTACCCCTGAACAGCCAAGGCCAATACATCCTGACTTCCAACGAAACGTGGGCAAGTGATCGGAACATCTACGGTACCATCGTGATCCCTAGTGGTGTTACCTTGAGCATTACCGATAATGCGACGATCCGGTTTGCCGATAGTCAGCAACTCTATTGGCCCACGCGCATTGAAGTAGAGGCCGGTGGCACATTGAACGTAATGAACGCCACGTTGGCCGCCGTTGAAGGCTGCCCGGGGTCACTTTGGGACGGCGTTCTGATCAAGGGTGATCACGATGCGTCCCAATTAACGGCTGGCGCGCAGGGGCAAGCCTTCTACACCAACAGCCTTATCGCCCAAGCGCGTATCGGAACACTCATCGCCAATACCTTCACCCTTGGTCCCATCGGTACCGAGACCTCCGAAAACCACTCCGGCGGCATTGTTCAGGCCACGAACACGACCTTCCGCAACAATGTCTACAGCGTATCGTTCTCTCCATATGAGAACCACACACCTTACCAACCTTCCGCTATCCGAGCCAACTTGAGCAGTTTCAAAACGTGCCATTTCGAGAACACGGGGGATGCCGTGTTTCCGGGACCTGCCACCATGGACCACGTGTTGCTCAACTTCGTGCGAGGCATCACCTTCGAAGGCTGCGATTGGAAGGTGGACTTGACCACAACGGCATACGAGGACATCGCTCAACTCGGCACCGGCCTGCATAGTATCAATAGTTCGTTCTCGGTCATCGACTTCTGCATTTCTGACCCTGGCCCGTACGGCTGCGGCAGCCAAACGCACAGCAGCTTCGAGAATTTGAACCGCGGTATCGTGGCCACCACCTTCGACCCCAGCCGCACCTTCAAGGTCGATGGCACCCGCTTCACGAAGAACAACATGGGCATCTACATGAGCGGCATTCAGAACCAAGTGATCACCCGCTGTGCCTTCGAAGTACCGGAACCGCAGGTACCGGGCCTGATCTTCGTTCCCTACGGTGTGTACAGCGACCAATGCACCGGATACACGATCCAGGAGAACAGCTTCAACACCAACGAACAGGCCGGGCACCCCAAGGTGGGGTTGATCATCAACAACAGCGGCAAGGCCCCCAACCTGATCTACAACAATCGCTTCGACAACCTCTTGGCCGCACAATTGGTGCAAGGCAAGAACCGCTACGTAAGCGCGACCCCCAGCCCCTACGAAGGCCAAGGCTTGGAGATCCGCTGCAACGATTTCGGCCAAACCGCCCCCAACCTATACGATGTGGCCCTTACCGGCACACGGCCTACGATCGCACGGCAGCAAGGAAGAAATGCGATTCAATCAGGCGGTGCGCCGCCCGACCCTACCAAACCGGCCGGCAACGTGTTCTCGGATAATTGTACCGACAATCCCTTGGGCGATTATTTCGTGCAGGACGAGGATTCGGAGTGGATCACATATTGGTACCATGAGTCAAGTGTTTTCCATACAACACCACTTTGCTACAACTTCATCGAACCAGTATCAACACCTGTTGTATACTTGAACAAAGAACAAGCCTGCCCCACCCACTTGGTAGCGGACGGCCCATCGCACATCATTGCTGCCCAAGAAGGCAAGGAAGGATGGGACGATACCAAGGATGCCTACGATGCCGCCAAAGACAATGGCGACAGTGAAGGGCTGGTGGCCTATTTGGAGGACCCGGCCAACTCGTCCACCGCCAAGCGCAATGCCCTGCTGAGCGTGGCCCCGAAAGCTGGATTGGAAGCCTTGAAAGCCGCTTTCAACAGCGAGCCGATGCTGAGCGACTGGCACCTTGCCCAAAGCCTTGTGGCCAATAGTCCACTGGATGGCGAAGCCCTGAAGTGGACCCACGAAAGCGGTCTTGACCCCTTCTTCACCAACTTGGTGGATGGAGCACAAACCGGCGAAGTGAATCTCTTGACCGTGCTGCAAGCTGAAATGGCCCAATACAGCCAAAAGAAAGCGGAAGCACTTTATGGCTTGGGCCAAGAGGCCTGGCTGAAAGCGACCGAGACGGGTGAAGCGCTCGATTCGCTTTTGGTCTGGACCGCACGCTACGCTCCAGAGCACGCTAAGTTGACCGAAGCCGGTGTACTTAGCGCCAAAGGCGAGTTCAGCGCCTTGGAGATCATGGCAGCCAATGAAGAATTGAGTTCCGATGAACCGGAAAAATTCTCGGTGTTGAAATTATGGGCGCAAGCCGAGCAGACCAATGGATGGAACCAGCCGGACCAAGGCACAGTGAACTACCTTCAGAACTTGGGCCAACAACAAGATGTTATAGGCAGCGCACATGCTAGTGCATGGATGCACGCTCTCGGTGAGGAGCTTGCACCAGAAGTGATCATTCTGCCAAGCACAGCAAAACGCGCTGGTCCTCCAACCGCTGCTGTCAAAAGCAGGACAGAGATCGCTCCAATGGAGTTCTTAGAGGCGTACCCCAACCCAACTTCGGGTACACAGTGGGTCGTATACAACCTGCCCGAAGGAGGCGAAAAGGCCATGATCCGGGTAAGTGATGCATTGGGCCGTGAAATAATGTTGAAGCCAGTGGGCAACAAGACAGGGATCTTGGAAATGAATACATCCGCGTGGAGTAGTGGCGTATACAATGCCAGTCTTTCGTTGGATGATGTTGTGGTTGGAAAGATGAAATTGATGGTGCAGCGCTGATGCGCTTACTTCTCACAGGGTTTATTCTATTGAGCGTTTGGCCCGCAATGGGCCAAACGTTCAATAGGCGATTTGACTTCAACGGTCAAGGACGAGCACAAAGCGCGTTGGGAATAGAGAAAAGCCTTGGTTCATACTTGATCGTTCAATTGACATCTGAGACAGATACGATCGAACCGGGGTTGTATTTCACACACCCTTCAGTAGGGATAACTAGAATTGATGGTTCAACAGGGGACAAACTGTTGGATCGGTCTTTCAATCCGCCATGGCACGGTGCAGGTGCCGGTTGGGCCAACGGATCCGATAGCCTACCCGGCGGCGGCGTGGTGGTAGGCGGGTCCAAGCAGGACACCTTGCAAAACCTATCTGCCTTGCTCATGGTCTTCGATGCCCAAGGCGATACGGTGTTCACGCGGGATATCAGCCCGCCAGGTTCGCAATGGAACAGTTTCAGTGTGAAGCATACCCTGGATGGTGGCTTCATAGTGGTCGGTCAAACAGACCTCACCGGCTATTTGGATGGTTTTGCGATCAAGACCGATGCGCTTGGGAATGTGGAATGGCGAAGGACCTACGGGCAGCCTGCCCCAAGAACCGATGCACTTCTTTCGGTTCTCGAACTATCCAACAGCGACTTGATCATGGGCGGTGCGAAGTACCCCACTGACCTAAGCCAACAGCGATGGGTCCAGCGCACGGATCCGCAAGGTGTGGTTATTTGGGAAGTATTATGGCCAACGATCGATCCCGGTGCCAGTGCTCAATTGTCATTGCTGACAAATGGCGAGATCTTAATGGCCAGCAATTGGTCATATGCTGCGGATTTCGAACAGCAGCGCTTCCAGTTGGCACGCATGGAGCCTGAGAACGGAACAGTGATCTGGGATAGGCAATATGGCGAAGCAGGTAGTTTTCAAGCTCTTTTTGCTGCGAAAGAAGCGCCCAACGGTGACCTGATCGCTTGCGGTGTTTCCGAAGTGCCCATCGGTTTCCATGGGGTCTTGTTGCGTACCACCAGTACCGGCGACAGCCTATGGATGCGCAAGTACGTGTACCAAGACGATGTGATCA
>JAGQVV010000223.1 GCA_020437805.1 Flavobacteriales bacterium
GAACGTTGCCCTCTGGATCGATAAGGTCCAACTGCACCGTTGCTGCAAAAGGGAATCCGTTCGTCGCGAACAGCTTCAATTCGCCGCTCTGTACTTCTCGGCCATCGGACGATCCCGGAAGTTCGGCTTGAACGATGTTCTCCAGGACGAGGTCCGACGCTATCACGTCCAAGGGGACCTCGAGTTCGAGCATCGCGCGAAGGCTGCTGTCGTAGTACAGGAAATCATTGCCATTGCTCACGTCCCCCAATGGGTTCAGGTCAACATCCATCGCGAACTGAAGCTCATCGGGCAGATTCTCTATGAAGGCGTCGATATTGCTGTTGGCATTGTCCAGGACACTGACATTCACGCTCGGCAGGAAGCCGTTACCCACGTCCAACGCCCTGTTCAGGTTTATCGGTCCTTGCATGATCGCGTGCTGTAGGTCCAATGTCACACCCGTGCGCGTATTCACCGAACGCAACTCCCGGATCCGCACCTGCATGTCCACACCGACACCGTTCTCCACACGCAGCTGCAGAGCGACACGGTCCAGGTCCAAGGTCCCTGAAATGATACTCCCGAACAGATCCACCGGGTTGGATTCCGGGCCGATATCCACCTGCTGCTGGCCGAAATAGCCCAGGGCGTACTGCGGCACCAACCCGGCATATTCGACCTCGATGATCACGCTGTCCCGGTTGGTCACGGTGGCGCCGGTCCCGTCCGGGTCCAACATCGCGCTGACCGAACTGGTCAATGTGTTCACATCATTGTAATTCGGTCCTCTCAGGTCGAAGCTTGATCCTGAAAGGTCCTTCTGTGTCATCCCGAAGGCGGGTGCCGCGGGCGTGCCCGGCCCCACCGAGGCCTCGAAGGTGGAGGTGCCATCCGAAAAAGTCGTACCGGGTAAAGTGAACGAACCCAACACGCGGCTCGTCATCATGTTCTTCATGCGCAGGTCCAGCACACCGCTCCGGAGGTCAAGTCGCCTCAGTGCGATCTCCTGTAGGTCAAAGCGGATCAGGTTGTTCTCGCTGATGACGGGGAAGCCAGCGGGCAGGTCGAAGGAATCATTCCCCGGTAGCGGAAATGCGTAAGGGTAAATGAACAGGGTGTCGGGAACCTCCAACACGGTATCGATGTCCACAGCGAACAATTCCTCGGAATACACCAAGGTGACCGCTCCTTGTCCGTCCACGTACTGAAGCGAGTCCGGGAGTATATCCGAGATCGTGAATCGGGTGGTCACCACGGGCGCCAGTACATCGACGTCCCAACTTGCGGTCCGATCCTCCTTACGGCAACCCGAAAGTGTTGAAAGAAATAGTAGCCCGATGCAGGCAACCCGATACGTAGGGCATGCGTATTCCATATAGGGTTGCAAAGTACGGGGCTTGGTCATTGTAAGGCCTATGGTGCTTCCTTAACTTTGCGACCAAGCGACCGAAGGTGTTACTGAGACGTCATATTCTCCTGCCAACGCTGCTTTCGGCCCTTGTCATGTTCCTGTTGTCCTGGGTCTGGCATGGGTTGGCGCTGCGTGACCTTCAGGAACTCACCATTCCCCAATCGCTCTATCATTCCCTTGCCGGCATGGTATACCTGGTCATCGGGTTCGGGCTGACCATTGGCGTCCACACGGCGATCCAACATGAATTCATCTCATTGAAGCAAGGGTTCCCTTTCAGTTCCATGCTGATCGGGGCGGCGTCGGGTTTCTTCGTCTATCTGGTGATCTTCGTGCTGGGGATGTCCTTTGCGAAAAGTGGCGCGGTGCACATGCTTGTGGACGTGCTCTGGCAGATGGTCGAACAAGGAGTAGGTGGCTTGATGGTGAGCCTGGGTATCATCTACGACATGCGCCAGAGCTACTTGGAGACCGAACGGGCTAACTGATCAGCTGTCGTATTTGCCCTTCCACAAGCGCTTTATTCTGGCCTCGAACTCCTGTTCCTTCGGATTGTTCCCGGGCTGATAGTATGCCGTCCCGCTGATCCGCTCGGGAAGGAATTCCTGGTCGATGAAGTTCTCCTCACCGTCATGGCTATACCCATAGTCCTTGCCGTGGCCGAGTTCCTTCATCAATTTGGTCGGCGCGTTGCGGAGGGCCAAGGGGACGGGTAGGTCACCGGTCTCCTTCACATGTGCTTGTGCCGCGCCGATCGCCACATAGCTCGCGTTGCTTTTCGGTGAACAGGCCAGGTAGATGGCGCATTGGCTCAGGATGATACGGCTTTCGGGCCATCCGATCATCTGGGCCGCTTGCATGGTGGTGGTCGCCATCAACAGCGCGTTCGGGTTGGCGTTACCGATGTCCTCGCTGGCCAGGATCACCATCCGCCGTGCAATGAACAATGGGTCCTCACCACCTTCAACCATCCGGGCAAGCCAATACACTGCGGCGTTCGGATCGCTACCGCGCATGCTTTTGATGAATGCACTGATGATGTCATAGTGTTGCTCGCCCTGCTTGTCGTATCGAGCTGCTGTGTTCTGAACCACGTCCTTCACCAAGGCATCATCCACGATGATGGTCCCATCTTCGGCACCGCGCCTGGCCGTACGCACACAGAGCTCAAAGGTGTTCAGCAGGCGTCGGGCATCACCACCACTGGCCCGTATCAATGCATCGGTCCCTGCAATAGTGATATCAAGAGCACTCATTTCGGTATCCTCCATCATCGCACGATCCAGCAGCGAACGCAGTTGTTCCTCGGCCAGCGGTTGCAGGACATACACTTGACACCGCGAGAGCAATGCCGGGATCACCTCGAAGCTGGGGTTCTCGGTGGTTGCGCCGATGAGCGTGATGGTGCCTTTCTCCACTGCACCGAGCAAGCTGTCCTGCTGGGCTTTGCTGAATCGATGGATCTCGTCGATGAACAACACCGCGCTCCGAGCAAAGAGACCGGCCCCACCGGCCTTCTCGATCACTTCGCGCACATCCTTCACGCCGCTATTGATGGCACTGAGCGAATGGAACGGCCGACCAAGGTCCTGGGCGATCAGTCTGGCCAAGGTGGTCTTGCCCACGCCGGGTGGCCCCCACAGGATCATGCTGGGCAACATGCCGCCTGCCAAGGCTTTACGCAACACCCCTTCTTTCCCGACCAAATGTTCTTGGCCTACAACATCCCCCAGGCCCATTGGGCGCATGCGTTCTGCGAGTGGTGTACCGGTATCCATTTTCGAAATGTCAGGCCGAAGCTAAGACCCCTTCAATGCACGAGGCCCCTGCTGAAAAAGCAGGGGCCTCGGACTTAGGTGGTTGAAGTTATCAAGGGTTGTGGACCAAACGGCCACGAACCTCGAACCCCTCCATACGAACACGATAGATGTATGTACCGGCGCCATGGTCCTTCGGAGAGAACTCCACGCGTACAGCCTCACCAGCGCTCACTGCACCGTTGAAGGCTTCTGAAACATGACGACCTTGGAGATCGGTGATGATCACAGTGGCGTTACCGTTCTTCTTGGCCAAGATGCTTATCATGGTCTGGCCACGGAAAGGGTTCGGTGAAGCAACCACCTCGATCATCGGCTCGATCTCTTCGGTGACAAGAGGTGCTTCATCAGCATATCCCTTGCATTCCTTTTCACCGATCACTTGAATGATCTGCTCCTGGGCGCTGGCATTGCCGCAAGCGTCCACTGCTGTCCAGGTGCGCGTGATCACGTACCCTTTCTCACAGTCACCCTTGGTCTTCTTCTCACTGAAGTGCACTACCACATCAGGGTCGCAATTGTCCTTGGCGGAACATTCAACCGGCTCAGGTACATCGTCGCAGCAAACCTTCATGTCCTCCACTTCGCAGAACAGGGTGGGTGCTTCGTTGTCGATCACGTGGATGGTCCACTGTGCAGTGCCTGTGTTTCCGCAGTAGTCGGTGGAGGACCAAGTGTGGATGAGGTCATACTCAGAGGCGCAATCGCCGTTCACACGGGTCACTTCCAACCATGCCGGCATCTCGGTCTTCGTGCACTCATCATAGGCCCACACATCGGGCATCGGTACATCGTCAAGGTTACCGTCGCATGAGATTGTCAGGTCGGCTGGGACGTTCTCGAAGATCGGCGCCACCTCATCGATCACGGTGATCGTTTGGCTACACGTCTCCAACATACCATCTTCATCCACCGCGTAGAAGGTCCGGCGGATCACGAATGGGCAAGCGCTCAAGTACTCATCATACCAACCCGTATCGATGATCTTGGGACACTTCTTACCCTCACCGTCCTCAATGTCCCCTTCGCGGTATTCGGGGGAACCGCCCACTCCGTAAGGGGAGAAGTCCTCGGCGCACTGGACGGTCACATCACCCGGGCAGGAAATGATCATCGGTGGGCATTCACCACACTCATCACGATCCACGAACACGCTCTCACGACCTTCACATCCGTTCTCAGCGGTCACAACCAGGGTGTACACACCTTCTGCGGTCACGGTCGGGTTCTGCTCGGTGCTGGTGAA
>JAGQVV010000224.1 GCA_020437805.1 Flavobacteriales bacterium
ACTTCACGAACAACTTCAACAGCAGTACGGTCGATTACTTGAGCAACACGTTCCAGAGCAATATCAGCTGGACGCACCTATGGATCGGTAAGCCATACAACCTGACGGCCAACGCGCGGCATGCGCAGAACACCCTGACGGGCAGTTTCGATGTGACCCTGCCCTCCCTCACCTTCAATCTGCAACGGATATTCCCCTTCCAGGACATGCGGCCCGTTTCGGCACCGAGCCGTTTCTATGACCAGATCGGCATTGCGTACACAGCCAATTTCGACAACGTATTGCGCACCACCGAGGACCAGATCTACTTGGGCAACGTGTCCAACTTGATCAACACCATGCAGAACGGAGTGCGCCAGACCGTGTTGGTGAGCAGCACGGTGAAGAACAAGTTCTTCTCCCTGAACCCGGACTTCCGCGGCATAGAGCGTTGGTACACCAAAACGCTGCGCAAGACCTACGACGCGGAGACGAACAGCACCACCACGGATACCGTGCCGGGTTTCTCCAGGGTGTTCGAGTGGAACGCGGGTGCCACGCTGACGAGCAAGTTGTACGGTATGTACACGTTCCGGGGGAAAACGCTGAAGGCGATCCGCCATGTGGTGACACCAAGCGTCGGCTTCACATACAGACCCGATGGCAGTACGCAGATCTTTGGACCATTCGGGCCCAACGGCACTACGAGCAGCTACTCACCCTACGATATCGGGATCTACGGAAAGCCGGCCGCCGGCGAGAGCGGAGCCGTATCCGTGGGGCTGATCCAGAACCTGGAGGCGAAGGTGCGCGACCGCAAGGCAACGGCTGACAGCGCAGGGGTATCGGATGACGTGCAGTACAAGAAGATCAAATTGTTCGACTTCGTGGGGGTGAACAGCAGCTACGACCTGTTGAAGGATTCGGTCCGCTGGTCGCCGATGAGCGTTGCGGCGCGGACCACACTTTTCAATAAGCTGAATATCAACTTCAACAGTTTGTGGGACCCTTATGCGGTGGATTTCTTCGGGCAGCGGACCAACGCGAGCGAGCAGAGCGTGAACGGGCGCTTGTTCCGGATGCTCTACACGAACGTGGCAGCAGGCTTCGACCTGAAGAGCAAGCGCTACGGCACACCGACGGCCAGCGGCAATACCAATGACCAACAGGTGGTTGAGGATAGTGATCCGAGCAAGGGCGCCAGGGTGAACTTCAGCCTGCCGTGGCGGCTTGGGGTGAACTACAGTTATAACCTGAACCGCAGTTACGTGGCCGATACCACCAGCGATAGCGAGCAGCAAAGCATCCTGTTCAACGGTGATGTGACCGTGTTGAAGCACTGGAAGCTCGGTTTCAGCAGTGGCTACGATATCGTGGCGGAGGAATGGACGCCGACCTCCCTGAACCTATACTGGGACCTGCACTGTTGGGAATTCAATTTCAACATCATCCCGATCGGGGTGCGGAAGAGCTTCACGTTCCGGATCAATGTGAAGGCCAGCATCCTGAAGGACCTGAAGTTGGAGCAGCGGCAGCCGTACGGGAATGATCGGAACCTGTTGTTCTGAGGGTTGGTTCCTTAATGCTGGTCAGGTATTGGTCATACGTGGCCGGGAAGTAGCAGTGGGCGGTTGATCCAGTACGACCACGGATGACACCGATCCAATGGAATGGTGCTTCTGTTAAGGGACCCCGATCACTCTCCAAGGACCAAGTGCTTTGGAAGGACCGCTACTCCTGCATCCAGTTCGCGATGATGAACGCACCGGCCGGAGTGAGGACGCTTTCCGGATGGAACTGCACACCGCAGACGCGGTATTGCGTGTGACGCAAGGCCATGATGACCCCTGCTTCGCTCTTGGCTGTGATGCGCAGTTGGGCGGGCAAGGTGGCGGGATCCGCAGCCCAGCTATGGTAGAGACCTACGAGGAAAGCGTCCGACAGTTCGCTGAAGAGCGGATCGCGCGGCGCCGTCGGGATGCATGGGACGGCGCGGCCGTGCATGACCTCGGCCTGGTTGTACAGGGTTCCGCCACAAGCTTCGACGATGCCCTGCATGCCGAGGCAGACACCGAGGATAGGGTGTGTGGGCATGAGGGTGCGCAGCAGTTCCATCATGATACCTGCTTCTTTCGGCAGGCCGGGGCCTGGGCTTAGGACGATACGGTCGTAGCGCGCGGCTTCGGCGACGGTGATGGCGTCGTTACGGATGACATCCACGGTGGCATGCGGTTCCAGCAGGTGGTGCAGGTTCCAAGTGAAGGAGTCGTAGTTGTCCAGGAGGAGGATCCGCATGTGCTGCACAAAGATGGCCCAGCACGATCCACACGGGCCATCACATGATACACCGACCAATGAACTCCTTTGGGTAGCTTGACCGTTCATCACACAGCCTACGAACATGGACAACACGACCAATGCCCTGAACTGGTTCGAGATCGCGGTGGACGACCTGGACCGCGCGCAGGAATTCTACGAGACCATTCTCGGGATCACGATGGAGAAGATGGACTTCCCCAACATGCAAATGCGGACCTTCCCTGCCGATAGCATGAACGGCAGAGTGGGAGGCGCACTAGTGAAAAGCGCGATGCACAAGCCCAGCGCGGCCGGCGCCGTGATCTACCTCAATGCCAACCCGGACCTTGCTCCGGTTCTAGCACGTGTGGAAAAGGCAGGTGGCAAGATCACTGTTCCCAAGACGCAGATCAGTCCGGAGATCGGCCACATGGCGTTCTTAATGGACACCGAGGGGAATGCCGTGGCTTTGCACTCGCAGAACTGAAAGCTGGTCATAGGTGGCAAGCGCGGGTGGCAAGGGGCATGAGCAGGTGGCAAGGACGAAAGCGCAGCAACCGGAGATGTTGCCTATTGCGATCGCTCCTGCTCTTTGACCCCCTTTCCGATCCAGCCCAGGTGCGTATGGTGGAAGTTGTCCCCGAACTTGAGGCCGTAACCGAATATGCGATCCATGCTGGCGTGACCGAAGAGGATCAAACCAGGTATCCAACCGGTACTCCAATTCTCCATGCTATCGACGGTGAACATCCCAAGCATCCAAACGACCAATGCCAGGCCTTTGTGGTGAAGCAGGTTGTATGAAATCGAACCGACCCTGGAATTCACCAAATAGCCGAGCATGCCGATATCAGGTCCGAGAAGCAGCAAGAGATAACACCACCACGGAACGCCCAAGAAGTACATCCAGAACCCACAGAAAAGGAACTGTGCAAGCTCTTCGAGGCGGAGGAGGTTCTTCATGGTGTGGGGATCTGCGCCGATGTGGTTGAGGTTTCGAGTTTTCGGGTCAAGCCCGGAATGATGCGCCCATAGCGACCGTTACCAGGTGATACCGACAGGGCAATGGTCGCTGCCCAGGACTTCATTGAGGATGAAGGCTTCCTTGACCTTCTTCTCGAAGCCTTTGCTGACGAGAACATAGTCGATACGCCAACCGATGTTCTTGCTTCGTGCGCCTGCCCGGAAGCTCCACCAGCTGTACTTCACTTCTTCAGGATGCAAATGGCGGTAGGTGTCGATGAAGCCGGCGTTGATCAAGGCGTCCAGCCCGTCGATCTCCTCTTGCATGTACCCCGCGCTCTTGTTGTAGTTGGGTTTCGGACGCGCGAGATCGATGTCGCGATGCGCCACGTTCAGGTCGCCGCAGATGATGACGGGCTTGTCCTGCTTGGAGAGCTCAGTGACGTATTCCTTGAAGGCGGCGTCCCATTCCTGCCGATAGCCGAGGCGCTTGAGCTCTTGGCCGCTGTTGGGGGTATAGACCGTGACGACGACGACCTCCTTGAAGGCGGCGGTGACCACGCGGCCTTCATCATCGTGACCCGGCATGCCGATACCGAAGTCCACTTTGACGGGTTTCTCTTTACTCGCGATCGCGGTACCGCTGTAGCCGAGCTTCTCTGCACCATAGGCATTGACATGGTAGCCGTTGACGCCCTTCAAGGCTTCAGCGACCTGTTCCGGGGTGGCCTTGGTCTCTTGGAAACAGATGATGTCGGCGTTGAGCTTTTGCAGGGAGTCGGCGAGGCCTTTGGTGACGCTTGCTCGGATGCCGTTGACGTTGAAGGAGACGAGTTTCATGGTGTTGCGAACGTACGAAGAGGGCGAGGATGAATAGAACGCTGATGGATGCGGCAAGCGTGGGGGAAAGTCGGATGGTGGGCGAAGGGTTCAACGCAGGGAAGCTCAGAGCGCGGGGGAATGCGGAGGTTGGGCGCCTTGGGCGCTGGAGGGAGCAAAGGACTACTTATGATGGGCGGAATGCGAACCACGGATCGACGCGGAGGATCGCGGATGTTCGGAGAGGGGAACCGCAGAGGAGCAAGGACGCAGAGAATTGCGGAGAGCCGGCGGCATTGGCGATAGAGGCGCAGAGGGCATCGGTCGTTGATCGGAGTGCGAACCGCGGATGGGACAGGCCGTGTCCTAAAGCGGGCTTTTCGCTGGGGATCTCTACCTTTTCGGGCCGTAAGCGTCCTATACGACGAAGCTGCTCTCCCATGCCTGTTACCCCTTATACCGGTCCGTTCGGTCGTGCGGAACTGAAGCACTTGCTGAAGCGCACGCTGTTCGGGGCCACGAATGCCGATCTGGCGTTCTTCGATAGTTGGAACCTGGACGGCGTTTCCGACCACCTGCTGAACTTCTGGAACAATGCTTCACCGCCGCTGAAGACCTACTGGCGCTTGAACGGGAATACACCGGACCCTACACTGGTGGATACGGCGGTCCCTTTCGGGACGACCTGGGTGGATACGGTGAACGATCCGATCGCCCCGGACGAAGCGACCGCTGAGCGTGTGTTCAGCTTCGCATCATGGCGCGCCGGATTGATCCTGGAACAGGAGCGGAACCTGCGGGAGAAGCTGACCCTGTTCTGGTACAACCACATGCCTGTTGAACTGGGTGCGGTGTTCAGCGGGGATATGCTCTACGACTACGACCGGATCCTGCGCAACCATTGCATGGGCAATTTCCGGCAGATGCTGTTGGAGGTGAGCAAGAGCCCGGCCATGCTGATCTACCTGAACGGCACGCTGAACACATCCGTGGCACCGGACGAGAACTATGCCCGTGAATTGATGGAACTTTTCACGCTGGGTGAAGGCAGCGGATACACCGAGGCCGATGTGCAGGCCGCAGCGCGCGTGTTGACCGGCTGGCAGGTGCGGCAGTTCGTGAACGGCGTTCCCATCATTCCCGATGTGGTCTTCAACACGAACCTGCATTCGCCGGGGGACAAAGCCTTCAGCACGTTCTTCAACAACACGGTGATCCAAGGACAGACCGGGGCGACGGCCGGGGAGATCGAACTGAACGCCTTGTTGGACATGATCCTGGCGAAGGAGGAGGTTTCGCGCTTCATCTGCCGTGAACTCTATCGCTTCTTCGTCCACGGCGAGATCGATAGTGCAGCGGAAACCGACCTTGTCGAGCCGCTGGCCGAATTGTTCCGCGCCAACATGGGCGCACCGGACCAGATACGGATCGTGGTGAAGGCCATGATCACAAGCGACCATTTCTTCCGGAACGACCTTCGCAATTGCATGGTGATGCCGCCGGTGGACCTGGTGGTGGGCGCCATACGCAAGCTGAAGATCCCTTTGCCCACGGCACCGGAACAATTGGAAGCACGCTATTGGATCTACCGCCAAGTGTACTTCCTGATCAGCTACTGCGGACAGGACCTGTACGATCCTCCGAACGTGGCGGGATGGTCGGCTTACCACCAGTTCCCGCAGTATGATGATATCTGGCTGGACACCGCCACCTACCCGGCGCGCAACAACACCTTGCAAGGGATCATCTACAATGGATTCGTGACGGACGACAATTTCCACCAAAGTACCAGCCGGAACCTGAGCTTCAAGGTGGACCTGCTGGCGGTGGTGGCCGAGTACAGCGACCCGTCGGACCCGAACGTGATCGTTGCCGGTACGGATGACCTGTTGTTCGCGATACCGGTTTCGCAAGGCATCCGGGATACCTTGAAAACGAACCTGCTTCTGCTGGGGCAGATGAACGACATCTATTGGACCGACGCGTATGAACTGTACGTGGCCGACCCGGACACCACGGACATGACCGCACAGTTGGTACCGCAGATCCTGCTGTGGCTCTTCATGGACATGTCCAAGGCCGG
>JAGQVV010000225.1 GCA_020437805.1 Flavobacteriales bacterium
CCCGATGGGTGGTGGTGAGGGTCGTGCTTCCGGTGGTCATCCAAGGAGCCGCAAGGGATTGTTGGCGAAGGGCAAGAAGACCCGCGCACCGAAGAATACGTCGAACAAGTTCATCATCGAACGCATCAACGCCCGCAAAGGCGCCTGATCAACGCAATAGCCTATGAGCCGTTCACTCAAGAAACCACCGTTCATCCACTACAAGCTCAACAAGCGTGTAGGCGAGGCACAGGCCTCCGGGAAGAAGAACGTCATCAAGACCTGGTCCCGTGCCAGTACCATCAGCCCCGATTTCGTTGGGTTGACGATCGCCGTGCACAACGGGAACAAGTTCATCCCGGTCTATGTGACCGAGAACATGGTAGGGCATAAGCTGGGCGAATTCGCTCCGACGCGTACCTACCGCGGCCATTCCGGTAACAAGAAGAACTGATCACCAGCATGGGACAGCGTAAGAAAATAGCAGCTGATGCGCGCAAGGAGGCCATGAAGACCGTGGCCATCGCGCACCTGCGCAATGTACCGACCTCGCCGCGCCGCATGCGCCAAGTGGCCGACCTGATCCGTGGTGTGGAAGTGGAGAAAGCGTTGGGTATCCTGCGCTTCAGTACGCGCCACAGCAGTCGTGATATGGAGAAGTTGTTGATCAGTGCGATCTCCAACTGGGAGGCGAAGAACGAAGGCCAGCGTGCCGATGCTTCGAACCTCGTGGTGAAGAGCGTGCAGGTGAACGAAGCCCGTGGTTTGAAGCGCATGCTTCCGGCACCGCAGGGTCGTGCATACCGAATGAAGAAGCGTAGCAACCACGTGAGCTTGATCGTGGATACCGTTAATCAGGAAGCCTAAGGGAACATGGGACAGAAAGCACATCCGATAGGCCAACGCCTGGGATACATCAAGGGCTGGGACAGCAATTGGTACGGCGGTAAGAACTACACCGAGAAGTTGGTGGAGGACGAGAAGATCCGATTGTACCTGATGGCGCGCTTGAAGAAGGCCAGCGTCGCCAAGATCGTGATCGAGCGCACGTTGAAGTTGGTGACCGTGACGATCAATACGGCCCGTCCCGGTGTCATCATCGGAAAGGGTGGGGCCGAAGTGGACAAGTTGCGTGAGGAGCTCAAGAAGCTCACCGGCAAGGACGTCCAGATCAACATATTCGAGATCAAGCGTCCGGAATTGGATGCCCGTTTGGTGGCCGACAGCATCGCCCGTCAGCTCGAAGGCCGTATCAGCTTCCGTCGCGCCATGAAAATGGCTGTTGCCAGCACGATGCGAATGGGTGCGGAAGGCATCAAGCTGCAGGTCTCCGGTCGCTTGAACGGTGCTGAGATCGCACGTACCGAGAAGTACCGTGATGGTCGTGTGCCTTTGCATACGCTTCGTGCGGACATCGACTTCGCCATCACCGAGGCGCACACCAAGATGGGACGTATCGGTGTGAAGTGCTGGATCATGCGCGGTGAGGTATTCGGCAAACAGGACCTGAGCCCGAACCAAGGGCAGGCAAAGGGTGGCCCTTCGGGCCCACGCATGGGCGGTGAACGTCCGGAGCGTCGCGGCGGTGATCGTCGTGGCCCTGGAGGGGACCGTCGTGGAGGAGGACGTGGAGGGGATTTCCGTGGCGGGGACCGTCGCGGTGGAAACAACCGTAACAGCTAAGAGAGA
Source organism: Flavobacteriales bacterium (assembly GCA_020437805.1). GTDB lineage: Bacteria > Bacteroidota > Bacteroidia > Flavobacteriales_F > PHOS-HE28 > PHOS-HE28. Next base: position 1,669 of record JAGQVV010000225.1, read on the forward strand.
TGTTGCAACCGAAGCGCAGCAGGCGCCGCAATATGCACAAGGGCCGCATGAAGGGTGAGGCCCAACGTGGTCACCGTGTCACCCTGGGTTCCTTTGGATTGAAGGGTATGGAGAGCGTATGGCTCACCGGCCGACAGATCGAAGCAGCTCGTGTGGCCTTGACCCGATACATGAAGCGTCA
>JAGQVV010000226.1 GCA_020437805.1 Flavobacteriales bacterium
TCTTCACCCGATGGTGGATCTCCTTCAGCATCACCTCCTTCTCTTCCTTGCTCAGCATGGTCTCGCGCAATTCGCGGTTGGTGCGCTCCAAGCGCATCTTGGCGACATCGAGTTGCTGGCTGCGCAGGTTGCTTTGCTGCAGTAGTTTGTTGCTCACGTTCACCAACCAAGCGAACACGATGGCCAGCAAGCAGGACACGATGAGCAGGAACCGCGCTTCATCCCAACTCCCCGAAAGGGTGCTCGTATGGGTGGCGAGACCTTGTTCATGGACGCTCCTGGCGGCGCGGTCCACGGCCTTTTGCGCGCGTTGCAACATGAATTGGAATACCGCTTCGGTCGGCCGCTTGGTGCTCCAAGCACCTTGGTCGGCCATGGCGTCATGGTGTAGGGAGTCGCACTGGTGCAGCAGCGTTTCGAGGGTGCCCGGCAGTTCGTCCATACCGGGGGAGGTCGAGTAGGTCGCGGCGATCGTGACGACCCGTTGCTGTAACTTTTCCATCTCGGCATGCCACAGGAACTGTCGCGTACCCACGTCCATACGGTGGGTCAGTCCGAGTTGATGGATCGCATCGTTCAGTCGGTTCAGGTCATCCAGTAAGTGGACTTCCTTGTCGATGGTCCTCTGCAGTTCACGGGAGCGGGAAACAAGGAGCAGGCCATAGCCGATGAATACGGCCATGAGGACCATGGCCAGCATGGGCCATGAGCGGAACACGAAGCGTTTCGTAGGGGACATGGAATTGTCCCTTTGAACGGTGCCCTATGGGAAAGGGTTACCCTGATCAAGGCTCCACTGAGGACCTGATGCGGGATTCCATGGTACGCAGCAGTGTCTCGATCCGCGATGTCGCAGCGATACGGAGCTCGGCATGAAGTTGGGTCGTGTTCCCACGGCTCAGCCCACGAATGCTCGTGATCGTCGTTTCATCGCGCATCAACCGGCCCATGTGGATGCCCCCACGAGTGGTCTTGATGTTCCCCGTATGAACGAACTGGGTTACGACCGCACGGCACTCTCCAGGCCTGACCTGGAAGTGGACGAGGTAGGTGATGATGCCCATGGTCTCTTCCCGCCCGACCAACATGTTCGACCTGAAATTGATCCGGGCGGTCCCTTCGAGGACACCCTCTTCACGATCCGCACGAAGGATCTTGGCACTGGGCTCCTTCCCGAAGGTCCAGGTCCAAGCCTCGAGCACCTGATCATACAATTGCACACCGTTCAACGGAATGCTCATCGACCGGGTAAGTGACAAGGCTTGCTGTGGTCCTGGCACGTTCTCTTGGGCACGGATGGTGTTTCGCGGCGCGACCAGGATGAGCAGGATGAGCGGCAGATATCGCATTCGGGTTCGCAAGTTAGCCGTAGCGCTTACCATGCTCCGCTAACTTTATGCACTTATCCATGATCCATGCCAAGTCCAATGAAAGGAAGTCACGCGCTCAAAGTGGGCGTGTTCTATGATGGGAGCTATTTCACCCATGTGAGCAACTACTACAACTATGTCCACGAGCACCGGCGACGTATCCACATCGGGGGCTTGCACGATTTCGTGAAGCACATGGTTGCCGAACGTGAAGGGACGCGCCCGAACCTCTGTCACATCATCGACGCGCACTTCTTCAGGGGCCGGTTCTCGGCGCGCGATGCCAACGAGAAGCCCAACCAGCTCTACTATGACCGGGTCTTCGACGATGTCCTCATGTACAACAATGTCCAGACCCACTACCTCCCGCTGAAGGATACGATGGGTCGAAAGAAGGAGAAGGGTATCGATGTCCTGATGGCGTTGGAGACCTATGAGCTGTGCATGCTCAAGCGCTATGATGTGGTCGCGCTGGTGGCTTCGGACGGGGACCACGTGCCAACGGTGAGGAAGCTGCACGCCTTGGGGTGCAAGACGATGCTGCTGGGTTGGGACTTCGAATTCACGGATGCTGAATCAGGCGAGACCCAGACCACACGCGTGAGCACGGACCTGTGGAATGAGGTCAGTTACCCTTTGCAGATGCACGACCTCGTGGAGGAGGGCTTGCGGGATGATGATGAGGTGATCCGCGAGATGTTCGTACAGATGGGCTCCGGCCCACGTGACCTTGAGGAGGTTGGCATGTCCACCGCGGATGAGGATCCGACCGTCAGACAGCGGAGCACGATAATGAGCCTGATGGGCGGTTACGGCTTCATTCGATACCCGGACAATAATCTGTTCTTCCTGCGGGACGATCTCGTCGACGTCGAATTCAGTGACCTCCGGATCGGCGATGAACTGGAATTCAATGTCGCTATGAACAACCGGGGCCAGCGTGTTGCGAAGAATGTTCAACGGGTGCCGCCGGAGTAGGTCCAAGCCCTACCATCAACCGAGTGGTAGCGTCAGCTTGAAGGTGCAGCCATGTCCCAGTCCTGCGCTCGTTGCGAGCAGGTCGCCGTGTTGCGCTTGCGCGTAGCCGCGGACACGGGCGAGCGTGCCACGTCCTTGGGATTCATTCCCAGTGGGTTCGTTGCTCAGCCATGCGAAGCGGTCGAAGACCTGTGCGAGGTCCTCATTGGAAAGACCGGTACCATGGTCCTGGACTTCCAGTTCAGCCATCCCGCCGTTCACGGCAGCGCTGATCCCGATCGTGCTTTCCGCTGACGAGAACTTGGAGGCGTTGGAGAACAGCGCGTTGAGGATGTCCCCGGTGACACGTCGGTCGGCCAACACCTGGAGTTCGGCGGGGATGTCGAGTTCGATCCGTTGCAGCTTACCGGTGAAACGGTGCTTCAGCAGATCGATGTGTTCATTGACCAGATCACGTACCCGGAAGCGTTCCAGGTCGGGCGTGATGGAACCCCGGTCCACGCCCAGGTCGTCCAACAGCACCTCGACCTCTCGCAGCGCTTTGAAGTATTGCTTTTCACCGAACCGGATGAGTTCCATGCGCTCAGGGTCGGAACCATCATGACCGAGCTGCTCGAGCACCTGTTGCAGTCCGATCAAGCGGTTGCGCAGGTCGTGCGCGAACCGATGCAGCCGTTCAGCCTGTTCGGGTTGCACCTTCATGCGCGATCAATTGCCCTGTAGGAAACGTTGGAGCATGTCCGTGAGGCTGTCCGAGTTGATCGGTTTGCTGAGGTATTGGCAATCCTTCAACGCGTGTATGGCGCTGATGATCTCCGGCTTGGTGCTCGCCGTGAGGAAAAGGATAGGAATGGGATGCTCGGCATGGATCTCCTGCGCAAGTTCCAGACCGGTCTTGGTACCTTTCAGGTAGATGTCCATGATGATCAGGTCCGGTTCCAAGGAGGCCAGTTGCGTTTCGGCCTCTTCGGAGCTCCGTGCCGTGCCGATCACGTCGAAACCCATGCGTTCCAATTGCAGTCGGTAGCCGAAGGAAATGATCGTTTCGTCTTCTATGATCAGGATCTTTTTCATTGGAATGTTTCCGGTACTAGGAGGCACGTAGACGGTCATGGTCGGAGGAGACACGTTCGTAGCTCTCAACGGTCAAAGCCTTCTCCACGTAGCCGATGACCGATCGGAAGGAGAGGGCCTTGTCATGATCGGCAGGTCGGTTGCTGGAAGAGAACATCACCACGGAGGTGTAGCCGTTGGGCAGGAGTCCTTCCGCCTCGCAGGTCTCCAGCATCTCGAAACCCGTTACACGGGGCATATTGATATCCACGAACATGAGGTCGGGGGCCTCTTGCCCTTGTCGGAGGTAGTCGATCGCCTCCTCCGCGGAGGTGAAGCACGTCAGCCGACCGGTGTGTCCGGCCTTCTTCAGCACCAGCTTGGTCACGAAGTTGCAATCGTCCTCGTCGTCGACAAGAAGGATGTGTCTGCTGTGGGCGGATGGCGCTACGTTCATGGGCTTTCGTCGAACGCGTTCAACGGAAGGGAACGGAAAAAGTTCCGCCGATCGAACCTGTTGGCCGTTGCCGTGTACGGAAGCAGCAGAACCGTTGACCATGCAACAGCTGATCGTACG
>JAGQVV010000024.1 GCA_020437805.1 Flavobacteriales bacterium
GCCTGTGCCTGCTTCCGCCGCTCGGACTGGGATCGTGCCGGTGGCTATGATGAGCACATGCCCCACATGGGCTGGGAGGATTGGGACCTGTGGTTGCGCTTCACCGCCCTGGGTGTTCAGTTCCGGTACATCCCCGAGGTGTTCTTCGAATACAGGGTGCGGGAAGGGTCCATGATACAGGACACGCGCAAGAAGAAAGCGGAGTTGGAAACGTACATCTTCAACAAGCCGAACCTGCGCTTCCTGGCCCCTTTGCGCAGCCACCTCCTGGCCTCGCGCCCGGCATCGGAACTCTACAGCGGGCGGCAATTGTTGGGCATGTTGATGGACCGGGTGCTGGGTCGCGTGCGCAACAAGGACCACTAACGGAATGGAGAACGAGCGCCCCGTGGTCTCCGTGATCGTGCCGAACTACCGGCATGCGGCATTCCTGCCCGAGCGGCTCCGTTCCATCCTGGAGCAGACGGTGGACAACATCGAACTGATCCTCTTGGACGATGCTTCCGAGGATGGGTCCATCGACATCCTTCAGGAGTTCGCGTTGAAGGAACCACGCATCGTCTTTGTGGAGGTCAACCTGCGGAACAGTGGAAGCCCCTTCAAACAATGGCGCAAGGGCCTGGCCGTGGCCCGAGGTGAATGGGTGTGGATCGCGGAAAGCGATGACAGTTGTGCAGTGGACATGCTCGAGCGCCTGTTCATCTTCAATGCTGAAGAAGGAAATGACCTGGACCTGCTGTTCTGCCAGTCCGAACTGGTGGACGAGCAAGGCGCGAGCTTGGGGTCGTGGGCGGAACACACGGCATGCTTCGATCCGGACCCCTTCCAAAAGGACTTCACGATGGACGGTACGCGGTTCGCGACCGAGCTGATGAAAGTGCGCAACGTGATCCCCAATGCGAGCGCGGTGGTGTTCAAGCGCGCGTTGTTGGAGCGGGACGGGCTTTGGGCCGATGTGGAGGACATGCGCATGTGCGGCGACTGGCTCTTTTGGACGCGACTGCTCCCGGGCACCAGGGTGGGCTTCGTGGCCGAGGCCTTGAACCGTTTCCGCACCCACGCGGCCATGTCCCGCGCGCACACCAGCACCGAGAAGCGGCGTACGCGCTTACTGGAGGAAGCGGTGGTGCGGCGCAACCTGGCCAAGCTGCCTGGGCTGGACCAACGCAAGGAGGAACGCGAGCTCTACCGGGCTTGGGCGTTGCTGTTCCCGCCACGCGCCTATCGTACAGCGGCATTCGATGCCGTGCGGCTACCAAGCCGTTCCAGAGCAAGTTTCCTCTACCACGCCATGCTGGGGCGAACAAGGAGCCGATCCGGGCATTGAATACAGAAGCCGGCGGGGTGCATGCTGTAACTTGCCCGCCGATCGACAGCGCCCCGTTCGAGCAACCGGCGCGCGCTACGGATCGCCTTCCAAGACCATGTCCGCCACACGCCTTGCCATCGCCACGCCCAGCACCTCGGTGTACAGCGAGACCTTCATCGCCGCGCACTTGAAGGAGCTGAAGGAGGTGGTGTTGGTACTGAGCGATGGGATGCCACCGCGCTTGGCCAATGGAAGGCCTTTGTACGAAAGCGGTGATGCGCGCACACGGCTTCGGTTGAAACTGGAGCAGCGGCTTCGCGGTTGGGATACACGCACGGTGCAACACCAACGTTTGGTGGAGCTGTTGAAGGCGGAACGGGTGCAAGTGCTCCTCGCCGAATACGGTCCCATGGGCCATGCGCTGGTGGATGCTTGTCGCGATGCCGCGGTGCCCTTGGTGGTGCATTTCCATGGCTACGATGCGCACATGCACAGCATCGCCGAGGCCGCTGGTGGCTACCGCCGCATGCTCGATGCCGCTGTTGCGGTCGTGGTGGTGAGCCGTGGGATGGAAACCCGATTGTTGCAACTGGGCGCGGCCAAGGAGCGCTTGCACTACAACTGCTACGGTATCGACCTGCAACGCTTCACGGCGGCGGATCCGGACAAGGCGCCTCCACACTTCTTGGCGGTGGGGCGCTTCGTGGAAAAGAAGGCGCCCCATCTGTTGATCCTCGCATTCGCGCAAGTGGCCGCAAGGCATCCGGAGGCCAGGCTCACCATCGTGGGCGACGGAGCCTTGTTCGGCGCCTGCCAACAACTGGTGAACGCATTGGGCCTCGGGGCTCAAGTGGACTTGACGGGGCCCTTGGATCCGGACGAGGTGGCAGCGCTATTCCGCAGGTCGCGGGCATTCGTCCAACACAGCGTCGAAGCACCCTCCGGCGATCGCGAAGGAACTCCCTTGGCGGTCCTGGAATCCATGGCATGCGGCGTCCCGGTGGTGGCCACACGACATGCCGGCATCGGCGATGTGGTGGAACACGAGGTGAGCGGTCTGTTGTCCGCGGAGCATGACATCGAAGGCATGGCGCGGAACATGGAGCGCATGCTCGCGGAGCAGGGTCTCGCAGGGCGCCTGGGTGCCGCCGGAAGAGCATGTGCGGAACGGGACCATGTCTTGGATGGTAGCATCGCAGGCTTGCAACGCATTTTGGACCGGGTGTCCAAGTAGGCTCAGCCCATGCGTGAAAGGGGCTGTATTCCGTTCCTTTGCGGGTACGCGCGATCCGGACGGGTCGCATGGACCAAGGCATGGCGGGAACGCAGGAAGTGAAGTTACACGGGACGAAGGACCAGGAGGGAGCGCGAACACCCAAGGTCACGGTCCTGGTCACCTTGTACAACAAAGGGCCGTTCGTTGCTGAGACCATCCGTAGCGTTCTGGCGAACACATGGACCGATCTGGAGCTGCTGATCGTGGATGATGCCAGCAGCGATGAAGGCCCGGAGGTGGTCCGCGGTTTCTCCGATGAGCGTATCCGCTTCTTACCGAGTGCCATGAACACGGGTCGCGGCGCGGCGGCCAATCGGGGTTATGATGCGGCACGCGGCGAGTACATCGCAGTGATCGATGCGGACGACCTGATGCATCCCGAACGCATCGCCCGTCAGGTCGAATTCCTCGATGCCAACCCTGAGGTCGTTGCCGTGGGCAGCTGGATCGAACTCTTCGGTGTACGCGAAGGCTTGTTGGAACGGCCGCTCGATGATGACACGATACGGGCCATGTCCTTGATCGGCCCACTCGTATCCTATCCGGCATGCATGCTGCGACGCTCGGTGATCGAGGAGCATGGCATCCGTTGCGACCCGACCTGGTTGACCCCCGGAATGGACCATCTCTTCCTGTTGGAGGTACAGTCCCATGGTCGCATGGCCAACATCCCCGCCCCGTTGACGCGTTACCGGGAAGGGGAGCAGAACATGCGGCACGGTCGAGATCCGGTCAACGACATGCGGCTACTCGTGCGGCGTTCCTTCGAATTCTTCGACCTGCCCATCACGGAGGACGAACTGGAACTGCAACTGATGTTGCACGACATGGTCACCTTCCCCCAGGATGCGGAGCACGTGCGCGCGTTCCGAGCGTGGTTGGACAAGTTGATAGGCATGAACCGGGAAAAGGGCGTGTTCCCGGTCCACGTGTTGGAGCCCTTCCTGGAGCAGCGTTGGCGGCGTTGGTTCTTCCGCTTGGTGGATGAACATCCGGCAGTGGCATGGGCCCATATCCAAGCTTCACCTTCGCACCGGCCTCAACACACGTACTACCTGCTGAACCGTCGCGTTCGGCGCATGCTTGGTCAACACGAGGCGCCGGGACCTGAACGATGATCACCGTGCTGATGACCCTCTACAACAAAGGCGGCTTCGTGGACGAAGCGGTCCGTAGCGTATTGGCCAGTACGTGCGCGGACTTCGAATTGCTTGTGATCGATGATGCCAGCACGGACGATGGTCCAGCGATCGTGCGGTCCATCAAGGACCCGCGGATCCGGCTCGTCAGCTTGGAACGGAACAGCGGAAGGGCAGCGGCCGCAGCGCGTGGATTCGAGGAGGCCCGTGGGCATTACATCGCGATCCTCGATGCCGACGATCGCATGCACGCGGATCGATTGAGGGAACAACGGAACTTCCTGGATGCACGGCCCGGGACCGCTGTGGTGGGCTCCAACCTCCAATGCTTCGGTGCTGACCAGAGCGTTATTCGCTTCAAACAGGACCCCGAGGAACTGCGTGCGAAGTCCTTCTTCACGGTGCCTGTGTCATACGGCTCTTGCATGTTCCGCGCGGATCTGGCACGCAACGAACGGGCCTCGGCCGCCATTGAATGGATGATGCCCGGGGAGGATCATCTCTTCCTACTTGCTTTGGGGGAGTACGGCGATTTCGGGAACATTGATGCCGCGTTGACGGACTATCGCATCGGCGAACAGAACATGGACCACGGGCGGGACGCTTCTGCGGATCGCCGAGCCTTGTCAGCCGCACTCCTGGCTTGGTTCGGTCTATCGCATACCGAGGAGGAGTTGGATGCGCACATGCTCTTTTTCCATCAACTATCGACCACTGATAGCACTGCGGCGATATCCGCCTTGTTCAAATGGAAGAAACGCCTCTTGGCCGAGGTCCCCGGACGCAGGAACATGCCGGAAGCCGCTTTCAGGGCGGAGGTTGAACGCCGATGGTCCGACCTGCTGCCCACGCTGCAACGACGTGCGCCAAAGTGCGCTTTGCTGCATCAGTACCTCTCCAAGGACAGGGACGTACGTGCTTGGGTCCGCTCGCTATCGGCCATTGTGCGCAATGAAGGGGACAAGGGATGAGCATGCAGGTCTCCGTCGTCATACCGGTATACAAGGCCGCGGCCTTCGTGGAGGATGCGGTCCGCTCCGTGCTGGCCTTACGTGAAGTGCACGAGGTGGTGTTGGTGGAGGACGGCTCGCCTGACAATAGCTTGGAACTGTGCCGAAGGATCGAGGCGTCGGATACGCGGGTGCGCCTGGTGCAACACGACGGAGGCGTTAACAAGGGAGCAGCAGCATCTCGGAACCTTGGCATGCGAGAAGCGTCCAGCCCCTTCGTTGCCTTCCTGGATGCCGATGATCGCTTCCTGCCGGAACGATTCGTTGGTGATGCGCAGGTCTTTCATGCACATCCGGACGCTGATGGTGTGTACAACGCGATCGGCGTGCATTACCATGATGCCGAGGGCCAAAGACGTTTCGACCAGCAGTTCGGGAGCGAACTCACCACGGTGCGCAGACCGATGCCCCCGAAGGAATTGTTCCCTGCCTTGATCGGTGTTTCCGGCCTATTGGATGTCGGGCATTTCTCGCTGGATGGATTGACCATGCGCAAAGCGGCGCTTGATCGCATGCCGCAACTGATGCGGGAGGACCTGGTGATCGGCGAGGATACCGAATTCACCATTCGCTTGTCCTTTCACTGTAACCTTTATCCGGGGAGCTTGGACAAGGCGGTCTCTCTGCGCGGTGTGCATGCGGATAACAGGGTCACGAGCGATCCACGACGGAACATCACGCGTTTGCGTCTGTACAGGGCACTGTCCGAGTGGTCGGGAACGACGAACATGGGTATGGAGGCACGAACGAAACTTGCCAAGGATGCCGCGACCTATGAAGTGTTGTGCGCGAGAACGGGAGCAGAGCGCGCGAAGGCCATCGCTCTTCTATTCCGTCATCCGGGTCTGTTGAAACGGGTCGATGTCAGTGAGGCCGCTGTCGCGTTGTTATCCGGGCAAGGGACATGGCTCACACGAATGGGTTGCAGCATGGTGCGTTGGATGCATCGTTTACTCTGGCGCATCAAAGGTGCCGCACCACCGACACCATCGAACAGGGACAAGTGAAGCGGGATCCCGATCCCTTCCCAGCAGTGCCACAGGGTACATTTGTTCGATCCATGACGGTTCTTTCTATGAATAGCAATTGGTGCGCGGCGAATGCGCGAACCGAACGGTACGATCCATGAAGGTGACCGTGCTCATGACCCTGTACAACAAGGCGGCCTTCGTGGAGGAAGCGGCCCGCAGTGTGTTGAACGGAAGTTTCCAGGACTTCGAGCTCTTGGTGGTGGATGACGCCAGCACGGACGATGGGGTGGAGCGGCTACGTGCATTGGACGATCCACGGATCCGCATCATCAGGAACGAACGGAACATGGGCCGGGCCGCATCGGCGAACGTGGGATATGCCGCCGCGCAGGGTGGATACATCGCCGTGCTCGATGCCGATGATGTGCAGGAGCCCGACCGGCTCCAGGTGCAGGTCGCCTTCATGGATGCCCATCCGGAGGTCGGGGTTTGTGGTGGTGCGGCACGCTATTTCGGCACGGCGGAAGGGGTACGCTCCTGGCCCTTGACCGATGCTGAGTGCCGCGGACGATCGCTCTTCACCGATCCCGTGCTCTACGGCTCGTGCATCATGCGCTGTTCGGTGATGATGGCCCATGGGCTGCGCAGCAATGATGACTGGAAGCTGCCTGCAGAGGACTACCTCTTCTTGCTGACCTGGAGCCCTCATGCGCGTTTCGCCAATGTGCCGGAGGTGGTGATGCGTTACCGGATCGGAGAGCAGAACCAGCGGCATGGCCGTGATCCCGTTGCGGATCGCGCGGCGGTATGCAAGGAAGCCTTTCGCTTCTTCGGTATCCCGCTATCCGAAGCCGAACTGGATGTGCACATGCTCTTCCATCAATTGCCCCGGACCCCGGTGGACCGCGATCTGGTCCGTCGCTTTTTGGCTTGGGAGACGGAGTTGATCAAGCGCGTCGAAGGGCTCGACCTGTTCCCGATGGATGTCTTCAGGGCCGAGGTGGAGCGTCGTCGGAAGAAGGCGTTCCACCTTATCGCGGATAGCGACCTTGCCGCTGCTTCGCTGTTCATACGCAGCCGCGGAGGCGTGTCGATGAAGGATGTGAGCTACCTCGCGAAGGTCACGACCAAGCGATGGCTCGGTGGGCAAGCGAAACTGGATTGAAGATGGGTCGTCGCGTGGCATACCTCACCCATTATGCGGAACTCTACGGGGCCAACCGATCCTTGCTGGACCTTGTCGTGCGCGCTCGTGAAGCCCACGGCATCGAACCCTTCGTGATCCTGTCCGAGGAAGGTCCGCTCTGCGAGGCATTGCAAGCGCAGGGTATCGATCGTGCCATCGTTCCCTTCGTGCCATGGATGCACAAGCAAATGCTGATGGGCGGGCCACATCACCGCATCATGCAGCGCTTCGGGTATTGGCGCCAAGGTCGGGAACGCGATGCTTGGAACGCCACCCGAATGAAGGAATTGGTGCGCGTATGCAGCGCCAAAGCGGTGGACCTGGTGCACATCAACAGCTCTGTGATCGGCATGGGTGTGCCTTTGGCGAAGGCGTTGGGGGTGCCCTTGGTCTGGCATATCCGTGAACTGCCTTTCGCGCATTACGATTTCAAAGTGGACGGTGGCCTGTCCCGCTATCGGTCCGAACTTCGGCAAGCCGATGCGCTCATCGCCATTTCGGACGCCGTAAGGCGCGATGTGGAAGCGATCATGGCTCAGTCGACAAGGATCCATGTGGTCCACAATGGCGTCGTGAACACGCTGCGGATGGAACAGCTCGGTGCAACGATGCACGAGCGGTGGTCGGATCCTTCACCGTTCACCTTCCTTCAACTCGGACTGTTCCACCCCTCTAAGGGACAACTGGATTCGGTGGAAGCATTCGCACAGGTCCATCGGGAGGAACCCGACACCCGCTTGGTACTGGCCGGTGGAGGACGACAGGACGAAGTTCGGGCGCGTGTCAAGGAACTGGGCTTGTCCGATGTGATCGACCTGCCGGGCTTCGTGCAGGACCCCTTCATCCCATTGGCAGACGCGCACTGCTTGCTCCAATGTTCGAAGGACGAGGCCATGGGACGTGCCACGGTGGAGGCCATGGCGAGCGGTATACCGGTGATCGGGCATGCCTCTGGTGCCACACCGGAATTGATCGAGGAAGGGCGTAGTGGCCATTTGTACATACGGATCGACGAACTTGTGCAACGGATGTTGGAACGCGTTCGGGATATCGGATCCACCAAGAGCATGGGATGTGCCGCGCATGCTCGCGTACAGGATGACTTCACCGTGGAGGCCATGACCGGATCCGTGGTCGAGGTATATGATAGGTTGGCCGTGAGGTCGTGAATACCGCAGGACCATGGTGCCCACCATCAGTTTGATCACACCGAGCTACAACCAACGAGGTTTCTTGAAGGAATGCTTGGAGAGCGTCCAGGACCAGGGCTACGCCGGCTTGGAACACATCGTCGTGGATGGTGGCAGCACGGATGGGTCGGTCGAGGTGATCGCGGATGCCGCGAGTGGATCGGCTTGGTGGTGCAGCGAAAAGGACCGTGGCCAGAGCCATGCGATCAACAAGGGACTGGAGCACGCCACAGGTGATGTCTTCGGGTGGCTGAACAGCGATGATCTGTTGCTTCCCGGTGCGCTTGAACGTGTCGGTGAGGCTTTCGCTGCCGACCAGGAGCTGCTCATCTACGGTGGTCAGCGGATCATGCGCTATCCCGACGGAAGTGAGCAACGCGTTGAACTCGACGATCCCTCCAATACCATTGCGCTCTTCACGGCCCCGAAGGTCAATCAGCAGTCCACTTTCATCCGGATGGATGCGGTGAAGGCGATCGGTGGGGTGGAAGAGGCCTTGCACTATTGCATGGACCTGGAACTATGGTGGCAGTTGCTTTTCGCGCACGGCACGGACAATCTGCGCTTCGATACGGTGGACCTTGCCGTCTTCCGCATCCATGGGCAGAGCAAGACCGGTACCGGTACGAAGGGGTTTCGAGAGGAGACCGCCACGATCCTCACAGGCATGGCGCAGCAGCTGGGCATGGAAGCTTGGGTCCGATCACTACGGACCGGCTACCCGGATGCCGCCACGCTACGCCCCATGCCGCTTCGTGAGCATCACCGGGGCCTCGTGGAACGTATGGTGCTGAGCTTCCTGATCAAGTGGCACGGTTCCATCCATGAACGCGCGGACTTCGAGATGATGCGGACGTTCCGTCGCACGGTATCCTTGGACGATGTGGCCGTGGATGCAGGAACGCAGGAGATCCTGAAGCAATTGGATCATCAGCTTGCCGTTCCGAACTGGACGGCCTTCCGGCTGAAGCGCAAACTGGACCACCTCTCATCATGAAGGCCAGTGTGGTGCTTCCTGTATACAACAAGGCGCCTTGGTTGCTCGAGTGCATCCACAGCATCCTTTCACAATCCTTCGCGGATTTCGAATTGATCGCGGTGGATGACGCAAGCACGGACGAGAGCTTGTCCTTGTTGAAGAAGGTAAGTGACCCGCGACTTCGCATCATTGCCCTGGAACGGAACGTGGGTCCGGGGGGCGCGGCGCAACGCGGGATCGATGCGGCGGTCGGGGAGTACATCCTACGAGCCGATGCGGACGATGTGATGTTGCCGGAACGCTTCGCCAGGCAGGTCGCACTGCTCGATCGCGAGCCGGAGATCGGGGCCTGTAGCGGGCACATCCAGCTGATGACCGACCCGCCCGTGCTCCACAGGGTGGAATTGGAGGATGTGGATTGCAAGGCAGGAATGCTCTTCGGTGTACCCTTGAACCAGCCCGCGTCGGCCTATCGACGCAGTGTATTGGTGGAGCATGACATCCGCTTCCAGGATGATTGGCCACATTACGGCGAGGACTGGATGTACCAAGTGCACCTGTCGGAAGTGACACGCTTCAAGAACCTGGACGAGCCTTTGATCCTGTATCGCAAAGGTGGGATGAACATTTCGCATGGGCGTGATCGCGGTGCGGACCTCGATGTGCTCTATCGCTACATCTTCGACCGGCTCGGGTTCCCGATCTCCGATGCCGAACTGGAGGTCCAACCCTATACGGTCCGATTCTTCAAGGATGTACCTACAGCGGAACACATCAAGCGATACCGTGCTTGGCTCGATCGCCTGTCCGATTTGAACTTGACGCGTGCGGTCTTCGATCAGGATGCGTTCCAGCGCCGCTTGGACCGGATGTGGAGCGAATTGTACCATCATTTACCTGCCTATGGCATGTCGCCCACAATGGCCTACTTCAAGGCCGGCGGCAAGTGGTCCTGGTCCCGCGCATACTACCTTCTCGCCACGATGATGCACCGCGAAAGGCCCGATACACCAGCACGGAACTGATGGAACTCTGGTTGTTCACCACCCGTTTCCCATTCGGTTTCCGCGAGGCATTTCTGGAGAACGAGTTGCCTATACTCTGCGAACGCTTCGAGCGTGTGGTCATCTTTCCCGAGAACCGCGACGGCGCACCACGCGAATTGCCTTCGAATTGCGAGGTGCGCGTGCTCATGGATGATCGCTTCGCCACGATGTCCTTCGGGATGATGTTGCAAAGGTTTCCGTTGGTGATCCGATTGCTGCGTTCGCTCTGGTCCGATGCTCCATCATACAAGGCCTTTCGGATGCAATGGCCTACGTTGCGGAGCCGCATTGCCCAGTTGATGCAACGTGCCCGCGTGGTGGAAGAGGAGGTGATGCCTGCGTATGATCCGGCCACAGTGAAGGTGTACGCGTACTGGACCCACGATTGGGTCACGGTGCTCGGCATGGTGCGCACACGTGTCCCTCGTCTGCGCTTCTTCAGCCGGGCCCACGGTTATGACGTGTATGAAGAACAGAATCGCGACCGGTGGATCCCGTTCCGTCGCTTCCAGTTGCAACATGTCGGACAGGTCTATTGTGCCTCACGATCGGCCCAGGAACATTTGCGGGCGGTCCATCCGGCACTGGCATCGAAGTTCGAACTGGCCATGTTGGGTACTTCGGACCATGGAGCGGGCCCGCACGATCCCAGCGATCCATTGAAGGTGGTCAGCTGCTCCTTCCTGATCCCACGCAAGCGGGTGCTCATGCTGGTGGAGGCCCTATCAATGGTGGAGCGACCGGTGCATTGGACGCATTTCGGGGGCGGCGAGGAGGAAGATGCCGTCCGGGCGGCCGTCGCACGATGCCCGCAGCACATTTCGGTGGACCTGCGCGGCATGGTGTTGAACAAGAAGATCATAGCGCATTACAAGAGCAAACCGGTGGACGTGTTCGTCCATTTGAGCCACTTGGAGGGTGGGGTCGCTATCGCGATACAGGAGGCCGCCAGCTTCGGGATACCGGTCATCGCTACGGATTCCGGGGGTGTGCGCGAGATCATGCGACCCGGTACAGGTGTCCTGTTACCGAGGATGGCGACAGCGCGGGAAGTGGCCGAACAATTGAACGGGTTCAAGGATGGCCCGATGTACACAGTGGAATTCCGTGAAGGCGTGCGTCGCACCTGGAACGAGAATTTCAATGCCCAAGTGACCTTTCACCGCTTCGTGGATCGGATCCTGGCCTGAGGCCATTGACGAGCGTCACATGATAGCTGCGCCATGTCTTGCGTGGGTACGTTGAGCGCCCGTACTTTGAGCTCGGAAGCGGGCCATGGTCCGTGGAGCGATGCGGATATCGGTGGTCATACCTTGTTTCAATGTAGAAGCTCATGTCGACGAGGCCGTACGTTCCATTATGGACCAGACCTACGAGGATGTGGATGTCTTCGCGGTGGACGACGGTAGCACCGATGGGACCCGCGAGCGACTTCAGATGCTCACCGTAAAGTACCCCGGTCGATTCCGCTGGGAAGGAGGCCCCCGGAACGGGGCATGTGCCGCACGTAATCTTGGCATGGCACGTACCGAAGGAGAGTACGTGCAGTTCCTGGATGCCGATGACATGATCCTCACCGACAAGATCCATCGACAGGTGGACCTGATCGGGTCGAGCGGTCATCCCGACATCGTGGTCGGTGACTTCTTGAACGTCTATGAGGATGGTCGGGAGGAATTGGTCCGGGGTGTCGGGACGAATCCTTGGACGGCGTTGATCCGCACGCAAATGGGCACCACCAGTGCCAATTTGTTCAAGCGAAGTGCGGTCGAGGCGGTCGGTGGGTGGAACCCGGACCAGGCCAGTAGTCAGGACTACGAGTTGATGTTCCGCATGCTGAAGAACGGATCCACCGTGGCCTGGGACCCCCATGTCAGCAGCTTGGTGCTGAAACGATCGAGCGGCTCCATTTCCAGGACGGACCTGAGCGCGAATTGGAAGCGCTACATCGCCTTGAGACAGGAGATCCGGGATCACTTGCGGAATACCGATCCCATCACCCACGCCAAGGATATCGCAGTGGGGGACCAATACCTGTTCATGGCGATCAGGGTACTTTCAAAGCACGATCATACGGCCGCCTTGGCCGAATTCGAACGATGCATGGACAAGTCCTTTGTCCCCGAGCATTCGGCTGCTACGACCTCGGCCTATATCACATTCTATAGCCTCTTCGGCTTTCGGGTGGCTGAACGGTCGGCATTGATGATGGGCTGGTTGAAGGATCGCATGAAGTTGGTTTGAACGAGATATCCGCAAGCACCTAAGGAATGAGGAAATTGATGGTGGTGGTGGGCACGCGCCCGAATTTCATCAAGGTCACCCGGATCAAGGCGGTGGCGGCGGAACGCGGCGATTGGCAGGTGCGGTTGGTGCACACCGGGCAGCATTTCGATGAGCGCATGAGCACCGTGTTCTTCGATCAATTCGGTCTGGTCCCCGACCACTGGTTGGAGATCCCGAAAGGCAGTCCGAACACCCAGATGGCGCACATCATGCTCGGCCTCGAGGAGCTGATCGGAAAGGATCGACCGGACCTGATGATGGTGGCAGGCGATGTCAATAGCACCTTGGCCGCAGCGCTGACCGCCAACAAGATGGGCGTGCCGCTCGCGCACCTCGAAAGTGGATTGCGCAGTCGGGACATGGGCATGCCGGAGGAGATCAACCGGATCCTCACCGACCGCATCACGGATATCTTCCTGGTCACGGAACGGAGCGGAAAGGAGAACCTGATCCGTGAAGGCGTCGCTGAGGAGCGCATCCACTTCACCGGGAACACCATGATCGATACCCTCGTGGCCTTCGAGGACCGGATACGAACCTCACCGATCCTGGATGAGTTGGGCTTGGGCAACGGTGGCCATGTATTGATGACGATCCATCGTCCCGCAACCGTTGATGACAAGGAGCAATTGCATCAATTGGTGCGGTTGGTGGAGGAAGTGGCCGGCAAGCATCCGGTCGTTTTTCCGGTCCATCCGCGTACCATGGGCAATTTGGAACGCTTTGGCCTGCATGACAAGTTGGTCTCCCTCAAAGGGGTCACATTGAGTGGACCCATGGATTATTTCGCGTTCCAGAAGCTCATCGCTACCTGTGCATTCGTGATCACGGATAGCGGCGGGATCCAGGAGGAGACCACGTATCGTCAAGTTCCCTGCCTTACCGTGCGGCCGAACACGGAACGCCCGATCACGATCACCGAAGGCACGAACGAGCTGATCACCTTCGACCTGAAGGCCCTGCGTGCGGCCATCGCAAGGATCGACCTGGGGACCTTCAAGAAGGGAAGGATACCGCATCTTTGGGACGGCCATGCCACCGAACGCGTGTTCGAAGCACTGGAGCGGGCACTGTGATCCTCTATCTCACGTACAACGACCAACCCTCCGGGGTCTATTGGAGCCAGGTCACCGATGTGGTGGACCACCTCAACACCTTGGGCGGTCCCGAGGTGCGTTTGGTGGCCTTGGTGAGCCTGCGTGGCTTCCGGGCCACGCGAAAAGCGATACGCAAGCATTCAGTGGGTGCATGGGTCGTGCCCATGGTCCCCAGGATGTCGCGGTGGAAGTGGAATGAAGCGATCCTGGCAGCGATCTGTCGCATCTTGCGGCCTACCGGGATCATTGCTCGTGGGGTCTTTGCCACATGGATGGCACAACGGGTCAAGGAAAAGGGCTTGGTGGGGGCGGTCTGTTTCGATGGCCGTGGGGCCTACGCCGCTGAATGGGAGGAAT
>JAGQVV010000227.1 GCA_020437805.1 Flavobacteriales bacterium
TGATCTTCCAGACCGAGAAGCAGCTGAAGGAGTTCGGGGACAAGATCCCGGCCGACAAGAAGCAACCGATCGAGGACGCCTTGGCGAAGCTCAAGACCGCACACGAAGCACAGGACCTTGCCGCTATCGACACGGCCTCGAGCGAACTCTCCACCGTCTTCTCAGCAGCCAGCGAAGAGATGTACAAGGCCACGCAAGAAGCACAGGCCAGCGGCGCCTCAGGCGGACAAGCCGAGAACACCAGCACCACGGATGCCGAAGTGACCGATGTCGACTTCGAGGAGGTGAAGGAGGACGAGAAGAAGTAAGAGCGCGTAGCGAATACGGAAGCCCCGCTCCGGATCACCGGTAGCGGGGCTTCTTCGTTCAAAAAGAGTGAATGCTCCTATCGCACCGAGGCCACCTTGCCGTCCTGGTACTCCTCTTCCTTCACCACCTCCCCCGCTTTGTTGTAATACACCCAATTCCCGATCCTCCGGGTATCCATGCGCGAAGGGTCGTACTGCGCCAGCCCTTGGCATTTCAGCGTTCCGCCCGGGTGGAATTCCTTCTGCTCGAACTCGACCCGTTTCTTGTCCACCAGTTTCAACAAGCTGATCGGCTTCCCGTCCGCGGCGAACAGGTCCATGCGGATGTAATACGGTTCCTTGCGATGCCGTTCCTCGGCGTAGCGCAATCCACCATCCACATAATGGTCCTCGAAGGTGATCGAGACCCCGTCCACGTAACGTGCCTCGGAACGCAGGTTCCCGTTGGCATGATAGGTCCTGTGGATGCTCTTCACTGCATCCAAGGACCGGAACTCACGCTCCAGCTGGCCGTTCGGATGGTAGTTGCGGTAAACGGTCAACTGCCCGTCATCGTAATACCCGCGATGCTTCAGGGTGCCATCGGGGTACACATCCTCCACCCAACCGATGCACGGGTGGCCTGAACAGAGCCGAACGGAATCACCTCCCAAGGGCTTGTTCATGGCCTCGTAGGCATTCAGGTCCGGCGAAGGGTCCTGGCCGACGTCGCCCATGACATAATGCTCATCCGGCGGCAGGACCGCGGTATCCGGCTGCGCGGAAACGCAGCAGGCGAGGAAAAGCCCGGGGAGGACGAGCAGGGAACGATGGTGGACCATGAGCCTTGAACGGCCGTTTCCCCGCCGGGGTTACGGAACGGCTTTGGGGAGCCGCGCTATCCGATAGCCCAACGCCCCCTGCAGCACGGTCATCAACGGGCTGATGAGGTTGAAAAAGCAGAACGGCAGGTACGTGAGCGTTGCCACCCCGAGCACGGTGGACATGTACGCTCCGCAGGTGTTCCACGGAACGAGCACCGAAGTGACGGTGCCACTATCCTCCAAGGTGCGGCTGAGGACCTGCGGTGCCAACCCACGATCCCTATGGACCGGAGCGAACATGCGGCCCGGGAGCACAATGCTCAGGTACTGGTCGGACGCGGTCACGTTCACGAACACACAACTCGCTGCGGTCGTAGCGATCAGCGAACCATCGCCCGAAACCTGCGTGATGAGCGCTTTGGTAATGCGCTGGAGCAGACCGGCCCCTTCCATGGCACCACCGAACACCAAGGCGCAAAGGATCAACCAAATGGTCTTGAGCATACCATACATCCCGCTGGAGGAGAGCAGTTCATCCATGGTGGCATTCCCGGTGACCACACTGATGTCCCCACCCATCGCAGTGAACAGGACCTTGTACGTGCGCGACGCGTATGAACCATCCGTTCCGGCAAGTTCATTGATCAGCTGGCCTTGGAACAGGACCGCGAACAGACCGCCGAGCAGCGTGCCTATGAACAAGGCAGGCAGGGCGGCCACCTTTCGCCAGATCATCACGATCACCGCTGCGGGCACGAGATAGAGCCACCACCCGATCGTGAACTTGGTCGCAATGGCCGCTCGGAACTCCTCCACCCCCACCACCGCCTTGTCGGCTCCCATGAACAAGCCGACACCAGCGAAAATGAGCAGGGTGATAGCGATGGAAGGAAAGGTCGTCCACATCAGGTAACGGATGTGGGTGAACAGGTCCGTCCCAGCCACGGCCGGGGCCAGATTGGTGGTATCGCTCAAGGGGCTCATCTTATCCCCGAAGTACGCACCGCTGATCACCGCGCCGGCCACCAGCCCTTCGTGCATGCCCAACGCCTTTCCGATCCCCATGAGCGCGATGCCCACAGTGGCCACCGTGCTCCATGAGCTACCCGTCGCCAAGGACACCACGCAACAGACCGCACAGGCGGCTACGAGGAACACTTTCGGGGAGAGCAGTTGCAAGCCATGCGAGATCATGGCCGGTACCACTCCGCTCAGCAGCCATGTACCGGCCAAGGCCCCGATCATCAACAGGATCAGGATCGCGCCCAAGGCGGTGGTGATGCTGTCCACGATATGCTGGAGCAAGCCATTGAAGGCCCTTCCATGCGCAAGCCCGATCACGACGGCCACTGCTCCGGCGAGCAAGAGGGCCAACTGGTTCGGGCCGTCCAAGCCGCCATCACCGAAGACCGTCAGGTTGGCGGCGAGCAAGGCGATCAGGACCACCAAGGGCAGAAAGGCCATAAGGAGGGAGGGGGATGGCTGGTCCTGGTGGTGCACGGTGGCAAGTTAGCTGCTCCGGCGCATGACGGTCGCGCCGCATGTCAAAGGAGCACACCTGAGCCCGGATCCATGTGGGCCATGGATATTTTTCGACATAGGGGCGTGGAAAACCGACCAACCTGCTATATTGCTCCCTCATGCGGAAGAACGCCCATGCGATCGCAACTCCAAAGTTCGGATCATGCTTCCTTATATGCATGGGTCTCTGAAGCCTCCTGACAAGCACAACCTTCACTCTTCATCACTAACCAACCCCTGTTGCTCATGGACCATTCGAATACAAGAAGGAGTACGCACCGGACCGCATGGTGGCGGCCGCTTGCCCTGTTCTTCGGTGTGCTGGCACTGATAGGCACCACCGAGGCCCAGATCAGCTATACCCAGGATTTCACCGGTTGCTCGGCCTCGCCCTGCAACGATTGGACCATTACCCAGGGATATTCACCGAATATCACCAGCACAACAGGAGAGGGCTACTCTCCGTGTAGCGCCACCAACCCGGCCGCAAAGTCGAACATCTATCCGGCCGAACCGGTAACGAATCTCTTCCATACCACTTCGTTGGGTACGAGCACCGGCGCACAAGCCACGCTCACCTTCGACTACAAGTGCATCGAATATGGATCCGGAACGGCCACCCCGGCAGGGGTCGGTACGATCCAGCCTCAATGGTCCGTGGACGGGACCACATGGAACGTGATCACCACCTTCGCGAATGTCAGCTCCGCAACCTGCGTGAATACGGGTTCCCTGAACTATGTGCCGCCGACGGGGCAGCCGGTCTTCATCCGGATCCTCGCGCAGTCCGCTGGCGACTTCTGGTTCGTGGTGGACAACATCACGTACGACCAACCGATCAACCCGGCATGCTCCGGAACACCCGCACCGGGCAACACCGTGGCTTCCGTGACCTCCGCTTGCGATGGTGAGGATTTCACGCTGAGCCTTGAGAACCTGACCCCCGGGAACAATGTCGGGTACCAGTGGTATGATGGTGCTGGCATGATCCCCGGTGCCAACAGCTCCACATTGGTGACCAACCAATCGGTCGCAACCGACTACTACTGTGAAGTGACCTGTGATGCGAGCACTGTGGCAAGTGCCACGTTGAACGTACCGATGACCACCTTGACCCTTCCTGAGGACATGGAAGCCGGTTTCTACCCACCCGGCTGCTGGTCGGAAACCGAGGAGGCACCGGGGGATAATTACATATTCGGTGTATCCGGATTCAGTGCATACGAGGTAGGGTCCTTCTCCTTCCTCTTTGATTTCTTCAATGCCCCGGACGGTACGGAATTCATCCTTACCAGCCCGATCCTCCCGACCACACCTGCCGGCTACCAGGTCGCCTTCGATGTGGCCGGGGCCTCCTACTCAGGAACCGAGATCGACGTGATCCATCTTGAGGAGTCGCTGGATGGCGGCGCCACATGGAACATCCTGCAGACCATGACCAACGAGGACGGTGTTGGTGTGCTCAGTACGAAGCCGGCCAACAACACCGGTCTTCTGCCTGTGGCTGCCGACTGGGTATCCTTGGCCTACCCGATCAACGCGGGCGCCGATCGGATCCGCTTCCGTGCCGTCTCCAACTTCGGGAACCGGGTGTTCATGGACAACATCACCGTGGAAGCACTGCCCGATTGTGAAACGCCTACCGGCGTGGACCATGTCCTGAACAACCAAACCGAAGCGGTCATCTCATGGACCTTGACCTCAGCCGATTCGTACAACGTTGAGATCCGCAGCTCTGGCCTACCGGGTACGGGTGGTGAGGATGCGGCGCTCACCGGGCAGACCGGACCAACCTCCGACCCGATCACGCTTGCTGCCGACCAGAACTACTTTGCATACGTGCAAGGCGTATGCAGCGGCACACCCGGTGATTGGTCCAACGCCCATCCGTTCCGCACGGGCTATTGCCTCGCGGGAGCGCTGGCATTGACCGATGAGAAGATCATCAATGTGTCCGTAGCGAACATCAACAACCCTTCCCCCGGCATCCAGGTCGGCTATGAGAATTACACGGCCATTGTGGCCGACATGGCACCGGGTACCGCCTACCCCTTCTCGATCGTTCCATCCCCGGTATATGCTTCGGATCGTCTGTTGATCTGGGTGGACTGGAACAACGATTTCGACTTCGACGACGCGGGTGAGAACGTCTATTCCTCTCCGGGTGCTGCGAATCCTTTCTTGGGAAGCATCACGGTCCCAGCGGCCCAACCGGCAGGGTTTTACCGTATGCGCATCCGATTGCACGACTCCGCGTTCGGGCCGAACAGCACGCCATGTGGCGACAGCGACTACGGCCAGGTGGAGGATTACACGATCAAAGTGTGTAGTGCGCCGGAGGTGAGCATTTCAGTGCTCGACGACTGTGAGGGCGATGTTTTCGTTCCCCAACTGAACATTACTTCATTCGGTTCGGAAATCGGTGGGAGCATTTCCTATTCCATCAACGGTGGCACACCGAATCTTGTCGTAGCTGCACCTGGTTCGAATGTCGGCCCTGCTGTTCCCGTCGGGGGATACGTGAACGTGGTCGTGGACAATGGCACGGAATGCCTCTTGGATCTTGGTGCATGGTACAGCAACTGTCCGGACACGGTCATCTGCTCGAATCCGCCGGAGAGCAACACCTACTGCTACAAGAACGGCGACACACGTACCTTCCATTACCAAGTGGAAGTGGGCGAAACAGTGACCTTGAACTTCTCAGGGGGAAGCTTGGACCTCAATGATGCGGTCAACTTCTACAGTGGTTCGAACAATCTGGGAACATCGATCATCGGTGGGAACTTCAGCGGTTCACTGACCGGGCAGAACATTACTTCGACCGGCAACGAACTCTACTTCGAGATCATAAGCGATGGAAGCAACAGCTGTTTCGATGGTGGCCAAAGCACCCCGTGGGCATGGACCGTGGGTTGCACCCCGGACTGTGTGCCGGCTGAAGGCGCGGTGTCCTATCTGACACCTGCCTACACCTGTGACCCGAATGAGTTCTCGTTGGAATTCCTGCTGATCGACCTTGGTTTCGAGGATGGGATCGGAACCCCGGCGACGTCCGCTACCTTGGAATGGACCATCGATGGTGGCAGCCCTGGCAGTCAAGCGCTCACCGCGGCCGACCTTTTCACACCGTTCAACATCGGTCCTTTCCCGCTCGGTAGCGACGTGAACGTGGTCATTGCGCACGGCACCAATTCCGATTGCGATAAGAACCTCGGGATATTCACCCAAGCGGATGTTTGCCCACCCCTGAACGACGAATGCACCACAGCAGAGACGCTGAACATCGTCAGCGTGGACGGCTGCCCTGCCGGCAACATCACGGGAACCACGGCCTTTGCCACAAGCTCCGTGGGCGGTACGATCCCGCCACCGAGCTGTAACGTGGGCACGGGGAACCTGCAGGATGTATGGTACACCTTCAACACCGCGTCCTACCAGAGCCCCTTGCTCATGAACTTCAGCGCCGGAACGGCCTTGAGCTACGGTGTGGAGTTGTTCGACGCCGGTGAGGCTCCGGATTGCCTCGGAGCTTTGATCGGTTGCCTGCCGAACTCTCCCACTGGCATCAACTTCACCGGATTCGGGACGAACGAGCAATACTACCTCCGGGTGTTCACCTACGACGGCACCGGCACGGCGGGTACCTTCAACCTCTGCCTGGCCGCCTCGTCTTGTCCGACACCGACCGGTATCGCTTCTTCCGGGATCACGGACAACCAGGCCACCATCACATGGACCGGCCCGTTCAGTAACTACATCATCGAGTATGGCCCTACCGTGTCCTTCACCACACCCGGTACCGGTGCGACGCCCGGCCCCGGCGGGACCATCATCACGGCGAACGAATCGCCGTTGACGATCACCGGTCTTACGGCCAGCACGCAGTACACCTTCTACATGCGCCGGGATTGCGGTTCGCCGGACGGCTTCAGCCTCAACTCCGGTGGCTTTGTCTTTACGACACAGGCACCACCACCGCCAGCGGTACTATTCATTGAGGAATGGTTCGATTGTGATCAATCCTCCTCAGCTCCCCCTCCATTCGGCGATCCAACGGACATCCCCGATAATGGTTGTGCCACGAACAACAGTCTGACGGCCGATCTGGTGTACGGCATCGAACTGCCTCCAGGCTCCACGCTCGGTGTGGATGTGGTGCTGGAGAGCGTGGATCTCGTGGTCACCCACACCTGGCGTTCGGACCTGCAGATCAGCGTGATCAGCCCAGGTGGCCAGGTGCGCAACCTGATCGTTGCCTCCGGTGGATCCAACGAGAACTTCGGTGATCCGGGTTCTTGCATTCCGATCAAGCTGAAGGATGGTGCCCCATCCCTCGCAACCCTCCCGGCAACGGACAACACCACCGGGACCTACGCACCTGCGCAGCCGCTGAGCACGCTGACCGGTCCGGCCGGTTTCGGTATACCTGGGGAATGGAAGATCCGCATCTGCGATGCTGCCACCGGTGATGTAGGCACCTTGGATTATGTGAACCTGAACTTCGCACCGTGCGTTGGCCCCAATTTCTCCACGGCCGTGACCACGGATTGTGGAGATGAAGAATACAGCGTGAACGTGACCATCAACCTGATGGGTTCGGCCGGTAGCTACGACATCACCAACAGTTTGAACGGTGACATCGTAACCGCCAATGCGACCGGTATGTACACGGTGGGGCCGTTCCCTGCCGGCACTCCGGTGGACCTGACCCTGAACCATGATGCCAACGCGGTCTGTACGGCCACTGCGTTGGGCCTCGTAGGCCTATGCCCACCGGACAATGACCTATGTGGCGATGCCATCGCGATCAGCTGCAACAGTGTGACAAGTGGCACCACCTCAGGAGCCACGGCTGAAGCACCAGCACCTGCGTTCTGCGGAACCGGACTGACCGCACCCGGTGTGTGGTACACCGTTGCCGGTTTCGATGGTGACATGGAGGTGACCACCTGCGGTAGCAGCAGCCCGTATGACACGAAATTGAACGTGTACACCGGAAGTTGCGGGAGTTGGACCTGTGTGGGTGGTAACGATGACTCTACACCCGACTGCGGCTTCTTCCTCAGCCGCTTTGCATGGACCGGTTCCAGTGCGGAAACGTACTACATCCTGGTGCAAGGATTCAACGGCGAAACGGGTGACTTCGACCTTACCGTGACCTGCGGCGACTTCAACCCCGCCTGCACGGAGAACGGCTTGAACCTGGAGTTCCAGAACGCTACCAACCCTGGTGGAGTGACCTGGGAGATCGAGGACGAGACCGGAAGTGTCGTGGTGTTGGGCGGAACCAACGTGTTCCCGGCTGACGCCGTGGGCACCCAAGCGATCTGCCTGCCTG
>JAGQVV010000228.1:0-923 GCA_020437805.1 Flavobacteriales bacterium
CGGCTCGCGGTGTTCACGGTGTCGCCCCAGATGTCGTATGCGAACTTGCGTTTGCCCACCACGCCGGCCACGACCGGACCGGAATGGGCTCCAATGCGGAGGACCCAGGGTTCCTGTCCTCTGGCCTCTCGCTCCACTCGCCAGGCTTCCATCAGGGAGCGTACCTCCAGGGCGGCCAACACGGCCTTGATCGCATGGTGCGGATCCTCCAACGGAACACCACCTGCGCACATGTAAGCATCGCCGATCGTCTTGATCTTCTCGATCCCGTATCGACCGATGATCTCATCGAAGCCGATGAAGCAATGGTCCAATTCGTTCACGAGCTGCTCCGGGGTCATCTTTTCCGCAGCTTTCGTGAAGCCTTTCATGTCCGTGAACATCACGGTCACGGCCTCATGGCGCCGAGCGGTGGCCTTGCCCTTGTCCTTCAACTCTTCGCTGATCTGCTTCGGAAGGATGTTGAGCAACAGGTCCTCGATCCGCACCTTCTGGCCTTCGATCTCCCGGCTTTGGGCCACCACTTCCTCAGTACGCTCCTTCACTTTTCGTTCCAGCACCAGGTTCCTCATCGTCAGTTGCCGCTCGCGCACTTTGATATAACTGAACAGTACGATGCCGATGAACAGGACCATTGCCGTATAGAACCACCAGGACCGGTACCACGGAGGCAGAATGGTGAAGGTGAGTTCCGTGGGGTCGCTCCATTCGCCGGAACGGTCCATGGCCTTTACCATGAACGTGTATCGGGCCGGAGGAAGTGCTGGGTAATAGGCATCCGTTTCATCGGTGATCGGCTGCCACTCCGTATCCAAACCTTGGAGCTTGTATTGGTAGCGGACGGCCCCGGGATCGCTCAGTGAGACACTCCCGTATTCGATCCTCACGTTGCGTTCGGTGTGCGAGAGGTCCATGTCCGCGCC
>JAGQVV010000228.1:983-1729 GCA_020437805.1 Flavobacteriales bacterium
AGCGCTCGTTCCGCCCCGACCCTGGTGGCACCCTTGGCCGTACCGAACCAGATATCACCTTGACGGTCCGTCCATACCGCATTCGATTTCACCTCGATCCCCACGAAGCCGGCGCGTTCGGTGAATGCGATGAAACCACCTTTCTTCATGCGCCACTTGTTAAGGCCTTCGGTGGTCCCGATCCAGACGTTGCCCTCCTTGTCCACCCCCAGGGCTTTGATGGAGTTGCTCAACAGTCCTTCTGCACGGGTGAAATGGGATCTCTCCTTCCTGTCTTCCAGCACGATCAATCCCTGGCCTTCCGTACCGACCCAAATGCGGCCCTCCTTGTCCTGCGCGAAGCAGGTTGCAGTGAAGGAACGCCCCAGGTCCAAGGGTTGTGCCCTTCCATTATCGATGACGGAAACGCCGTTCACCGTGCTACCGACCCAGATCGTTCCGGCATCATCACGGAACAACGAGACCACATTGTCCCCGGCCAAGCCATCATTCACGGTGTAGATCGTCGGCACCGTTCCCGAACCGGGGAGATAGCGGCGCACACCATTGATCCCGCCCACCCAGAGTTCGCCGGATTGCCCGTTCTCTAGCGCGGTCACCTTCTGTTCGGCCAAACTACCCGATAGCTCCGGATCGTACTGTGCTTTTCCCGTGCGTGGGTCATAGCGCAACAGTCCACCGTTCAAGGTGCCCACCCACACGTAACCCTTGTCGTCCTCCCGTAGGCACCGTATGAAGTTGTTGGT
>JAGQVV010000229.1:0-10450 GCA_020437805.1 Flavobacteriales bacterium
GGCTGAGGCCCATCTCCGAAGCCAAGGCGTTCAGATCGGTCTTGCCTTGCATCTTGGAGGTCCAGGCTTCGGCCTTCTTCTCCTTCACCACCTCAATGGTGAACACGTCGCGCACATCCTCCAGCGCGGGCACCCCTTCTTCGCGAATACCGGTAAGGATGCCCACAACGTAATTATCCCCGCTCTGGATAGGCTCGCTCACAGCACCGATCTCCGCACGGTTGGCCCATGTGATGGTGCTGTTCGGATCCTGAAGACCCGGCACATAGCGCATATCGCCACGAAGCTCATCCACTGGGGTGACCTGCAGGCCCAAGTCTTCGGCGGCCTTCTTGAACGACTCGAGGTCGGTATTGCGCAGGCTGAAGTCATTGGCCTTCTTGTACACTTCCTTGAAGGTGGCCGGTGAGGGGGCCATGGTGCGGTCAAGACTGGCCACCCGACGCTCTTGACGCGTACGTTGACCGAGCACCTCCACGATG
This sequence comes from Flavobacteriales bacterium, assembly GCA_020437805.1. Lineage (GTDB taxonomy): Bacteria > Bacteroidota > Bacteroidia > Flavobacteriales_F > PHOS-HE28 > PHOS-HE28. The sequence goes on from JAGQVV010000229.1 coordinate 483, forward strand.
TGGAAACCATAATCCGTCTTCGCAATGGTGATGGCACCCACCTTTTCATCGAAGCTGGCCGCGGTGAATTCGGGGACCATCTGCTTCTTGTCGAACCAGTCGTACACTCCACCCTTCTCCTTCGTGTTACTTCCGGGATCCTCGCTGAACTTCACGACAAGGTCCTCGAACTTGCTGCGATCGCGCTTCACCACCGCGAGAAGGCTATCCGCCAATGCCTTTTGCTGCTCTTCGCTCTTGTCCTTCTGCGTGCTGAGCAGGATGTGTCGAACACGCGCCTCGGGCAGATCGGCCAGTTCCACCACTTTCACCAAGCGCCACTGCTCGCCTTGCAGGAACGGACCGACCACCGTGCCCGGTACGGCGTTCACTATCAACGAGTCGTTGATCTTGTCGGCCGTGCCCTCTGCGTAGGGCTGGATGTTGTATGTCCGCGATTCGCCGTTGATCACAACGAACGTGCTGTCATTATCGGTGGTCTCGAAGTCCGCCTTCAGGTCCTGGAGTTCCACCTGGGCCATTTGTCGATCCTCCGCGGAAGCCACCACAGGGAACAGCACATACTCGAACTTCCTCGAAGCCTGTTGACGGTGTTTCCGGTCGTTCTTGTGCTGCTGGTAATAGCGCTCGAGTTCCTTGTCCTCCACTTGGTAAAGGCTGTCCGGCTCACTATCGTACCGTTTTGCAACGAAGTTGAAGGTGGCCTTGGTGTTCTTGGCCAAATAATCATCCTTGGCTTGGGTGCTGTTCACGTAGACGCTCTTCTTCACCAAGGTGGTGTACTTGGCGTAAAGGCGGTTCTCCATGATCCGGCGCTTTTGGATCGAATGATATACAGGTGCGTTCTCATACACGCTATTGAAGTACTGCTGCAGCTTGGCCGGGCTGGGTTGGCCGTTCTCCTGGAAATTCGGCTGGTTCTTGAACTCGGGCAGGATGTTGTTCCCGAAGCGGATGTCATCGTACTCGGCCTTGGTCAAGGTGAAGCCGGCGTCCTCCACCTCCTCCAACATCACCTTCTCCTTCACCATCTCTTGCCAAACGCTGTTGCGCACTTGTTCGGTCATTTGGGCATCCACCTGCTGGCCGAAATCGTTTCGATAGCTCTCGATCTCATCGCTTACGCGTTGCTCGAATTCGATCGCGCCGATCTCCTGATCACCAACGGTTCCAAGCACCTGATCCTGCCTTCCACCGCTGCCACCCGAGATGAACTCACCCAAGATGAACAGGACCAACGCACCACCGACAAGCACCAAGAGGAGGCCACTGCGCTCGCGGATCTTTCCAATAACAGCCATTTTCCTTTGAATAGGGGTGCAAATATAGGGGGATGATGGGATCGGAATAGAGCATGTCGAAACTTCTGATTTTCAGAGATTTAAATCGAACGCTGATCGATCCTTGATCAACGGAGCGGGCCAAGCCGACCATCAGGCCCGGATCATGGCTCACTCCACGTAGCCCGCTTCGGCATCGATGACCTCCAAGCGAACGAGGTCCACCCGGCCGTGCAGGACCTGTGCTATGGTGATCCGGAACGGCCCCAGCTCCAATACCTCACCTTGGTCCGGGATATCGCTCGTTGCGTGCAGGATATAACCCGCCAAGGTGTCGTACTCCTCACTCTCGGGCAAGGCCAGTTTGTGGGCCTCGATCAGGTGTGCGACCTCCGCACGCGCGCTGAACAGGAATTCGTTCGGCCCCAAGCGCTCCTCCACCTCCTCCGGGATGTCATGCTCGTCCTCGATATCACCCACGATCGTTTCCACCACGTCCTCCATGGTGAGCATGCCGGCCGTGCCACCGAACTCATCAACGACCACCGCAACGTGGGTACGTTGCTTTATGAACATCTGAAGCACCGCATCCGCCGGCATGGTGCCCGGTATGAAATTCACCGGCCGCATGACCCCACGGATACTGCGCGGACCCCGGAACAGCTCATAGCCATGCACGTAGCCGATGATATGGTCGATACCATCCTTGTAGACGAGCAGCTTGCTCATGCCGCTTTCGATGAAGCGCTGGCGCAGCACCTCCACCGGTTCATCGACCTGCACCGCCTCGATCCGGGCCCGGGGCACCATCAGCTCACGCACCTTGGTGTTGCTCAGTTCCAAGGTATTGCGGAAGTATTCCACTTCGGCGTCCATGTTGGAATTGCTGGGCTGGTTGTTGCCCACATCCTTCAGGAAATCATCCAGATCGATACGCCCGAAGGCCACCTGACCCGCTTTGTTCGGCACACCGAAAATGCGCAAGACCACCTCGCTCAGGCCGGTCATCACCATCATGGGGATCCACAACAGCACGTACATGATCTGCAGAGGAAGCGCGAAGACACTGAGCGAACCATTGGGATCGGCCCTGAAGATGGCCTTCGGCAGGAATTCGGCAAGGACAAGGATGATCAAGGTGCTGATTATCGTTTGGGAAACGAGGACGAACGCCTCACCCAGACCGAAACCCTGCAACCACGGTTCCAAGGCACGCGCCATCAGGATCCCATATAGCACCAAGGCGATGTTGTTACCCACCAACAAGGCCCCGATCACTCGCCCCGGACGTTTCAACAAACCGGAGACCAGGCGGGCCCAGATCGCGCCACGCTTGCGCTCGAGTTCCACGTATAGCTTATTGCTGCTGAGGAAAGCGATCTCCAAGCCCGAACACATGGCCGAAACGGCCACGGCAAGAACGATCAGGAAGAGGTCGGTGAGGGTAATGGCCAAGTACGAACGCGGTCAACGCCGCAGGGTACGAAGATAACGGGACGGATCGGAGGGGTCTATCCTTCTCGGTCACGCAGGGCTTCCAGCCTTCCGCGCATGAAGCGGCGGAAGAAGAACATGGCCAGCGCGATCCCTGGGAACCATAACCACTGACCACCCGTAGCGATCCCATCCACCATGATCACATATACCGCAGCGATGCCGGTACCGATGGCCACAGCGAGCCAAAAATGTTCCATGAAGCGGTTGATCCTACGCATGGCGGTCCCCCTTAGGGTGAAGGGGGGGCTAAGGTATCATCCGCGGCCATGTACAATTGGCCGGTGATCCTGTGGATCACATAATGGCTGAAGTCCTCTGCGGCGTCCAGGCCCTTGCCATGGATGATGTCGGGGCCACGTTGGATGCGCACCGCCTTTTCGGTATGCACGCGGCCGCTGTCCTGGTCCCAGGTGAGCTGCTCCGTTTCCAAGCGCTCTCCCTTGTCATTCACAAAGACCACCTCCTCGAACACTTCCATGCGATCCTCCGCAGGCAGGATGCGCCCTCGTCTTGCCGTGAGGACACTGCGTTGCGCTCCGGTGGTATCGAAGAACACGAGTTCAACGCCTTCGCTCATTTCGGTCCGCTTGGGTTCAACTGTCCACTGGGCGATCCGGCCGGCACGAAGCCTGTTGCGTACATACCCCGAATCCGTGAACAGGTACTCGGCCTCGGTGGTGATCCGGTCAGGTGCAGTATCACCGACTTCCACTGCGGCGACCTTGTCCAGGTCGTTCTTGCACGAAACGAACATTCCCACCCCGATCAGGGTGGGAATGACGTAGTGATCGATATTCCGGCGGAATGCCACCGTCGCTATTTCCGGAAGCGCACCGTGGTGCTCTCGTTCAGCCCGCCGCACGCCACCTGAACGCTTTGTCCTTCGCTCAATTGGTGGAAAAAGGCATCGCTCTGGGTCGGGAAACGGGCGGCAGAAGAAGCCATGCGCTCGGAGGCTTTCTCCGTCACGCTCGGATCCAGGCTCTTGGCACGCTGGTAGTAGTCGTAGGCCAACCAGTACACGCCCCAGGAATCAGGTGGTTGACATGCGCTGGCATTGGCGGCCACGGCATTCCCGATCAGCATCAGGGCCTCACCGTTCTTCGATTCGATCTGCAACACTTGGTTGGCGTAGCTGCGCGCCAAACCGTGGTTCCCGTTCGCGCTGGCCACTTGGCCGGCCTTGAGCAGATACTTCACCTTGTCCGGACAGCCTTCGCACAGATCGACGGCCTCCTTCATGTATTTCGCGGCACCGGTCATATCACGATCCTTCACCAAGGACATCGCCAAGCTGAATGCGCTTTCGCTGGTGGGGCTCGCGGCATGAACCGCTTTGGCCAGTGGCAAGTAGGCCGGGTCATCGGTGCAGTCCTTCCCGTTCAGGACCTTGAGCAAGCGCACCTTCAGTTCCATGTCGTCGGGGTTGGCAGCGAGCATGTCGCCCACGATCCTTCCGATATCCGCACATTCCGCGATCTTGAAGAACAAGGAGTTCACGTTGTCGCGCGCTTGCATGATGTAATCACGATCACGCTCTTTGAGGGCCGGGTTACCGAGTTTGGCCTCGATGAAGCCCATGAGGAAGACATACTCGGCCATCATCTGGTCCTTGGTCGCCTTTTCCTTGTTGTACAGGATGTTCAGTGCTTGGTAATCGGCGCTCAAAGTGCCCGCTTCGCTGCGTTCCTTACCGCCCTCCACCGAATTGTGCAGGATGTCGAACGCTTCCTGGTCGCGCTCCGGGCTGTAGACCAACATATCAGCACCCTTTCGCCCCATCACGAAATCATCCTCCCCGAAATTCGCCGCTCGCATATCGTAGACGATGTACAGCGAATCGATCAAGCGCTTCTTGCGCGCCTCGTCCTTTTCATTGGCGATCAGTGTGGGCAAAATGGTCTGAGCACCGTTCTGGTACGCCCCTTTGCTGGCCCCGGGGCAAACGCGCAGGACTTCCTTCCACGGTGCATATGCGTCCTTCACGGCGTCCTGCTTCATGAACTCCTGGTAGAGCGAAAGGTTCTGCACACAGGTCACGCTATCCTCCGCGGTAGCCCCGTACTTCGATTGTGCCGAGGCGGAACCCACGAGCACCATGGCCACCATCAGGCCGGCGATGCGAAATGACTGCTTCATTCTATTCTTCTCTTTTTGAACCACTGCTCCCTGATGTCAGGTGTGATAGTGACACCGAGGTAGACCGTGGCGTAGTGTTCTTGTATCAATCCGTTGGCGGTTGTACCTCGTTGTCCCAATTCCGTGCCCAAATTGAACCGACTTCGGGTGGTACTGCCCATCAACGGAAGGGATACGCCAAAAGACATGCCGATCTCCTGCAATTGGGTCCCGTTCACCACCAGATAGTCGTTGTAGTACCTGATACCCGCCCTATAAATGGTGCGTTCCCAGAAGCTCCCACCGATCTCGCCCGCAGGCCTATAGCTCCCGCCCAGGATATAGGTACTGCTGTTCGCCAACTTGTTCGGCAACGCATATCCTTCCGTACTTACCTGAAGGTCCTGCCAGTTCCGCACGACCACCTCGCCGGACAAGGTCCAACGCATGTCATACACCGTGAAGCCCGCTCGCAGACCGATCGGCAAGGCGAAGTTGCCCGGCCGTCCCTGCACGTAGCTCACCGTATCGTACGTCTGTTCCACCCCCCGGCTGCTCAATGCGTAGTTCGTGACCAGCTGGTCCTGCTCAGCGCCGAGGTTCGTGGGAAGCTCCACCGCCACACCGGCCAGGAAGTACAGCCCATCGTCCGAACGATCCATCTTCCGACGAAGATCACCTTGGAAGTGGACACCAAGGTTGCCGGTGGGGTCCCTTAAGATGAGGTTGGACACCACGCTGGTGTTGTACAGTCCTGTATTCTCGGGGTAGATGGCCTTGCGCGTCTCCTCCACCCGACCGAACAGGTAGGATAGGTTCGCCCCCACGGAAAGCCGATAACCGTTGTTCAAGGAATCCCGTTCCTCTCGCACGGTCCATCCCAAGCCGATGAACGCTTGATTGAGACCGCCGTCACCGACGTAATTGTAGGTGACATCCGTCCCGTCGCCGAGTTCTTGCGCATCGGTGATGTTGTAATTCACCTCGCTCACAGGAGCCACACCGATCCCGATCCCCCAACGTCCTTTACCGAAAGGAACACCCATGGAAAGGCCCAATAGCCCGACCCTACGTCCGAAGGCTTCTTCCGAAGCGGTCTTGTAGCGGGTGGGGCGAACGACCATCCCGGTCTCGAAACACGTCCGCTGTAAGGAGACATACGATGCGGGATTCGCGCTGACCAGACTGAACGGGTCCACCACGGCGGCACCCAAGCCACCCATCAGGGCCTGGGACACCTGGGTGGAACCCACGAATTCCCCAAGACCGTATGCGGAATAGGGCGAACCGTTCCCTTGGTCACCCTGGGCCAACAGCCCGATCGGCATCGCCACGGACAAGCCCGTGATGCAACGAGCGATGATGTTCCAACAGCGCATGGTATCCTTCAAGGGTCAGGAATGGGATCGCAAAGATGCCACTTTCGAGCGCGCGAGTGAAGTGCAACCCATCACCGCCGGTGAGGACAACGGCCATTTCGGGCCTTTCCTTGCCCAGGACAGCAATGAATTCCTTGATCTCACCGAGAATTCCGTGGTGCACCCCGGCCGCCAAGGCCCCTACCGTGGTTGTGCCCAACACCGCTGGTCGCGGACCGGGATCGACCTCGGGTAAACGGGCACTGTACATGTGCATGGCCTTGGCACGCATCCGGAGACCTGGACTGATGGCACCACCGGCATAGGTCCCGTCGCCTTCCAACAGGTCATAGGTGATGCAAGTACCCGTATCGACGACCAACACCGGTCGAGCCGGGAAGTGACGCGCGGCAGCCACCACGTTCGCCAACCGGTCGGCACCAAGGGTATCCGGTGTCGCGTAAGCACTGCGCACCGGTGCGGAGGAAGCACCATCCAGCACCAGGACCGGCGCTACGGCCCGCAGGGCCGAGAGGAACCCGGCGTCCGGAGCGGACACACTACCCATCGCGACCGCGCTTATCGTGGATCCGGATACGGCTCGCTGCAATGCATTGAGGTCGCCGGTCGCGAACGCCCCTTGTCGCAGGATCGTCCCATCCTGGAACAAGGCCCATTTCGTGCGAGTGTTCCCCACATCAAGAACGAGATCGATCGGTCCTGCGCTCATGGATCGTTCGCTTGTTTATATTTGCGGCCCTCGTTAGCCCCCTCCAGCTACGGAGCCAACGAATTCCGGTGCCTTAGCTCAGCTGGTAGAGCAATGGATTGAAAATCCATGTGTCCCCAGTTCGATTCTGGGAGGCACCACCGAAGAAGCCCTTCCGGTAACGGAGGGGCTTTTCTTTTGTCCACCGACCTGCGGCTGCGGGATCACGGGTTGTCGATAAGCCACTGTTTGACCCGTGCCAGGTGCTCCTGCTTCATGGGCTCGCGATGGCGTTTGTTGGTAACGGTGAAGTAATGGTGTCGCTCCAGAAAGCGCACTTGCAGCTCATTCCACTGCCGCTCCGTGTGGAGCACGCCATATGCCTTCATCTCAATGTACAGCGCTTGCCCGATGCTGTCGAAGTCCGCACGACCCAAGTAATCCAGGTCGGCATCGCAGAGAATTCGGGCCAGCTTGTTACGCGGCGCTTGTGGAATGCGAGTGGCCAGGATCATGGCACAGATCTTTTCGATCTGCTTCGCATCGAATCCGAATCCGGGCAACGATTCCCGTGCGATACGGCAACCGACATTCTCGTGGTCGAGGTCCTTCTCGGTGAAACCCACATCGTGGTACAATGCCGCGACCTTCAACAGCTCCAGACCCTCGCCGGTAACGTTCTCCTTCTCCGCGATATCAACAACACTGGCGAACACATCGAGCGTGTGCTCCAAGGAATGATAGGTGCGATCCGCTGGAAGCTCGTTCTTGAGCTTTGCCAGGATGAACGTACGTGCCCCTTGTGGATCCATGGTCCTTGGCGGGCAAGATACGCACCTGCTCCAATGGTCACCTTCATACATTTGAAGAGCATGCCGACCCTTCCGAGACGTACCTACCTGCTCTTCGGTTCCCTCACGGTGTATATCCTCCTGCAGTTCGCTTGGTGGGCCTATCTGCTCGTGAGAAAGGAGAATGAACTGGCGCAGTTGGCCATGGAGGTGAAAATTCTGGGAGGGAACCCCGACCACCCCATGAACGCATCACGTGCCATGCGTATGATCGTCGGCGAAGGGTCCGTGTTCCTCGCATTCCTGCTCTTGGTGCTATTCCTGACATTCCGGGCATTGCGTCGCGACCTCGCCATGGCGCGCACCCAAAGGAATTTCCAGATGGCGGTGACCCATGAACTGCGTACCCCGATAGCGGCCATCAAACTCCAGCTTCAAACCCTGTCCCGGACCGGACTGGACGCCGAGCAACGAGCACTCCTCCAAAAACAGGCCTTGTTGGAGGCGGACCGGCTCAACGTGCTGGCGGACAAGGTGCTCTTGGCCAATAGCACCGACGAAGGCGTGTTGGCATTGGACCTGAAGGAGGTCGAAGTGATGGAGCTCCTTCGCAATGTGGTGGAGCGCGCCAGGGTCCAGCTCGCGCCGAACCACCGGGTGGAACTCAGTGGCCCGGATCGTTTCAACGCGCTTACCGATGGCCAAGCACTGCGCAGCATCGCCGACAACCTGATCGAGAATGCCGCCAAATACGCCCCGGAGGGGACCCGGATCGGGATCGAAGTGATCAAGGGGAAAGAGGGATGGCGCCTGGTGGTGAGCGATGAAGGCCCGGGAATAGCACCGGGTGACCAGAACCGCATTTTCGAACGATTCTACCGCGGTGGGAACGAGGAGACCCGCCAGGCGAAGGGCACCGGTCTCGGTCTGTACATCGTGCAGCGCCTCACCCAGCGCCTCGGCGGTGATGTGCAGCTCAGCAAGGGTGTCCCGCACGGGGCTATCTTCGCGGTCTCCTTCCCGGACCGTTGATGGACAAGAAGAAAGTCGTACTGATCGTACTCGATGGCTGGGGTATCGGCGCTGGTGACAAGACGGATGCCATTGCCCGAGCGAACACCCCTTTCATGGATGGCTTGCTGCGGACCGAACCCCATGCCACGCTGCTCACCGACGGTGAGAACGTGGGTCTGCCCCCAGGCCAGATGGGGAATAGCGAAGTGGGCCACTTGAACATCGGGGCCGGCCGTGTGGTTTATCAGGACCTGCTTCGTGTGGATCGTGCCATCGCGGATGGGGGCCTGGAGCGGGATCCCGTGTTGCAACACGCTTTCGCCGAAGCATCCATCCCAGGGAGAAAACTCCACCTCATGGGCTTATTGTCCGATGGGGGGGTCCATGCCATGCGCACGCATGCCGAGGCGCTTTGCCACATGGCCCAACGCTCCGGCTTGAAGGAGGTTTTCGTGCACGCGTTCACCGACGGACGTGACACGGACCCGATGATGGGCAAAGGATATGCTCAGGCATTCGTAAAGAACATCGCGAACACAGGCGCGCGGATCGCGAGCGTGACCGGGCGCTACTATGCCATGGATCGCGATAAGCGCTGGGAGCGTGTGGCGAAAGCGTATGACGTGATGGTGAACGGAAAAGGGAGCCTTGTGCACGATCCGATCGATGCGTTCACAAACAGCTATGCCCACGGTATCACGGACGAGTTCATCGAGCCACACGTGGTGGTGGATGGCGTTGGCACACCGATCGCGAAGATCGAGCCGAACGATGTGGTGATCTGTTTCAACTTCCGGACCGACCGTTGCCGCGAGATCACCCAGGCATTGACCCAGCAGGCGTTCCCCGAGCAGCGCATGGCCCCTCTGCCTCTGCACTATGTCACGATGACGGAGTACGACCGGACCTTTCGTGACGTGCAGGTGCTCTTCCGCAAGGATGACCTGACCAACACCTTGGGTGAAGTGATCTCAGCCGCTGGCCTGACGCAGATCCGGATCGCCGAGACGGAGAAGTATCCCCACGTAAGCTTCTTCTTCAGCGGTGGGCGCGAGGAACCGTTCCCCGGCGAATCGCGGATCATGCTGCCTTCGCCCAAAGTGGCCACCTATGACCTTCAACCGGAAATGAGCGCACAGGGCATAACCGATGCGATCCGTTCCGAACTGGAAAAAGGCGAGGTGTCATTCGTGGCCTTGAA
>JAGQVV010000229.1:10523-10863 GCA_020437805.1 Flavobacteriales bacterium
TGTGCACAGCAAGTGGTGGAAGCCGGTCAGGCAAAGGGTTATTCCTTCGTGATCATCGCGGACCACGGCAATGCCGACAAGGCCTTGAATGCCGACGGAACACCGAATACGGCCCACAGCACGAATCCGGTACCGGTGGTGCTTGTGGACCGTGACGGACGTTATGCGTTGCGCGACGGGATCCTCGCGGATGTCGCACCCACCATCCTTGAACTGATGGGGCTTCCGATCCCCTCGGAAATGAACGGGAGGTCCCTCCTCATTCCGAAGGCCTGAACGCTCGTTCCCTACCGTAGGATCGTAACGTGTCCGGTGTACGGTTCGGACTCCCGATCGATGA
>JAGQVV010000230.1 GCA_020437805.1 Flavobacteriales bacterium
GGAGAGGAGGTCCCCCTGATCCGAGCTGCGGCCGAATTGATCGCACGGGCCGACCGGCTATTGGTAGTGGGCACTTCCTTACAAGTGTACCCTGCTGCTGGGCTGGTCCACCATGCACCGCAGCACATCTCGGTCTTCGTGGTGGACCCCTCTGAGCAAGTGATGCCAGGCCCCGGGGCACGGCACATCAAAGCAAAAGCCAGCCAAGGCGTACCTCAGCTGGCTTTCGATTGGGGTATCGGAATCCTTTAGCGGGTGATCACCACTCGGCGCGTAGCGAGTGCGCGACCATTGGCCTCAAGGTTGGCGAAATAGACCCCCGCACTGAGCCCGGCGGCCGGCAGCACCGCTCGACCTTCCACGGCTGAGATCGACTGGCGTCGCACACGGTCCCCAAGCACGTTGTAGAGCACGATCTCCGTGCCTTGTAAAAGCTTGTTCAAACCGTAGCTCAACTGTAGATCATTTCCGGCACTGGGGTTCGGCCAAACCTCCAAGCTGGATGTCAGCGCAATGTTCTCGGCCAATCCTACGGATGCGCCGAACTCGATGTCGACCCAACTCGAGTCACCTTGCGGGTCCGTAAGATCGAACCAAACGAAGCGGTAACGTGCGGTGGTGTTGATGCCGTGCGCATTGTGGTAGGCGTGGAACCCGTTGTAGCGCTCACCGGGTTCGAGGTTCTCATAGAACGGTGTCTCCCAAGTGGGATGGGTACCCGTTGCGGCCGGAAGGAAACAGATCCCCCAACAGAAGAAATTCTCCGTGCCTTCCACCGATTCCATTTCATACCGTCGCACCTTGATGTCCTTGGCCTGATCACCGATGATCTCGGTCACCAAACTAACGGTGTCCGTGCTGTTCGGATAGGCCATCGGGTGTTGGACCACCGTTCCGTTCACGATGTTGCCCTCCTCGTCCTTCAAGGTCAACAGTTCCTGCGCAAACGCATGGAATGAAAGCGCCGCTGCGCACAATGATACGAGTAGTCTTGTCGTCATTCTTTGTTACTGTTGAGGATCCCGTCCGAAGACCTTGGTCCAACGTTCTTATCCTTGCACAAAGATAAGGGTGGTGCCAACCAGATGCCGTGGCCTCCGCTTCCAATAGGGCGACCACGCGTCCCAATAGGATCCCAAGCTATCCGAGGATCGGATACCCCGAAAGAGGGATGTACCCATTAGTTTCGACCTCCCAAGGAAGTAAACCTGTCCGGTCCTTGCTTGAAAGTCCTTAGGATCCTGAAATCAAACCAAAACAGATGAACGCAAGACTTCTACTCTCGACCGCGGCCCTTTCGGCCAGCGTCCTGGCGGGTGCCCAGAATTGGACCGCCACGGACATTGATGGCAACTCCCATTCCATTGCATCCCTTGTAGCTGAAGGAAAGACCGTGTTGGTCGACCTAAGCGCGCACTGGTGCGGTCCGTGCTGGGGCTGGCACAACAGCGGGATCATGGAGAAGATGTATGAGGAGTTCGGGCCGGAAGGGACCGATGACCTCATGGTCTTCTTCATCGACGGATCCCAGAACACGGCTAACACCGTCCAAAGCACACTCGCCCTGTTGCAAGGTGCTGCGGGATCCCAAGGCGATTGGACCGAAGGCACGCCCTACCCGATCATCGGCCCAGGAGGTCAAGGCGTGTTGGTGGCCAACCAGTACGATTTCCCGGGATACCCTACGTTATTCGTGCACTGCCCCGGTTCACCCAACGGGGTTGAGATCGCCCGCACCGCCTCTTGGGAGCAGTTCTACGCAAGCTGGAGGAACTCATGCCCTTCCTCCTTCACCAACGGCGCCGTGGACGCAACGCTCTTTTCCACTGCGAACACGGTCCTCTGCCCGGGTGATCCCGTTGAGGTGCCATTGCACAACATGGGCACCAGCACCCTGACCAGCGCAACACTTACCTTGATGGAAGGGTCCACCACCTTGAGCACCGTGAACTGGAGCGGAAGCTTGGCCCGTTGGGGCACCACGAACGTGGAGTTCCCTGGCGTGGAGATCAGCGGACCGACGGAAGTACATGCTTTGGTGAGCATGCCGAACGGTGTTACCGACGAGCACTTGGAAGGCGACGAACAGGAGATGTCCTTGGATATCGCTCCATCTGCTGAGACCGCGACCATTGAATTCCAGATCCGCACGGACCAGTATGCCAGCGAGACCACATGGAAGCTGTACAACAGCAACAATCAGGTGGTTCAGCAGGACCCCCCCGGCAACTATGCGAACAACACCACCTACAACTACACGTGGAATCTGAACCCCATGGAGTGCTACCGCATGGAAGTGCTCGACTCCTATGGTGATGGCCTCTGCTGCGCCTACGGCCAAGGCTTTTGGAAGCTGCGCAGCAACGGGAACATCGTTGCTGAAGGTGCGGAGTTCGGTGGGGTTGACAAGGCACCGTTCGAGACGGGTCTTGCCACCACCGTCGTGGAGAACGTGTTGGAGAATGGTCTCTCCGTCTTCCCGAACCCGACCGCCGGTGAGTTGACGGTACGCATGGACCTGCCCAGCGCGACCGTGGTGAACATGACCGTGGTGAACGTGTTGGGTGAAGTGGTTTCGCAGCAAGCACAAGGCTTCGGCTCCGGTACCCAACAAGTGACCATGGACCTGAGCGACTTGGCACAAGGAAGCTACTTCCTGAACATCGTTGCCGATGGTATGACCGCCACCCGTAAAGTGACGATCACCAACTAAGAAACACCCTTCGCAAGGAGGTCGAATTGAAAGGTCAGCGATCCTGGCGCACTTGTTGCCTGTGGTCGCTGACCTTTCCTTTGACCCCAACACAACACCCATGAAACCCATACTCTCGCTCGCCTTCATCGCCCTCTTCGGCCTCCTTGGAACCGCCCAGAACGGGGCCACCATGCCCAGTGTCATCGTTCAAGGCCTTGATGGCAAGAAGACCGACACGAAGACCTTCAGCAATGACGGGAAGCCTTATATCGTGAACTTCTGGGCCACTTGGTGCGCTCCATGCAAGCGGGAACTGGCCGCTATCGCGGATAAGTACGACAAGTGGCAGGAGGAGACCGGCGTGAAGTTGATCGCCATCTCCATTGACGACTCCCGTAGCATGTCGCGTGTGAACCCATACGTGAACGGACAAGCCTGGGACTATGAAGTGTACTTGGACCCCAATGGTGACCTGAAGCGTGCCATGAACGTGAACAACGTTCCCCATACATTTCTGGTGAATGGCAAAGGCGAGATCGTATGGCAGCACAACAACTATGAGCCGGGCGATGAGAACGAACTCTACGCCAAGGTGAAAGAACTCGTGGGCAAGAACTGATCATGGACCTTCCGTACCGTACCAAGGCCCAACGGGCGGCGTTCCTTTCCCTTCTCGTGTTCATGTGCTCGACGGTCGAAGCGCAAGAAGGCGGACAGCTGCACGGGAATTTCAGCACCGATCTCCAGTACTATCGGCAGGACTCGGCCATTGGTGCTGTTGTGCCACCGCAGCAGCTCGGCGCCAATGCCTGGGCCAACATCATATACACTTACAAGAATTTCGAGGCCGGAGGGCGTTTCGAGAGCTACGAACCACGTTTGGCAGGCTATCCCGCTGGAGTGCCATACGTTGGCTCTGGTGTAGGGTATCGTTACGTGAAGTTCACGGTAAGTGACCTGGAGGTCACGGCCGGTAACTTCTTTGAGCAGTTCGGGCAAGGCATGGTGTTCAGGGCCTATGAAGAGCGCTATCTGGGTGTTGACAACGCCATGGACGGCATCCGACTGAAATACAAGCCCTATCAAGGGGTCTACTTGAAGACCGTGATCGGCCAACAACGTTTCGGTTTTGATAACGGTGCCGTGAAAGGGGTGGGGATCGTCCGTGGGATCGATGCGGAAGTGAGCCTTAGCGAACTGCTCGACACATCTTGGACCAGCACGAACAACCTGATCATCGGAGGTAGCTTCGTGAGCAAGTACCAAGAGGACCGCGACCCCTTACTGGAGCTTCCGGAGAACGTGGGGGCTTGGGCCGCTCGGCTCAATTACATCACCCCGAAATGGAACCTCTACACGGAATACGCATACAAGATCAACGACCCGAACTCGAAGAACGGGTTCATCTATAAGCCGGGACAGGCGATGCTTGTGAGCGGAACATACTCCGTGCGTGGCTTCGGGGCCAGTTTCGGTGCGCATTCCTTCGATAACATGTTCTACCAGAGCGATCGGTCCTCTCCCACCCCCTTCGACCTGAACATCAATTTCCTCCCACCCCTCACCAAGCAGCACACCTATAATCTTCCCGCCACATTGTACCCATACGCCACTCAGCCGAACGGTGAAGTTTCGGGACAGGGTGAGGTATTCTACAAATGGAAGAAGGGCAGTAAACTGGGCGGCAAGTACGGAACCAAGATCGCGGTCAACTATTCAGTGGCCTATGCGCTGGATACAGTGCAGCTCGGGATCGTGGATGATACCACCCAGCGACTCGGATACACCAGCAAACTGTTCGTACCCGGGGACCAGATCTATTTCCAGGACCTCAACGTGGAATTACGTAAACGCGTAAGTACGAACTGGGAACTCGCGCTTACCTACCTCAACATTGTCTACGACATCGATGTGATCCAAGGGAAGCCCGGAAAACCGCTCGTGTACGCGGACATCTTCGTGCTCGAGGGGCTGCACAACTTCAACGACAAGGTGTCCTTGCGTTTCGAGCTTCAGCATCTTGGCACCAGGCAGGACCAAGGCAATTGGGCCACCGCTTTGGCTGAATTCACGTTCAGCCCGCATTGGTTCATCGCGGTGATGGACCAATTCAATTACGTCACTTTGGATGACACCTTCCTTCAAGATGGCAAGACCGAGGTGAAGCCGGACCGGATACACTATCCTATCACGTCTCTCGGTTACATCCGTGGGGGTACGCGCTTCCAGATGAACTATGGCCGCCAGCGCGCAGGCATCTTCTGTGTGGGTGGTGTGTGCCGAACCGTGCCCGCGTCGAACGGTGTCTCCTTGTCCGTGACCACAACGTTCTGAACCATGACGAACGCAACCTTGAAAACGATCCCGCTCCTACTGGTTTTGGCCTTGGGCGGTTGCGACTATGTGGATGACCCCATTGCAGTGCCTGGCGATGGCGGCCCTGCACCGGAAGGCGTTACACGCAAGGTCCTGATCGAGGACTTCACGGGCCATCGTTGTACGAATTGCCCCGAAGCCGCGCGCACGGCAGAGTCCCTGGCAGATCTATATGGTGAGGAACTCGTGGTCGTAGGCGTGCACGTGACCTCCACTTTCGCTGCTCCGGTCAGTCCTCCCGCTCCGGACGGTCGTTATTCCACGGATTTCAGGACCCCGGCCGGGAACACCTACGAAACGACCTTCAACATCCCATTCCTTCCCACCGGGGCCGTGAGCCGAAAAGTGTTCAACAACAGCTTGCTGCTCGGGGAGTCCGCGTGGGGAAGTGCCGTCGCTGACATCATTGGCCAGCCTGCCAGCCTGGACATCTGGTTCAGCCAACTGCAGCACAACACCGGGACGAACACGGTATCGGCCGAGGTGAAGGTCGCGGTGGTGGAGCCGATCACGGAGAACCTGAACCTGACGATATACTTGACCGAGGACCATGTGATCGATTGGCAGTTGGACGGCGACGCGACACCGCCGGACGTGGCCGATTATGAACACCGGCATGTACTGCGCACCAACCTTAACGGGACTTGGGGCGCAACGTTGGTCCAAGGCAGTGCCGATGTGGGGGATACGATCACCCTCTCCTATCCGGATCTCGCCATGGACCCGTCATGGGTCGCCGCGAACTGTGCCCTCGTTGCATACGCCTACAACACCGTGTCCTACGAAGTGCTGCAGGTGGAGGAGCGGAAGTTCCAGCCCTGATCGAACCATCGGGCACCACCCTATACGGATCGGCCCTTGCGATCGTTATCCTTGTCCGCACGAGGTTATCAACGGTTGAAAACTGAAGGCCCCATGATCTGACGAACGGCCATGGTTTGATATTACCTTCAACCTCGCTCAAGCCGAACCAGTGATGATGGACCACGGAAGGAAGATGATGGAGTTCAGCAAACAAGTGCTCCAGAAGGTCAGTTTCGACCAGCGCCTATTCAAGAAAGAACTCATCAAAGCCCGCCGCTGGGTGGGCCAACATGATCAATTGGTACTGAAGGCCTGGTGTCTTGCGACATTCGGCCATATGTACAAGGATGTGATCCTTGAGGTGTTCCAGACCACTATGCGCACCTGAGCCTCAGCGGCCAAGGAAGCGAACGTTACGCTGCAGCCCTTCATATTTCGTGCGCTTGACCGCGCTTCCTTCGAACAGCCGATCGAACAGGACCTCGGTCATGCCGTACCATTCGTCCTTGGTCAGGGCAAGAAGCTCGGGCCTGGGATCGAATTCCGGTTCGGTATGCAACGTGCTGAAGCGGTTCCAGGGGCACACCTGTTGGCAGATGTCGCATCCGAAGGCCCAGTTCTCCATCTTACCGGCGAACTCCTCGGGAATGCTCTCCTTGAGCTCAATGGTGAGGTAACTGATGCACCGGCTGCCGTCCACCCCGTACGGTGTGATCGCATCCGTAGGACAAGCTTCGATACAGCGCCGGCAGGTACCGCAATGGTCGGTGGCCGGTGCGTCGGGCTCCAATTCCAGGTCCACGATGATCTCGCACAGGAAGAAGTACGAACCTTGGCCTTGACGGATCACATTGGTGTGCTTTCCCCGCCATCCGATCCCGGCACGTTCGGCCCATGCTTTCTCCAGTACCGGCGCGCTGTCGACGAACGACCGCATGGCCACATCACCGAACCGCTCTTGAATGAAGTCCATCAATGGTTCCAATCTTTTCTTGATAACCTTGTGGTAGTCCCTTCCGAAGGCATACGTGCTCACTTTTGGCGCTTCGGGGTCTTCCTGCACTCCATCCGTGTGGTAGTTGTATGCCAGGCTGATCACGCTCCTCGCACCTGGGAGCAATCTCCTGGGATCGAGCCTCAGGTCGAAGTGGTTGGCCATGTAGCCCATCCGGCCGTGCTTGCCTTGCCGCAACCACTGCTCCAAACGCGGGGCCTCGCGCTCCAAGAATTCCGCCTTTGCGATACCGCAAGCCAGGAACCCGAGCCGTTCCGCTTCGGCCTTCAGCAACCTTGCATTCACATCCCCGCTGGCCATGCAGGCAAGTTAGGCCCGTCGATCAACTACTCGAACAAGCTACCGGGTTTCGCGTTCGGCGTTCGGCCCAAGTGCTTGTATGCCCGTTCGGTAGCTTGACGGCCTCGTGGTGTGCGCTGGAGGTAACCCTCCATGATCAGGAAAGGCTCGTAGACCTCTTCGATCGTACCCGCCTCCTCGCCCACTGCAGTGGCCACGGTATTCAGTCCCACAGGCCCTCCATTGAA
>JAGQVV010000231.1 GCA_020437805.1 Flavobacteriales bacterium
TGCAGAACTCCATGATGTTGACGCCCTTCGCACCGAGTGCGGGGCCCACGGGGGGCGACGGGTTGGCCGCTCCGCCCTTGATCTGCAGCTTGATGAGCGCTGCTATCTCCTTTGCCATCGTTCCTGATTTGTGTCCTTGTTAACGCTTTCCTCGCGGTCGGCTCGGACTGGTTTGCTCTTCGTTGGAGCGGATCGTGATCCGCCCTTACACTTCTTTCTCGACTTGCATGAAGCTCAGTTCCAGCGGGGTCTTCCTTCCGAAGATCTTCACCATCACCTTCAGCTTCTTCTTCTCCTCGTTGATCTCTTCTATCACACCGTTGAAGCCGTTGAAGGGACCATCGATCACCTTCACACCCTCTCCCATGTGGTAGGGATTGTGGTTCGATTCCTCCGCATCAGCGAGTTCATCCACGGTGCCCAGGATGCGATTCACCTCCGTCTGGCGCAGTGGCACAGGCTCACCGCCCTTCTCCGCACCAAGGAAGCCGATCACATTGGGCATGTTCTTGATGCTGTGCGCGATCTCTCCCGTGAGGTCCGCCTCCATCAGCACATATCCGGGGAAGAAGTTGCGCTCCTTGCTCACCTTCTTGCCATCCCTGATCTGAAAGAACTTCTCCATGGGGATGAGCACCTGGGAAACGTAGGTCCCCATGTTCGAACGGCGGATCTCCGTATCGATCAGCTCTTTCACCTTCTTCTCCTTGCCGCTGATCGCACGGACCACATACCACTTCTTCGTCGACCCGGCCATCGTTACTGGAGCAGTTTATAGATGAAACCGAGCATGCCCTTCCAGGGGTTCGTATCCCCCTGCCCCATGTTCTGCACCCCGAAGATGTAATCCATGAGGAAAATGATCAGGGAAATGATCAGCGCGGAGATCAGCACCACGATCGCGCTCGCCTGGAGGTCCTTCCAAGTGGGCCAACTCACCTTGTGCACGAGCTCGTTGTAGCTCTCGCTTATGTATGTCTTGAAGCTTGCCACTGGTCGGTTGTTTGCTGGCACGGGTGGCAGGAATCGAACCCGCAGCCTAAGGTTTTGGAGACCTTCGCTCTACCAATTGAGCTACACCCGTAGGTCTTTCGTGATCGTTGCTCCTTTGGCGGCGAAGGCCGTCCCACTCGCGCGGGACGGCCCTGCCTCCTCGGGGAATGGTCCTTACTTGATGATCTCGGTCACCTGGCCGGCACCCACGGTACGTCCACCCTCGCGGATGGCGAAACGCAGGCCCTTGTCCATGGCGATCGGAACGATCAATTTCACGCTGATGGTCACGTTGTCACCAGGCATGATCATCTCACGTCCTGCTTCCATCGTGATCTCGCCCGTCACATCCGTTGTGCGGAAGTAGAACTGGGGGCGGTACTTGTTGTGGAATGGGGTGTGACGACCACCTTCTTCCTTCTTCAACACGTAGATCTCAGCCTTGAATTCGGTGTGCGGGGTGATGCTACCCGGAGCAGCGATCACCATGCCGCGGCGGATCTGGTCCTTTTCGATGCCGCGGAGCAGAAGACCCACGTTGTCACCGGCCTCGCCACGATCCAGCAGCTTCCGGAACATCTCCACACCGGTGCAGGTGCTGGTCATCTTCTCCTCCTGCATACCGATGATCTCCACGTTATCGCCGGTCTTCACCACGCCCGTTTCGATACGGCCGGTGGCCACGGTACCGCGACCGGTGATGGAGAACACGTCCTCCACGCTCATCAGGAACGGCTTCTCCACTTCGCGGGGAGGCACGGGGATCCAGGTGTCAACGGCTTCCATCAGCTTCATGATGGAATCCACCCATTGCGCTTCGCCGTTCAGGCCGCCCAGGGCGCTGCCACGGATCACAGGGGTGTTGTCACCATCATAATCGTAGAAGGAAAGGAGTTCGCGGATCTCCATTTCGACGAGGTCGAGGAGTTCGGCGTCATCCACCATGTCCACTTTGTTCATGAACACCACCAGCTTGGGAACGCCCACCTGGCGACCGAGCAGGATGTGCTCGCGCGTCTGCGGCATGGGACCATCGGTGGAGGCCACAACGAGGATCGCGCCGTCCATCTGGGCGGC
>JAGQVV010000232.1 GCA_020437805.1 Flavobacteriales bacterium
ACGGATCAGGAGGTTTGGGGTTCGACTCCCTACGGGTGTACAAAGCAGGAAGCGCCATTCGGCGCTTCCTGCGTTTTCGGACTTCCGATCTCGGGTCGTTCAAAACTGTTCGGGCTTCCGTTGATCTTCTGGATCGGGTCGCTTGCTAAAGTGGCCGGGAGCCTATGTGTCTCGAGTGGCCAGAGGTGGCCGGTAATTCTTCAGATCGCAGGATCCTGTCCTCGAACGACCCGGAACGGGCCTCGGTGATCCCTGAACCATGTTTCGACGATGGGGAACGGTGGTCCATGGGGTGGAATGCACCTTTCGTGGAACCTTCATGGGAACGGCCCCGTACAACGGCCCACTTTGCCCCGATCAACGACGGGGCCTACGGACAAATACCACGACCCATGAAGAATTCAACGTTCAGATCCTCCCACATCCTTCGCGCATGCGGGCCATTTCTCACACTGGCATTTCTGCTCGTGTGGGCGACCGAGGTATTCCCACAGGTATCCGAAACCTTCAACAGCAGTGGCACCTTCACGGTCCCTACCGGGGTCACACAGGTGACCGTTGAATGTTGGGGTGGAGGCGGTCGTGGCGGTACCCGCTCATCCAATGGACGGGGCGGTGGCGGTGGCGGCGGAGCCTACTCCCGCAGTGTCCTATCGGTTTCTCCCGGCAGCTATACCGTTACGGTCGGTGCGGGTAGCAACTCAACGGCAGCCGGAGGGGACTCTTGGTTCGGAACAGCAGCAACCGTGATGGCCAAAGGAGGTTCATCAGTAGCCAACAACTCCACAAGTGGTGCAAGCGGAGGATCCGCTGCATCGAGCATCGGTGACGTGACGTACAACGGAGGCAACGGTGCGAATGCTCCAGGTAGCACGGGTGGAGGCGGAGGTTCTTCAGCCGGAACAGCTGCGGATGGCGCGAATGGATCCGGCCAGAATGGTGGCACGGCACCGGCTGGTGGAGGCAACGGAGGCAATGGAGGCAACGGGTTCATTGCTGCTGGTGCGGCGGGTTCAGGGCCTGGAGGCGGAGGCGGAGGTGCTGAGCGTGGCTGTTGCCTCACAGCGAATGGCGGCAATGGCGCCGATGGTCGGGTCGTTGTTACCTACGATCCGCCTCCCTATGTCAACGGTACGTGCATGACCGCCAATTCCAGCAACGCCATCCCGGACAATCAATGTGGTTTCAGTGCTCGCGAATTCGATATCGAATTCAGTGGCCTTCCCAATACCCTTGGTACCGCACCTGGGAACGCCCGACTATTGAGCGTGGAAGTGATCCTGGCCCATACCTACAACAGCGATATCGAGATCGAGCTGACCTCCCCCAGCGCGGTGACCAGGAGCCTTATTGCCGACCGCTTCGGCAATGGCGATAACCTAGGGGACCCGTCGGCCTGTCCGGCTTCACCCTTGGTGTTCATGGATGGTGCAGCTGCGCTGAACAATACCGACCAGAGCAACGTCACCGGGAATTACGCACCGGAGCAGACCCTCTCAGGTTTCACGGGCGACCCGAACGGAACGTGGACAATTTCAGCATGCGACGACGCCGGATTGGACCTTGGCAACCTGCTCTATGTGCGTCTCAATTTCTGCACCGTACCGGAGATCACCGCCAGCAGTAGCAATAGCCCGGTATGTGCAAGCGGAACCTTGGATCTGAGCGTTACCGCTACCGGAACAGCCCCGTTGTCCTATCTCTGGACCGGCACCGGTTCGTTCAGCCCTGGCACGAACAGTGCCACGCCAAGTGTCACAGGTGCGGCGACAGGGAATTACAACATCGCTGTGAGCAATGCCTGTGGTAGCACGAACACCAACGTCCCTGTGACGGTCACCGCACCACGAACCGCGACCATCTCCTACGCGGGATCTCCGTACTGCCAGAACGCCGGTACCGCAAGTGTATCACGTGTCGGTTCCGCCGGTGGAACATACAGTGCAACTCCTGCTGGCCTGAGCATCACAGCGGGGAATGGGCAGGTGGACCTGGGTGCGAGTGCTCCGGGGACCTACACTGTGACCTATAGCATTGCGGCCTCTGGCGGCTGCCCTTTGTTCAGTACCACCACCGGAATCACGGTGAATGCTGCGACGACATACTATAACGACACTGACGGCGATGGCTTCGGCGACCCCGCGGACTTCACCACCTCCTGCAGCCCGGTCGGCGGCTACGTCCTGGACAATACGGACGATTGCCCCGTGCTCTTCGGTAAGATCGGCGATAGCTGCGATGACAGTGATGCCAATACAGTCAACGACCTGATCAATGCATCATGCGTGTGCGTTGGAACGAACGCCCCGTGGTACAGCCAAGGCAACGGCACCTTCGCGGATCCGATCTGGAGCCACAATATCGGTGGTCCTGGAGCGGTTGCTGCGCTCGATGCAGGGTCCGATGTGATCATTCAGGCCGGGCACGCGTTGAGCTTGAACGCAACACAGGATGTGTCCGACATCTCCATCGCGGCCACCGCATCCCTTGCTCTCGGTTCCAATACGCTCAACGTTCATGGGTCGACCATGACCGTGAACGGTGCGCTTGCCGGAGGAACGGGGCTTGTCGTCCTTCAGCCTACCTCTGCTGCTACCTTGAGCGGTACGGGTACCCTGGATCTTTACGATCTTACGGTGGACGCCCCGTCCGGTTTGAACTGTTCAGCGAACGCCGACATCCGTGGAACGCTCTTGTTGGATGACGGGGTCTTCACGGCCACGGGTGCGGTCACATTGATAAGCAATGCCTCCTTGACGGGTCGTTTGGGCCCGGTAGGGGCAACAGCCTCCTACGTCGGTAACCTCACAGTGAACCGCTACATACCCGCTGGGGCCACCAACTGGCGCATGATGGGGAGTCCGGTCGCCGGCCAAACGGTGAACGATTGGAAGGACGATTACTTCACGGCAGGCTTCCCGGGTTCTCACTACCCGAACTTCTACAGCCCGGTGAACAGCACCAACCTGTGGCCGAGCATCCGCTGGTACGATGAGACGCATGTGGGACCCGCGACCATCGACGGTTTGACCGGAGTGTCCAACAACACCCAGGCCCTGAGCATGGGTCAAGGTTTCGCGACCTGGTGCGGTACTTCCTTGGCCACCACCACGGCCTTCACCGTCGACATGACCGGTGCACCGCACATTGCCAGCAGCCCGATCTCGCTGCCCATGACCTACACGAACACCGGTGTCCCGGCTACGGATGGTTGGAACATGGTGAGCAATCCGTTGCCCAGTCCGGTGCTCTTCGATCAACTCGTGCTCGGTGCCGACGTGGAGGATTACATCACCTACTTCGATCCGGCCACAGGTAACAATGCTACCTACGATATCAGTTTGGGTGTCGGGATCAACGGCGGTACGAATGTGATCCAGAGCAGCCAAGCCTTCTGGTTGAAGGCGAATGGCCCAGCGGTGACCACCACGGTAAGCGAAAGCGCCAAAGTGGCCAGCAACAGTGGCGGTTTCTTCGGCGGGGACCAGGTCCAGGTGCCGGGTATCCTCCGCCTGAACCTCAGCAGCGCGATCAATCAGTTCAACGATGAGACCATGGTCGTCTTCAGCGAAGGAACCCCTGCACTCGATGCCGATGATGTTCCGAAGTTCGTTTTCGCCCACCCGGAAGCACCACAGATCGCCACGGTGAGCGATGCCGGCGATCTCTTTGCGATCAACTGCTATGGACCATACTCCACCGATATCATGATACCGGTTCGCGTGAATGTCGCAGTGAACGGGGAATACACCATAACAGCCACGGGTTTGGATGGAATGGGGCTCACCTGCTTGCGGATCGAGGACCTCTCCACCGGCGATGTGACACCCTTGGAAGAAGGTTCAACATACACCTTCACGGCCCTGGCAACGGATGACGAGAACATGTCCCGATTCATCCTTCACGCATCCGCGCCGCTCGCGTTCGATGTGATCGATGCCACTTGCGCCGGTCGGGATGATGGTATGGCCAGTGTGGAGATCGTCAACGGGCCTGTGCATATCCAATGGATCGACGAGGGAGGTTTGGTCCTGCTCGATCAGGAGGATGTGCTCGATGGGACCAGTTCCATAGTTGCCTTGGAGGCCGGGGAATACATGGTGCGTGTGTTCAGCAACTCCGGTTGCGGTGTGATGAAGACCATGTTCCGTGTGGAGGAGCCTGCAGCCATGGAGGCCGAGGCGGTCACCGAGCCCTCCCTATGCCCGAACAGTGAGGATGGAAGTATCGACTTGACCGTGCTGGGAGGTACGGCTCCGTTCACCTACCTCTGGAGCAATGGTTCCACCGATGAGGACCTGACCGTAATGGCCGGAACCTATACCGTGGAGATCACTGACGCCAACGGATGCACCATGGCCCCGCAGGAATACGTGGTGGGAGCAGGAGAGGGGCCTGAGGCCTCCATCTCCGTGACCAGCAGTGCTGTGATGGTGAACGACGAGGTCGCCTTCTACAGCGCCGGTCCGCTGGAGCTGGATCATAGCTGGGACTTCGGTGACGGCACTACAAGCAACATCCCTGAACCGGTGCATGCCTTCGAATTGCCGGGCAATTACACCGTGAGCTTGACCGTGGATGACGGTGATTGTGCCAGCACGGACATGATCGTGATCTCAGTGGATGCCACCACAGGATTGGCTACGATCGTCGGACCTACATACAACGCATGGGTCAGCGGCGACCAATTCGTGATCGAACACGCCTTTGACAACGGACAGCCGGTGCTGGTCCGCATCATGAACACGGCCGGTCAATTGGTGCAAGAGCACCGCTTCGCCGGTCGCCCCGCACGCTTGACCATACCCACCGCCGACCTTGCCAGTGGCATCTGGCTGGTACGGGTGAGCAATGCCGACAGTGCCCGGACCTTCTCACTACCCGTGGTGAAATAGCACCACGAACAACCTTCGGTCGCAAGGCCCCCGGATCGCTCCGGGGGCTTTGTGCGTTCCGGTGACCCCATCTTTTTCAGGCCGATCATCCGTTGATCCAACGACTCCGTCCCATGCTCGACCCGAGTTCGTCGAACAACGGGCGCTGGAGTGGAACCCCACATTGGCGGCCCCGTAGCATCAGGGTGAGAGGGTTTCCCTCAAGCCACCAAGAACTCGACCATGAGCACAACACGACCCTACACATTCGCACTGGTCCTCATCATCGTCAGCAGCACTGCGGGGACCGCACAAGAACTACGGACCGCAAGCTTCGCCAGCATCTTCCAGGGTCCGGACGGGCAGCCTTTGGACGGGCCAGGCTTCGTGCGCTTGCGGGTGGCCAATGAGGCGGGTACCCAAAGTGATGAAGCACTCGTTGTTTTCACCAGTGGAAGCCCGGCCACGGACGGCGAGGATGTACCCAAGTTCTCCTTCAGCCATCCCACGGCACCGCGCATCGCGACCCTTGGCGATGGTAGCGTCCTCCTCGCCATCAACGCCTATGGACCGTTCACCACGGCCATCACGATCCCGGTCATGCTGAAAGTGGCCAACAGTGGAACCTATACCATCGCGGCCACGGGACTCGCGGACCTGGGGTATAGTTGTTTCACCTTGGAAGACCCCGCGACCGGGAGCATCACCACACTTTTCGAAGGCGCTTCGTCGGAATTCGCCGCTTTGGCGGCCGCTGACCCCAACACACCACGTTTTCTGTTGCACGCTTCCGAGCCCCTGCTTTTCACACCAAGTTCACCGCTCTGTGCCGGCGATGCGAATGGATCCGCGCAAGTGGAGCTCCCTGAAGGCCCGGCGGACGTGCGTTGGTTCGGTGAAGGAGGTCAACTCTTGGCACAGGCCGATGGAATGCCTGCCGGGACCACTGCCCTGAGCGGCCTGGCTGCTGGGCGGTACACTTTCCAAGCACTTGGTATTTCCGCTTGTGGTGCCTTGAAGCTCGAATTTGAGTTGGAGGAACCGGCTCCCTTGGAGGTTGTTGTCACGGTCACAGCGGCCAGCTGTCCGGGTTCGGCTGACGGCATGATCACACTCGGCACAGAGGGTGGTTCCATGCCGTATAACTATCTATGGAACAATGGGTATGATGGTTCTTATTTAAGTGATGATCCAGGCGTATACAGTGTCGTGATCACAGATGCCAACGGTTGTGTGTGGGCGAGCGATGACCACGTCATCGAGGATGGTATCGGTCCGACAGCGGCCTTCGAACCGGATACCGATGTGGTCATGGTGGGTGAAGCGGTGGCCTTCTTCAGTGACAGCGACCCGGAGTTGGACCATTTCTGGGATTTCGGTGATGGCACAACGGGTTCAGGGATCGACCCGGAACATGCCTATGCCATACCCGGCACCTACACCGTCAGCCTCACCGTGAGTGATGGCTCCTGCGAACACAGCGCGGAGCGGACCTTGAGCGTGGAGGCTGGCACGGGTCTGCTCATTCGGGAGGACCACGGTTTCAAGGCTTGGTTCAGCAACGA
>JAGQVV010000233.1 GCA_020437805.1 Flavobacteriales bacterium
TGCGTCCCCGCCGGACCATGGCATTGGTCAATGATCGAATGGCCAGCAACCACTACTTTGACCAACGGCCGATCCACTACAAGCACAAGATCCATGGCAGCCATACCCTATCAACGATTCCTAATCGTCAAGGACGGTTTCTACGATGACCCGGATAAGGTCTACAGAGCCGCCCAAGAGGCCACGTACTTCGAACCCGAAGGTTACACCGGGTTCCGCAGTACCACGGTATACCATGAACCGGGGATACGTGCGAAACTGGAGCGCTCCTTGGGTATTCGGATCTCGCGTTGGGACACGGACCCGAGCGACGAGAATGGTGTGTTCTATCAAGCCTTCGCGAGGGGTCGCAAGAAGGAAATTCCCGGTGTGCACTCGGACCTACCGTATACCGATATAACTGCCGTGGTGTACCTCACTCCCGGCCTACCCTTCGACTGTGGCACCTCGCATTGGATGCACAAGCGTACCGGCTTGTGTGACCCGCCATCGGCCGCTGCTGCCAGAAAGCTGAAGATGAGATTGTCCGACCTGCGCGAGGAATTCGAAGCGGACAGCCAGGATCGAAGCAAGTGGGTGGAGATCGATAGGGTCGGATATCGCGCGAATCGGATCGTGGCATACCCCTCAGGGGTGTTGCACTCCGCCACGAACCACCATGGAGGTGGCCCCAACGACGTGCGCCTTTACCAGACCTTTCGGATCGGCGTGGACCGTCAGGGGGTCGAAACCAGGATCAAGCGTTGATCTTCATGCCTCTCCTTTGAAGAACTGAAGAAGCAACTCCTGGTACCGGTACGGATCGACGGGCTTGACCTCGATCATGTCCATCATCAGGGCAAGCTTCTCAGGGCTCGTTACACGCATGGCCTCGGCCCACAGGGCGACCTCCTCCAGGACTTGGGCCGTAGCACCGTCAACCAATGGTCCGGACCCGCTTCGGGCCAAGAAGTTCCGCACGCTTTCCGTCACTGCACGGCCCCTGTCACCCTTGTAGCGCGTACGTATCATGCGCTTCACCTGGTCCGTGATATCATAGACCCCGGTGGGTCTTCCCTCTTCGAGCGCAAGGGCCATATTGCCTCCCGTGAATCGCTTGAGCACAGCGGCGCTTGTGCGATATCCCGGTCGTTTCAAGCGTCGTTCAACCTCCAACTCGGAGAGTTCCAAGAGAGCCGGATCGGTCGGTAGGAAGCCGAACTTGTGGTAGAACCAGAAAGCTCCCGTGGTGATCCCATCCGGATTGTCCAGACCGAACTGATAGGGTTCGATCTCGAAACGTGTGACCTTGAACACCTGCGCATAGACGCGAAGTAGCTGACACATCAGATAGCCTGACTCCCCGCCCCTGAACGTCTCGAAGATGTTGATGCCGAAATCGGCACGTGCTCCGAAGACCCATGCGCCACCGTAGGCTGCTGGGTATCCGTTCTTGAACAGGGTATACCCGATGTACGATTCCATCGGAAGCTGCCGTGACGGACGCATGCCATGGATCACGACCGAAACACCCCGCTCCAACTCGTAATAACGAATGGTTCGTTCATCCATGTACGTCACCGGATCCGTTTCACGGTCCGTCAATACCATCGCGAGCTTCACCACTCGGATGATCTCCGCCTTACGCCGCTGCGTGAGCCGGGTCGGATCCGGGAGTGGCATGTCCATCAATTCGGGTGCATCGAATTCCTTGAGGATGCGATCATGAAGGAAGGGACGCGGGACCCGGATGGCATTGAAGGCGCGTGAATCGGCCCTGGACCGCGACCGCATACGTATGTACAGGCCCAAGCCGTCGAAAAGCAGGTCCTTGACCCGGGGTCGGTCCTCAAGTTCCTTCAGTTCCCTGACCAGAAAACGCACTTCATCCTTATCGTCCAACGCCAAGGCACGGAGCAGGTCCAAGTTCCCAAGGCCCGAGGTCGTTTCGCTCCGCTCCATGCTGGGTAGTGTAGCGGCCAGAACCTCATTCAGGTCGTACTTGGCGTCCTCGAAGCGATCGACCCGCAATTGCCAGGATCGTTCGCCGCACAACCATGCGGTCATGTCATGGGAGAACCTCGATACGGACCAGGTATACGGCAGCCCCGTGTTGATGAGCTTCTCACGATCCTCTTGGCCGGCTATGGAGAGCACTCTGGCGATCCGGACCAACTCACTCCTCGCAATATTCCTCACCTTTCGATCCGGAGGCATCGCCATTACGATAAGAAGCACCTCCACATACCCGACCAGGGCTCGTGACGCCTTCAATTCAAGGCCTGACAGCTCCTTGAGCGTGCGCAACTTGACCTCATTTCCCTGCTCATCGAAACGAGCCGCAACGGAAGCCAAGCGCTTCACCTTGGAGGCGAACATCCTGCTCATGACCACTGAAGAATTTACACCATCCAAGGACCCACCTTGCAGAACTTCAACGATAATAATGCGAAAGTGGCCGGCAAGCCCTGTTCTTGGTCAGCTTTGATGGAGACAATGGTCGAAGAGGCCATGTTCGGTCCTGGTCCCATTCGCTGAGTACGGACCCTAGGGCCATTCAAGCGAGATCCGATCACTCCCCGGACATCCCTTTTCGTAGGTCCTCCAACGTGCGCTCGGGCACCTTCGAAAGGTCCAGGACCACCATTCCGTCCAACGCATCATTGAAACGCGGGTCACGGTTGAACCCTATGATACGAGCGTTCAGCAAAAGGTACTTCTTCAGTAGCACCGGCATCGAGGATTCATTGGGGTCCACCTCCGCGATCAGCCGGTCCATCTTCTTCAGGTCGGCCATACTGGCCTGCACCAAGGCCTCACTATCACCTTTGTCCGGCTTCACCTTGAACCTGTTCCTGGGCCGCAGCCACGCCGCCATTTCAAGATCATAGTGGTTCTGCTGAACGAATTCCATGATCAAGGTGCGCGAAAACCGGCTGTATGATCCGCTGATGCTTACCGGTCCGATCAGGTATTGATGTTCCGGGTTGGCAATGACGTGGAGCAGAAGACCCCGCCATAACATGTACAAAGGGAGGCGCTGACGTTGGTATTCCAATGCGACGAAGGAACGGCCAAGCTCAAAGCTCTTTCGCAGCACCTTTTCCATTGGCCTGTCCATGCGGAACAAGGTGGATGTGTAGAACCCTCGCTTTCCGTAACGCGACATGATGCGCTTGCCATTGCCCACCCTGTAAGCCCCGGCGACCCGTTGGCCCTCACGATCCCAGAGGAAAAGATGATCGTAATAGAGATCGAACTCGTCCAGGTCGATCGCTTTGTTGGTCCCTTCTCCCACGGCGCGGAAGGTCAGTTCACGAAGCCGACCGATCTCCCGGAGTATGTTCGGGATGCGCGAACTGGGGGCCAGGAACAAGTCGAACTCCGACTGGGAGTTCAGCTTCAGGTCAGCGAGGCCTTCCACCTCCTTGGCCATGACCAAAGGGTCTACCCGGTCCACCACATCCTTCGGCCGCTGGGGGAAGCGCAATGGACTGAAGAACTCTCGTTTGACCTGTAACCCGCTTCCCAACGCATAGGTCTTGGCGCGCAGGAACCGGGACAGTTGATCCACGGATGTGAAGGCTGCTATATCCTTGGCAGGTATGGGTTTCCCGATGCGCATGCGGACCGAACGACCGCGCATCCGCATCATTTCGTTCGGGAGTGCCAACGTGCGCAGATTGGGGTGTATCATCCCGAGCATCTGGAACACCACGCTATTGGCCCCATCGAACCACACCGGCACCACAGGGGTGCCCATGTGCTGCGCCAATTT
>JAGQVV010000234.1:0-2508 GCA_020437805.1 Flavobacteriales bacterium
GAATGTGAGCCGATACCGATCCGCTTTGAGCTCAAGTGCTCCGGGGTTTGGGAAGTGCTTTGGACCGGACGCTTCGCCGCTGGTGGTGGGCGGTGGGACCTTCGCAAATGCCTGTTCACGATCAAGCCACAGGCCGACGACCGATTCACCTGCATACTGGAACGGCAGGACATCAAGACCAATTTGATGAACGCGGGGGTGGTTACCGTGCGGGTGGCCACGATCCCATCCCTTGAGTTCGGCACCTGTACGACCATAGGGACCACGCCAACACCGATCGACGCTTGTGAAGAGTTCTACGGGGTGCCGGGGTCTGTTCTTGGTCCACTTGTGAACGGGTGGGACAATGCAACAACATCTCAGGCGGCACCAGGGCCTTCGCAAGTGAATTTCTATTGGAGGGAGTACACCTCCACCGAATGCGTTGATGATACGCCGGTGCCGCCGATAGGATCGGGGTGGGAGTTGATCACCGACAACTGTTCAACGGACGGGACGGCGGTGTATGCAAGGCAACCCGTGATCTCGTGGCCTTTCGATGAACCAACTCCGGGAACGGTGGTGGATGGCGTGAACATTCCTCCTGACGATACTTGCAGTTGGGTGTTCATGGGGATGGGAGGGGTCGAAGACCCATTCGACCCCGAAACAACGCACCCACTGCCTTACTACGTGTGCGTACAAAGCGCCGAAACGCAGGACCTGACACGCGGACGAACCCTTGAAAGCTGCCTTGAGCTTCTCGTTGATCGGATGGGTTGTGGAATTGCAGGCATCCGGTCGGACTTCTTCGGGATCAATCCGGTGGGAGATGCGCCTGGATACGTTGCCGGGTTGAACTATGTGACCGGGCAGGCTACGCAGACCGAGGGCTTGGTCCTGTTCCAAAAGACGGACGTGATAGACCCCGACGCGGCACAACCGGCCATCCGGGGCGAAATGACCTTCAAGGAAATGATGGTCCTCCTTGGCCTGCTTTATCAGGTCCTTTGGGACATCGACGACGAGGGGTATTTGCGGATCGAGCACTACGTCTACTGGAACTCACAGCTTGGCCTTGACCTGACCACAACGAACGAGGTGGTCGAAAGCCTCATCTATGACGCCTTGAATGATGAGGTCCCGAACGTGGAGCGGGCAACATTCGAGGAAGCGCAAGGATCGGACTTCATCGGGAAGGGGATCGTGTATTCCGGCCCGTGTGTTACGGCCATCGGGGAAAGTGGCGAGATAGAGTACACGGCAAAGGCAGTGACCACCGATGTGAACATGATACTCTCCGACCCGACATCCGTATCCCGAAAGGGCTTTGTCTTGATCGCCTGTACCTACAACGGGTCCGAGTACGATGCGATCATCGACCAAGGCGCGATCACAGGGGACTTCATCGCCAACGCCCCGTTGTCATGGGCCAACCTTCAGCGGGACTTTTGGACGTGGAACCGCTACTTGCCAACGGGCAACATGAACGGACAGGATGTGACCTTCGACGGCTTCCGGCCAACCAAGGAGCAGGAAGAGATAACGGTCAAATGTCACGGATGCGGAGTGCTGCAATTCAGCGCGGACCAACTTGTTCGGTCCACGCTTGGGGATCAACACTTCGGGGTTGACGGCACAGTGGAAAAGGCCACCTTCGACACGAGCGGGAACCTTCGGATGTCTTTACGCTACTCGGTATGACGAAGCAACTGAGCAGCCCGCCTATCATGTTTCGCCCCTTTGATCTGAAGGAAGGCGAAACCGCCAATGGTGATCGCGCCAAGGCCAACGGCCAACCCGTGATCGTATGCCTTCGCGCTTTGGTCGGCCGCAAGCATGGCGAACAACCCGCCGCCCAAGGCCCAATAAATAGAGGTCTCCCGGCTCCATGCGGCCTTGCCCATTTGTTCGCCAGCCCGGTCCAACCGAAGATCGATCACCTCGTCGGGAGAGGCAGGAAGAACATCCTGGCCGAAAGCACCAATGGTACTGACCACAGCGGTCAACAAAAGCAGTCTTTTCATACCACTAAGATACGCAACCCGCGATGATCCACAGGAACATTCCCCAGCCGATCCAGTTCTATGACAGCAAGGCCCAACGGGATCGCGAGACCTGTCCGGGGCAGTCCATCGACGGTCCGATCTTCGCGATGGAGTTCACCGAGAACTTCGTCATAGAGCGGGACACCGACGCGGCTTCGGACTTCAACCTCTACATCTTCGGGAGGGATACCAATACGAACTACGGTCTTTCCGGCGCGATCATCCAAGTGCTCACCATTGGAACGAAGGACTACTTGTTCCATCTGCCTTTTGAGATCGCGTACACCCTGAAGCAAGGGCCGTACTGTTTCATCCTGACCGATGGGACCCATAGCTACTATTCGAGTTGGTTCCACCTGAGCGATTGCACCGACCGGATGACCCTGCTTTCATGGCGGGACACCTGCAAGCGTACTTCGATGCCATGGGCCAACGCACCAACCCCTTTCGAGTTCCGGTTCTGGGCGGACACGCGCCTTGG
>JAGQVV010000234.1:2578-6730 GCA_020437805.1 Flavobacteriales bacterium
CGGCGCGGGTTCACGGACGTATTCCCCGATCACCTGTTGGCCTGCTTCCATGCCATGAAGCACCACGCCTTTGTCACCGTTCAACCCGCCAATTCGGATGCTTATGAAGGCGTGAAGGTCGGAGAGATCACAGCTACACCAACGGCGCGTGGATGCAAGCAACTGATCACCGCTCAATTCATCATCAACGAGGAATGGCGTGGGGCATGTTGCGGTGAACCTGAATGTGTACAGCCATGCGCCGAAGCCTACGGCAACCCTGGAACACACCCGCTCATCGAGGGCAACGTCTACCTGTTGCCCGACAAGTCCTATGGCACATGGAACGGGACCGATTACGATGATGTTCGCCAATGCTTGAGCGGCGTAGCGAGCACGACACAGGCCGATCAGTGGATAAGTGCGTATTGGGAGGGCACCGAATGGAGGCCCGCCGTTGCGCTTCTGGACATCGAAGGATGGGGAACCAACACCTTCAGTATTTCGGGCGACATCATGCCCGGCTTCGGGGCACAAATACAGTACAGCCTTGACGGTTCATCGTGGTCAAGTGTGGGCGAAGTGTTCACGGCGGATGAGGTGAGCGCCGGGGTGGATGTGACCATGCCTGACGATGTGCTGTCCGTTCGCCTTTTGTTGGTTGCCGAAGGCTGCACCGTTGCTGAGTCTTACCCACAGGCGGAAGCCTTCGCTTGCGACGGATCGCAGGAGGCTAATATCTCGTTCACTTCAACGAGCGCGATCCTGAGCACGACCGGAACGCCGGAAACCTATCACACGTTGCGAAATTCGGGAACGGGCGTTGTCGTGACCGCCGATTCGTTCAGTGTATTGGAGCCTGGGACCTTCTGTATGTGGCCTTCGGACTCCGCTGGTGTACTGACCGGGGTAATGGACACGCTGATAGCGACCGATGTTGGTTTGGTGGTGAACGTTTCGCGCATGACCTCGCTTACCGCGCTGGAATTGTACGGAGTTTTCACCTCGCTGAACCTCACCAACAACACGGCGCTTACGAGCTTGGTTCTTGAGTGCCAGGCCACCACGCCTCCGGACCTTTCGGCCAACACATTGCTCGTCAACCTTGCATTGAATTATCCGGGCGACGCTCCCGACCTGTCCGGCTTGACCGCATTGAAGGTTTTGAGCCTCATTTTCAATGGAAGCACGGTTGACCTGAGCGCCCTGACAGCATTAGAGAACCTTGCGCTTGGCTCCGACGCACTGAGCACCATTGACCTCAGCGCATTGGTCAACCTCGATACGCTCAGCATCAATTCTGTTGGCCCCGTTCTATCCCTTGCGTCGAACCCGGACCTGGTACGCCTGACGATCAACAACCCGAACCTGAGCAACATCAGCCTCAACGCGGGGATCCAGTTTGAGCGCGTGACCATTTTCGCGGCAGCATTGGGGGCGGCCTATGTGGACGCGATCTGCAACAAGCTCGACCCGACAGTAACGGGGAAGGCCTCGAACATCGCAGGAGCAGGCGTTGCCGCGCCGACCGCCGCAAGCCTCGCAGCCCGCAACGCATACATCGCCAACGGCAATACGCTGGTCACGAACTAAGTCCAATAGACAAACTTTCCGAAAAAGCAAGGAGGGCCATTTCCTTGGATCGGCCTACGGGTCAGGGGTGCTTTGTACCACACAAAAACCCACGACCATGCCAGGCCCTATTACCGAACCGGAGAACTGCGGAAACGTCATCGGCGAAGTTGATCCTTCGCTCTGTAAGCCCAAGGTACGGGCCGCACAGGTGCAACGTGTTTTCGCCACCCTGCTCGACGGGAACGAGAACTTCGGACCCTACAACGCTGATCCCGATACCGTTGGGGTGGTGAACAACCCGGCCGCGTGGTCCGCACGTATGGACCAGACCGGAACGGCGACCGGCGCGATCATCACCTTGCACTGCATCGGTGAGAAACCCCTGCCCGAAGATGAGGAGCAGGAGCTTCCGCTGGGTCAGACCCGCGTGTTGGACCGTAGCCACACGTTGAATTTCACCGTGTTGGAGACCTCCGACAAGATCAACATGCTCATGCGCCAATGGGCGGCCTTCGGTGCCACCGTTGGGATCTGGTACGAGACCTCGCAGCCGACCTTGCTCGGCAGCGGAACGGCGGTCCACATCCCGATCCAAGCCAGCATCAAGCCCGGTCAGGTGATCCCGCGTGAACGCTCCGGCGCACACGTATGGGAGGTGACGGCAACGTGGAAGGACATGAAGCCCGAGGACATGATCGACAGCCCTGTTCCGGCCACCCCTGAGCCTGGAGCCGGTAGCGGATCCTAAGGTCCGAGGTCACTTCATCCACCTTCAACACGTACCCACATGAACACTACACAAAAGGGATGGACGTACAAGGACCTGTACCGCACCATCCTCGCAGCGGCCTTCATTCCGCGTACACCCGGCGAAGAAGCGGGCGAACAGGTACCGTACCGCGCCCTCAAGTTGGTGGTCGTGGAGGACAGTGGTGAGCCGTACTTCACCAGCGCGAACAAGTTCAGCAGCTTGGATCAACTCGCAAAGGAGTTGGCCGGTATCTACTCCGATGCGTCACCGGAGATCGCCTTGCGCGTCTCGATGGGTATGCTCGGAGAGGGTCCGGGGATGTGCGCCTTGCCGATCCGCACCTACGATGAACAGACCATGGCCCTGTCCTTGATCGGAAAGGGTGTCGATGGTGGTCCGGTGGTCCGCTTGGCCTTCGCACTGGCTGAGGACCTTGGATCGGGCAGCTAAAGCGTAAGCCATGGCAAGCCTCGACTGCGACGACAAGAACTACACACGCGAACAGCTTGAGCGGATGACCTACGTTGTCCGCTCAAGCGATGGCGCTATTGTCAAGCGCATAGTGCCCGTGGAGGCAGAGGAAACGCTTGAGTGCGACGACGCCAAGCTGGGTAGTGATGCGCTGTACCGCAAGTCACTTGAAAAGCTCGGTGATCGCATGTTCGCCGATCGGGTCATTGTCATACCGTAATGGAGTACCGAGAGCTTGGACCGGAGGAAAAGGGGTTGTCCGCAAGGGACCTCTTTCTGCTTTCGTTGCAAAAGCTCGAAGATGGGACCTATGCACAACGTGTTACGAATGCGGCCCCTGCGGTTGAATTCACCATGTCGAGCGGGTCAGTCAGTGGCGATTACTACTTCTACGGGACCGCATCGCCGGGGGGCAACCTGACGTGGTATTGGGCCAAGGTCGGCGGCAACCCCGCAGAAGATTACGTGCTCTACCAACTCAATGCCGGTGAAGCACAGGTTTACGAAGGTGGTGTGGAGCAGTACGCAGGCACGGGCGGGGAGATAGATCCAGAAACGCCCGACCCGACTAGCATACCCGTTTGGTTCGCCACTGGCGGATCGGAACCAACCCCAACATTCAGTTGAACATGATCAATTCAGAACGCTTGAAGAACTTCATCACAAAGGTTTTCGCCGGTGATCCGGTCGATATGTTCCTACAAGCCATCATTGGTGCGCTGGGGGCCATGGTATCCGCATGGGCAGCGGTGAACCCCTTTGTCGGGGCTTATGTGATGATCGTCATCGTGGACACCTTCCTTGGCGTTCGCTTGTCCAAGAAGGAGGGCAAGGCGTTCAGTTGGTCGCACCTCCTTTGGGGGCCAGGTCAAAAGGTGGTATTCACATCGGTGATCCTGCTGGCTGCTCAGTTCATGGAGGTCTTCATTCCGGGCAACTTCCTTGCCTATGGCATGGCCGCGTACATGAGTGCGGTCCTGTTCCTTGAGGCGGTAGGTAAGTACGACAAGCTATCGGGCCATTCCATACTCTCATGGGTCCGCGCCCGGATCGGCTCGTTGATCACCGTGAAGGATGAAGGCACACCCTAAGATCGTCCTGTACAGACGCGCTCAGGCGAAGGGACAGCCGACACTTGGTTCGTTCCTGTGGGAGCCTTATCCGGGGGTGATGCGGCACATGATGATCCGCAGCATCGAACTACCGTGGAAGAACAACGACAAGGGTACTTCGTGCATTCCTGAAGGATTGTATGAACTCCGATTCACCCTATCCAAACGCTTCGGAAAGAAGATGTGGGAGGTTATGAATGTACCTGGTCGTGGTGGCATACGGATCCATGCGGGCAACTACCTGAAGGATACCGAAGGCTGCAT
>JAGQVV010000235.1 GCA_020437805.1 Flavobacteriales bacterium
AGGTGTTCGTCTCCACGATGTCGGCACCGGCCTCGAGGTATTGCTCGTGGATGCGCTTGATCGCTTCGGGGCGCGAGAGCGAGAGCAGTTCGTTGTTGCCCTTGAGCAGGATCTTGTGGTCCTCCATTCCCTTGGGATGGAAGTCCTCCTCGGTGAGGCCGAGGCGCTGGATCATGGTGCCCATGGCGCCGTCGAGGACGAGGATGCGTTGGGCGGCGATGCGTTCGAGGTCTGTCATCAGGTCACAAATAGGCGTGCTTTCCGGTCGCTCGTTCCAAATGCAGGTGAATGGGAGTTGGTGAATGTTGAATGGGACTGAGCGCTCCAGCGATGGGGGCTCCCCATTCACCATCGACCATTCGCCATTCACCACACCCAAAAAGGAAAGCCCCATCCGATGAACCGGATGAGGCATCAATATTCCCTTGCGGGACTTGCTTCCTGATCGCGGCTCATCTCTCCCGCCATGTGGCGGGCTGGATTTAGCACCTACCCGATGGTTGCCCACCGGACGGTTGCCAAGGCTTCACAGGGCCAGTCCCTCTGCCTTTCTGGATAAGCACATGGAAAGAACGCGGTGCGAAGATAGGGAGCGCTATGCCTTGTACCCAAGAGCGTGGTCGAACCTGGCGGATCCGACCGGGAGTTCACGTACATAGTCCTCGCGACCTTTTCTGTTCAATCAGCCTTTCGAGCGACGTATTCCGGGAACTCCGTGGTGAGGTATGCCCAGGCACGTTCTTCTTCGGCATCGTACACATCCTTGTTCACTAGCGCGGCATGGCCGCCGCCAGTAACACTTGCCCAGGCATGTGCGGCATACGGCGCGATGTCGAAATGCGCGATCCGTTCACCATTGTTCAGCACATCGTGGAACCATTGTGTACCAACATCAAGTCCATAGAGCGCGCCCAGTGGCACGGCATCGCCGAAGGGCATGGTCAAGGGCCGTGCGATACGCATGTCCACCAACATGCTCCATTCATTCACGCGGCATTCGGGCAAGGGCCAAGGCTTGTTCGGGTCCACCACGCGGTGGTAGTGTGCGGCTCGTGGACCTGGGTGTTTTGCGGCCAACGCCTTCCATTCCGTGTAGTTCGGTCGGTAGGTCGAGTAACTGTCTGGTCCGCAATGTTGGGCTAGAGCCGCTGGGCAATTCCAACACTGCCCAACGGGACCTATCGCGACATGGCCCGGGATCCTGTCCAACATCGCACCTATGATGTCACCAGTATACTTCACGTCGTTGTGGGTGACGAACAGGAACGGACGATCGGAAGTTTCCCAGGCGTATTGGTAACGTAGTGAATGTCTGTACGGACGCCATTGCAACAACCACGTTGTCCGCGTTGGGCGTGTTCCGAACCAGAACCTTGGGCGGTGAATGGTTGCCCGATCACCGAGGTGCGCAAGGAGGTCCACGAAGTCCGCATCGAATGGTTGCCGACGCTCTAAGGTGATGCGGATGGTGCGGATGTGCTGACCGGAATGCCTCAGCAAAGAGAGCAACGTGACCGCCGTTTGGTGCGACTTGCCGTATGCATTGATGGCGATATCGACAAGCCTTGTCGCCATGGATCGAAACGAATGTTCACCCCTGCGCCCCAGCGAACTCCTTCACGAAGCCCACGATCTTCTTGCGGAAGAGCAGGAAGAGCAGCAGGTAGGGCACGGCCATCAGATAGAGGATGCCCATGTTGAGGCCCCGACCGATGCTTTGCTCGCCACCGAAGATGTGCCCTGAGCCTTCACCGCTTTCCACCACGGCCTTGCACATGGCACAGCCCTGGGCCCACAGCGCGTCCGGCGCCAAAAGGAGCACGAGCGTGAAGAGCAGAACAATTCCCTTGGAGCGCATGAAGATCAAATGTAGCCGCAGCGGATCGGATTGATGCACACAGGGCATGAAAGACGGATCCCTTTCGTCGGACCACGCTCAATGATCGACGAACGCGGAAAGATTCAGTAATAGGGACTGATCAGGAAGTAGACCAGTACACCTGATACGCTTACATAGAACCACACCGGCCACACGCGACGGGCCATGGCGCGATGCTCCGGATAGCGGCCGCTCAATGCACGAAAGGCCGTGAGCAGGATGAAGGGCAAGGAGGTGGCCGCCAGGACGATGTGCGTAGCGAGGACCACGTAGTACACCACCTTGATCGCTCCTTCTCCTCCGAAGCGTGTTTCGCCCGCAAAGAGGTGGTGCAGGATGTACGATACCAGAAAGAGCACCGAACCGGACATGGCGGCCAGCATCACCTTCTTGTGGACGCTCCATTTGCCGGCCTTCGCGGTGAACAGGCCCAGCAACAGCAGCACGCTCACCAAACTGTTGAGGACCGCGTTGACCTTGGCGAAGACATGCACATCCCACGTACCCGAGGTGGGTACCTGCACACGGTTCAACACCACCACAGCGACGAAGACGATGCCCGAGAAGATCCAGATGATCCGCTTGGCGAGCGCTACCGGTGTGCGAAGCTGGACCGGTGGATAAGGTTCGCGAACGGACATGCGACTAATTCTTCCGGGCGTCCCGGGCCTTGATGCGCTCTTCCTTCATGAGCATCTTCAGGTCGGCGGCCAAGGCGTTCATGCCTGCTGCGGTGGTACCCTCGTAATAACCGCGGATGTGCCGGTCCTTGTCCACGAGCACGAATCGGCTGTCATGAACGAAATCCTCGGCAGCGGTGCTGTCCTCCAAGGCGCTCAGGAGATAGCCCGTGTTGCCCATACGATAGATGTCCGGTGCATGACCGGTGAGGAATTTCCAGCGCGTGGTGTCGGCCTCGAGCCGGCGCGCGTAGTTGTCCAGCACTTCCGGGGTGTCGTTCTCGGGATCCACGGTATGGCTCAGGAACACCACGTCCTTGAAGGCCTCATCGTCGAGCTTCAACTGCAGTTGCTGCATCTGGATGCTCATTTTCGGACAGATGGTGGTGCAGCGCGTGAAGAAGAAATCAGCGACAATGATCTTGCCTTCCACGTTCTTCTCGGTGAACGGCCTTCCGTAGCGATCCGTGAAGCTGAAGGGTGGGATCTTCGCGTAGATCGTGTCCACCACCATCTTGCCGTCGCGTTCCACCAGCACGGGCTCTTTCTGTCCGTAGTAGGGCAGGAAGGTGAATTTGTGCTCCACCAGGCCCAGCATGGGCGAGAAGAAAACGAAGAGCGAGAGGATGAACACCGCGAAACCGCCAAGGACCAAGAACTTGGTCCGCTTGCTTACCGGTACGTGCGGATCGCTCACAGCAGGGTCTCCCACACCTTGTGCACGTAGTTCGACTCCACCAGGCCGATATACAGCAGGTACAGGATGAAGAACACGTATGGGGCAAGGATGATCAGGCGGATGTTCCGGCGCTCATCGCCCAAGTGCATGAACGTCATGACGATGTAGGCCGCCTTGACCAGGGTAAGTACCACATAGGTAAGCTTGATGGTGTTCCAAGCGCTCTCGTCGAACCAATCCTTCCAATAGGCACCCAAGGTCACTTCGATGGTGGTGACCACGGCCAGGAACAAGGTCACCATCCAGATCTTCTTCCGGATCTTCCGCCCTTCCTCTTCGCTGTGGTGGGCGTCCAGGCTGTATTCGATGATGTCGTCGCGCTTCATGGGGTCAGAGGAGATAGAAGAAGGTGAAGACGAACACCCAAACAAGGTCAACGAAGTGCCAGTAAAGTCCGGCCTTCTCCACCATTTCGTAATGGCCACGGCGGTGCAGCACACCTTTGATCACCATGATCAGTACGATCAGGTTGATGATGACCCCACTGAAGACGTGGAAGCCGTGGAAGCCGGTGATGAAGAAGAAGAAGTTGGCATACTGGGGTGGCCCGTACTCGTTGTGCGTCATGTTCGCACCATCCACGTAACTGGCGCGGTCCTCCCATAGCTTCAGGGAAGCGGCATGGTCCAAGTGCGGCGCCCCTTCCTCGGGGACGAGGTAATGGCCCTCCATGGCCTTGACCAGATGGAAGCCCGGTGCGTTGGCCGGGTCATGCGTGTCATGCGTGTCGTTGTGCACCCAATATTTGACCCCTTCGTTGGTGGTGATGTAGCC
>JAGQVV010000236.1:0-1458 GCA_020437805.1 Flavobacteriales bacterium
ATGCGGCCATGACCGATGGCATGGATCCCACCGATGGTACGGCCGAGACCATGGAACCTCGCACCTTCCTTTTGATCACCTATGCCACACCGGCCGAGGAACGCACCGGCACCACCACGGCCCTGAACGGATTGCGGGCCACACTGAAGGCCGAGTTGGAAGCGGTACGCGGTCGGTTGAAGCAAGGTGGCACGGATGAAGCCAAGAAAGCCGATCAGACCCGCGCGGCCGAATTGGCCCAAGGCCTGGAACGCATGGATCGTTTGATCGCAAAAGTGGATGCATCGGATGATGTCACTTGGGCGGATGTGCGGGAGAGTTCGTTGAACGAGGCGGAGGAGGTCCGGGTATGGATGGAGAAGTACAACATGGCGAACAACATTTGACCCCTCCACGGATGTGAACTGCAGTGCGGGTATCCCCGCGCCAGCAAGGACCCCGGCCGCGCGCCGGGGTCCTTTGTTAATACCGGCAGGTTATCCGTTCAGGCGGTCTGCTCCGAAACGTAAGGTTCAGGTGCCCGTGCTGCGTGCGATCGAGCATAGCAAGGAACCACTACTTTCGGTCCGATGCGTAACCACCTCGCCGCCCTCTGCGTGTTGATGGGCTTATCCGCCTACCCCAGTGGCGAACTACTGCCGACCGGTGCTCGCTTCGCGGGGATGGGCTACAGCGGGCTCACGCTGGCCGATGTGTGGAGCGTGCGGATGAACCCGGCTGGACTTGCAGGTCTCGAGCGCCCTACCGGTGGGCTGTATTACCAGAGCCACTTCCTGAGCAATGACCTGGCACAACAAGGGCTGGCGGTGGCGATCCCACTGGGCAAGGGCAGCATCGGTATCGCTGCGGACCGTTTCGGGTACTCACTCTACAATGAAAGCACCATCAGTGCAGCCTACGCCATGCGATTCGGTGACAAGCTGCGCGCTTCGGTGCAATTCGACTACTTGAGCCTGCGCCTGGGCGAGAACTACGGCAGCGCCGGTGCCTTGGTGGCCGAGGTGGGCCTCCAGGCAGCGCTCACGGACGAACTTTGGATCGGTGCGCATGTGTACAACCCGGGCCAAGCCACGCTGGGCGGCCCGTATGATGAACAGGTGCCCACGCTGTTGCGCGCGGGCATGGGTTACACGTTCAGCAGCAAGTTGCTAATGACGGTCGAAGCCGAGAAGGACATCGACCGTAGGGAGCGATTCCGGGCCGGCGTGGAGTACCACCCGAACGAGGTGTTGTACCTGCGAACAGGCATCAGCACGGGCGACACGCAGGGGCATTTCGGGGCGGGATTCAAGTGGGAACGATTGGACATCGACATGGCCGTGGTACTGCGTGCGGAACTCGGCATCAGCCCGATCGTGGGGATCAACTACCGCTTCAAATGAGCCGTTGGGGCTTCGTACTGTTCGCTTGTGCCTGCACCGCGGTGGTGCGTGCGCAAGTGGATGGTATTCCGCGCGA
>JAGQVV010000236.1:1520-1885 GCA_020437805.1 Flavobacteriales bacterium
ACGAACCTGTTCGAGGTGCTTACCGACCACTACAAGAACCCGATCGACCTGAACCATACGGACCTCGAGGAGCTGAACGCACTGCTCCTGCTCACCGATGTGCAGGTG
This sequence comes from Flavobacteriales bacterium, assembly GCA_020437805.1. GTDB lineage: Bacteria > Bacteroidota > Bacteroidia > Flavobacteriales_F > PHOS-HE28 > PHOS-HE28. The sequence continues at coordinate 1,629 of JAGQVV010000236.1, forward strand.
AGCGCCTTGATCCAGCATTTCCGGCGCTTCGGGAAGTTCCTGAGCATCTACGAATTGCAAACGGTGGATGGCTTCGACCCGGCCACGATCGAGTTGATACGCCCCTTCGTGACCGTACGGGAGAACCCCTTGGCGAGCAAAGCCGGTTTCAAGGAGATCCTTACCCACGGCAGCAACGAGCTACTGTTCCGCAGCACCATGAACGTGGAGAGCCGCAAAGGCTTCATGGACCGCTCCAACCCTTTCGGCAAGGACTA
>JAGQVV010000025.1:0-284 GCA_020437805.1 Flavobacteriales bacterium
ATCCCCACGGACCGCGACGATCTCGTGCTCGGTCGCATGGAGAAGCACGATCACGAAGAGATCCTGTTCTGCTACGACCGCCCCACAGGGCTAAAGGCCATCATCGCCATCCACGACACCACCTGCGGACCCGCCCTCGGTGGCACCCGCATGTGGCCCTACACCTCGGAGGCCGAAGCCCTCAGTGACGTATTGCGCCTGAGCCGGGGCATGACCTACAAGAGCGCCTTGGCCGGACTGGACCTCGGCGGCGGCAAGGCCGTGATCATCGGCGATTCGCGCAC
>JAGQVV010000025.1:353-3998 GCA_020437805.1 Flavobacteriales bacterium
GAGGATGTGGGCATGAGCGTTACCGAGATGGTCAACATCCGGAAGGAGACCAACAATGTGGCCGGACTTCCGGAGGAAATGGGCGGTAGTGGCGACCCCAGCCCTGTTACGGCCTACGGCGTGTACTGTGGCATGAAGGCGGCTGCGCGTGTGGCCTACGGTACCGATGACCTGAGCCGTCGTAAAGTGTCCGTGCAAGGTGCCGGCAACGTGGGCCATGCCTTGGTGGGGCATTTGGTGAAGGATGGTGCCAAGGTGTTCCTCACCGACATCCACCCCGAGAAGCTCGATGCCATAAAGGCCGAATTCCCCTCGATCACCGTAGTGGCGCCTGAAGAGGTGTATGACCTCGACGTGGACATCTACTCGCCTTGTGCCCTCGGTGCCACGGTGAACGACGATACCTTGAAGCGCTTGAAGTGCAGCGTGATCGCCGGAGCCGCCAACAACCAGCTCGCTGATGAAAGCATCCACGGCCAGGCCGTCATGGACAAGGGCATCCTGTATGCACCGGACTTCCTGATCAATGCCGGTGGCATCATCAACTGCGCCTGGGAACGTAAAGGCTACAATCGGAAAGCGGCCATGCTGCAGACCGAGGCCATCCATGACACGGCCCTCCGCATCTTCAAGGCCAGTGCCGAGCTCGGCATCCCCACCTACCTCGCCGCCAATCAGGCCGCCGAGCACCGGATCACAAGCCTGCGCCAGGCCGCCATTCGTTTCTGAGGCATGTTGAGTCGACGGTATCTACGGATCAAGGCCTTCCAAGGGTTGTACGCATACTGGCAAAGCGATGACGCCAGTGCGGCCCGCATCGAGAAGGAGGTCCTTACGGGTATCGATCGTACCTACGACCTCTACCTATCGCTGCTGCTGATCTTCGGGGAGTTGCGCCATGTGGCCGAATTGCGCGTGGAAGAGCGCAAGAAGAAGCACCTGCCCACCGCCGAGGACCTCAAGCCGAACCGCCGCTTCCTGGACAATCCGCTGATCAGGACCATCGCCGAAAGCGAGCGCCTGCGCTTGGAGTGCGAGAAGCACCACGTGAGCTGGGTGGGCCATCACGAGCTCTTCACCGGCCTGTACAAGGAGTTGGTGCAGCACGAACTGTTCACGGCGTACATGGCGGAGGAGCCGATCGGCTTCAAACGGGACCAAGGCTTCGTGATCCAGATCTTCACCGAGATCATCGCCAACCACGAGGACCTTCACGAGGTGTTCGAAGCACGCAGCATCGCGTGGCTGGAGGACCTGGACCTCGCTGCGGCCTTGGTGAAACGTTCCTTGGAGCAGACCCGCGCCACGGATACCGGCGACATGAACCTGAGCGAGTTGGTGCGCGACTCGAAGGAGGATAACGAATTCGTCACCACGCTCTTCCGCAAAAGCATCGAACTGGGCGACGAGCACGAGGATGCCATCGCGGAAAAGTCCAGCAACTGGGAAAGCGACCGTATCGCGCTCACCGACATGATCCTGATGAAGATGGCACTGACCGAGGTGCGCTGGTTCGAGCAGATCCCGGTGAAAGTGACCATGAACGAGTACATCGAGATCGCCAAGGCCTATAGCACCCCGAAGAGCAAGAACTTCATCAACGGCGTGCTCGACAAGCTCTTCATCGAAATGAAAGGCGACGGTAGGATCCGCAAAGTGGGCCGCGGGCTCTTGGAAAGTTGATGAGCAGGCGAGGGGCGAATAGGCGAGGGCAGGTGGCAAACGCAACTGCAAGAGCAGGAAGCATTTCTTTCCACCTGCTGGTACTGTTCGCCATTGCATTCACCTTCCAAGCCTGCCTCATCACCGACCACAGCGAACGCGACGGCGAGGTATCCTCGGAGAACCTGAACTTCCCGAAGTCGGGCTACGAGGAGATCGACCCGGACGACCTGCCCGGCCTCAGCTTCGAAGCCACGCACATGGACCTTGGCCAAGTGGTGCAAGGGACCAAGGTGGAACGCCAATATACTTTCACCAATACCGGTGGTGGTGCGCTCGTGATCACCGATGTGCGCGGTTCCTGCGGGTGCACCGTGGGCAAGGAATGGCCCAAGGAACCCGTGCCGCCCGGAGCCAAAGGCACCATCTCCGTCAGCTTCGACAGCGAAGGCCGCAGTGGCCGACAGGACAAGACCGTTACCGTAGTTGCAAACACCAGCCCACCCAGCACGGTGCTCACCTTGAGCGCTGAAGTGGTGGCGCCCCGACCATAGAACGTACGAACCATGATCTCCGCTAACATCCTTCTACAAGCACAAGGCCAAGAGAACCCGATCTCCTTCTGGATCATGATGGGCCTCCTCATGGTGGTCTTCTACTTCTTCATGATCCGCCCGCAACAGAAGAAGGCCAAGGACGCCAAGAAGTTCCGCGAATCGCTGCAGAAGGGAAGCAAGGTGGTCACCATCGGTGGCCTGCACGGCAAGGTGCTGGAAGTGAACGACACCACCATCCTGCTGGAAGTGGACTCCAACGTGAAGCTGCGTTTCGAGAAGAGCGCCATCGCCATGGACAACAGCCAGCAACTGAACGAGGTTACCGCGAAAGGGTGATCACATGTGGGCCTGCGGACGGGGGACCATGCTTGTCCGGCATGTCCGTATGAACACATGAAAACTTGGCCACATGCTCAAACTCGGCCTCACCGGCGGTATCGGCAGCGGTAAAAGCACCGTGGCCCGCATGTTCGGCGTGCTGGGCACTCCGGTGTTCGAGGCCGATGCCGAAGGACGCAAGCTGCTGGAACAGGAAGGGGAGGTGCACAAGGCAGTGGTCGCACGCTTCGGACCATCGATCATGAAGGACGACAAGATCGACCGAAGGGCCTTGGCCGCGATCGTGTTCAAGGACCCTGCGGCGCTGGCCGACCTCAACGCCATCATCCATCCGGCGGTCCGCGAAGCCTACAGCACATGGTGCGCAGGGCAACAAACACCCTACTGCATCTTCGAAGCGGCCATCCTGGACCGCTCGGGTTCGCGATCCCTGTTGGATGGGATCATCGTGGTAAGTGCCCCGGAGGCCCTCCGCATCGCAAGGGTGATGCAACGCGATGGCGTTGCCGAGGCCGATGTGCGGGCACGCATGCGCAACCAGAGCAGCGAAGAGACCCTGCTCGGCATCGCCGACCATGTGGTGGTGAACGATGATCGGCAACTGGTGATCCCGCAGGTCCTGGCCATCCACGAAGCGGTGCTCACGAAAGCCTCTTCATGAAGCAGGAAGAGCGGAACCTGCCCTTGAGCTTGGTGTGCCTGATCTTCGGTGGCCTCAGTATCCCCTTGGCCTTTGCCCGGCACTTGGTGTCCTTGGCCCTGATGCTCGGGATCCTGGCCGTTGCCTTCGGCTTTTGGGGCCAGCGCAAGAACGCCCGCCACTTGCTGCGCTACACCAACACCAGCGCAAAGCGTGCCAGACGCGGCCTGCGCCTCGGCCTGATCGGTACCGCCTGCGCGCTGGTGATGTGGGTGCTGTGGGCCAGCAACCTGCTGCTGAACTGAGCGCGGGCAGCTTCCGTTCTGCGCTTCGCTACTCCAACACCACCCGCGCATGCTGCACACCATCCGGGCTCGTAAAGCGGATGGTATAGGTGCCACGCCCGAAGCGACTCAGGTCCACCTCTTCCAGTGTGGCGCCGGTGGG
>JAGQVV010000237.1 GCA_020437805.1 Flavobacteriales bacterium
ATAGCAGATCACCGCCAGGATCACCGTGCCGACGAGTGCGAAGCGACCTTGGTCCAGGATGAGCTTCGAACGGCACATCACGTCATAGATCACGTATCCGAGCACCAAGGAACCCACGCCGATCGCAATGGCCGTAGGCGTCGCGATATCCGCCACAGTAGGGTCGATCATGAAGGCCTTCGCATCAGCATAGTACACGAGGAAGAGCAGCGCGAAACCACTGAGCCAGGTGAAATAGGCCTCGTACTTGAACCAGTGCAGGTGTGCAGGGATCACCTTCGGTGCCACCTTGTACTTCTCCAAGTAATAGAAGCCTCCGCCGTGGATCGCCCAGAGGTTTCCGGCCAGTTCATCGCGCAAACCCTCAGTGCGGTTGAGGTTGTTCTCCAGGAAGATGAAGTAGAACGAGGCCCCGATCCACATGATGCCGGCGATCACATGCGTCCAGCGCACCGCGAGGTTGAGCCACTCCATCACGTAACCGTACATCGGTGTGCCCACAACAGCGACGTAAGTGAGGTAGCCGCCCAGGACCAGCAGGCCGAAGAACTTGGTGGCCTGACGGGCAGCGATCGTTGTGGACCGGGCATCCTCGAGATCGAATCGAACGCCCTCGGAAAGACCGAGGTCCCCAAGCTTCTCATTCAACCGTTCAGCCAAATTCCGGAACCAGATGAACAGGAAGAGCAGCAATCCCATGACCACCGCTGCAATGGCGTTGTACGGCCCCGCGATCAGCTTCCCGCTGAGGTCCGGTGCTGGCAGCTGTTCCGCTTCGCTCTCCATGTCGACCCCAACGGCTGCAGGGAAGGCCACATTCTCTTGTGCCGCCTTGAGGGTATCCTGGGCAGGCACCATTACCGACCAGAGGACCATGATCAGCAAATAGGCATATTTGAAGAAGCTTCGCACCACTGGCGAAGATGGCGCATTCACCGTGGATGGCACATGGCCGAAGGGCGCTCTACTTTGAACGACCGAACGTGAACAAGGGAACGGAATTCTGGAAGTTGGTGCATCACGCACTGGAACGGGGTGTTGCCGCGACGTTGCTTGTGGTGGTGGAAAGCCTTGGGAGCAGCCCCGGGCGTGCCGGATTCAAGGCCCTTGTGACGGAGGATGGAGCGCTATATGGATCCATCGGCGGAGGAAGCATGGAACACAAGCTGGTGGAGTTCGCCCGGTCGCGTATGGCATCCAGTTCCCTTCCCACCACTGGGTCCGCGTTGATGTCCCCGTCGGAGGATCCGATCCTCTTGAAACGCCAGGTACACCGTTCCGACGAGCCTGCCTACCGTTCCGGTATGATCTGCTCCGGGGAGCAGACCGTGGCCTTCGTGTCCCTTGCCATGCACGACCGATCGCTGGTCCAACGTATAGTTGATGAGCTGGCGGGCGGGCTGAACATCGGATTCCACCTGGACCGCCGTGGAATCCGCATCGGGAACGTTCCTGGCCCGAACGAACACCTGGTCTTCACCAGGACCGGCGAGACATGGACCTTCAGCGAGCGACTGGGTGCCGCCGATCGCATCGTGATCCTTGGGGCCGGTCACGTTGGTCTTGCCTTGAGCCGCACCATGCACCAGCTCGGGTTCCACGTGCACGTGATGGATGACCGCCCCGGCCTGAATACGATGGATGGCAACCACTGGGCGCATGAGCGTACGGTGGTGGACTATGCCCGGATCGGCGAATGGGTAGAGGAAGATCCCAAGCTGTACGTGGTGCTCGTTTCCTTCGGCTACCGAACGGACGATATCCTCGTTCGCCAGCTGATCCGGAAGAAGTTCAACTACCTCGGAATGATGGGGAGTGCGGAGAAGGTGCGCGTGATGTTCGAGGCCATGCTGAAGGATGGATTCACCGAGGAGGAATTGAAGCGGGTCAACGCTCCGATCGGCCTGCCCATCCACAGTCGAACACCGGAGGAGATCGCGGTCAGCATAGCCGCTCAGATCATCTCTGTTCGGAATGATCCTCAGAAGCAGCCTTTCGAGGACCCGGCACGTCCTGGTTGAAAGCACCTCCCATGCGTTCGATTGCCATTCTCATCGCCTTGTTGCTTCCGCTCATGGCCTGTTCACAGGAGCTAACAGTGGCGGAGGTCTACGATTACCAGCCGGGCGATGTCTTTCAGGTGCGATACAGCCTCAATGGGGTAGGTGGCGGCCCGGGTGGTCCCCCCAGTTTCGGGACGGATTCGATCCAGCAGCGCTTTTACTCCATAGGTGGGGACACCCTGTTCTATCAGGTTTGGCGAACCTTGTACAGGCCCCCACTGGCGCCGGGATTCGATCCCACCTTCCTTCAGGAATTGGACACCTTGATGTACACGGATCTGGAAGGACCCGCCACGCATCACAGCCTCCCGAACCCCTGTCTCGAGCCCCAGGATTCGATCGGGTATGCTGACGATCACTGCGGACTGGAGACATGGGTATCGTGGACGAATGAGGATGAAGGTTGCTTCGAACCGGATTCATGGATCTCCGAACTGATCCGTGGTTGTGGTGGGCCTTACTACTGGTCCTTCGAAGCCGCTGGACCTTTCCTGGAGGAGCGAAAGCTGGTCTATTTCCAGAAAGGGGAGGTGACATGCGGTGACCTCATCACGGCAGTTCAAGAGCGAGCCACCTCGGCCTATCGGTTGTATCCGAATCCCTCCAGCGGACAGGTCTTCGTGGATGGTGGGAACGGAGGGCAATACCGCGTAATGGACCTCTCCGGGCGAATGCGACGGCTAGGGCGTGCGGTCCAGGGCCCCTTGGACCTCGCGGATCTCGAACCAGGACAATACCTCTTCTCCGTTCAGGATATCAAAGGTCGTTGGCAAACGCTCCCGCTCACGTTGGAGTGAAGGGCCCACGAACACGGAAGCCCCGTTGAACGGGGCTTCCGGTCGATCTTCCCGAACGCGCGGGTCACACGTCCAGCTTCGCGTACACCGCATTCTTCTCGATGAACTCGCGACGCGGCGGCACCTCGTCGCCCATGAGCATACTGAAGATGCGATCCGCTTCGGCCCCATTCTCAATGGTCACCTGCCGTAGCGTCCGACGTGCGGGGTCCATCGTGGTTTCCCACAACTGCTCAGCGTTCATTTCACCAAGGCCCTTGTACCGTTGGATGCCGATACTCGCATCCTTATTGGCTCCTTTCATCCGCTCGATGTTCTGGTCACGCTCGGCATCGCTCCAACAGTAGACCTGCTCCTTCCCCTTCTTCACCATGTACAACGGTGGCGTGGCGATGTAGAGGTAACCCTGCTCGATAAGCGGTTGCATGTAGCGGAAGAAGAAGGTCATGATCAAGGTCTGGATGTGGCTGCCATCGATGTCGGCATCGCACATGATCACGATCTTGTGGTAGCGGAGTTTTGTCAAGTTCAACTCCTTGCTATCCTCTTCCGTACCGATGTGTACACCCAGTGCGGTATAGATGTTCCGGATCTCTTCGTTATCGAGGATCTTGTGCTGCATGGCCTTTTCCACGTTCAGGATCTTTCCCCGAAGTGGCAGGATGGCTTGGAACTCGCGGTTTCGGCCTTGCTTGGCGGTTCCACCGGCGGAATCGCCCTCGACCATGAACAATTCGCTTTGGCTGGCATCCTTGCTCTGGCAATCGGCGAGCTTCCCAGGCAAACCTCCCCCCGAGAACGCCCCTTTCCGTTGCACAAGTTCGCGTGCCTTCTTTGCGGCATGGCGGGCTGTCGCGGCCAGGATCACTTTCTCAACGATCTGCTTGGCGTCCTTCGGATGCTCTTCCAAGTAGTTCTCGAGCATTTCGCTCACCGCTTGGTTCACGGCACCCATCACCTCGCTGTTCCCCAGTTTGGTCTTGGTCTGCCCTTCGAACTGCGGTTCCTGGACCTTTACGCTGATCACGCACGTTAGTCCTTCACGGAAGTCGTCACCGCTGATCTCGAACTTCAGTTTGCTCGTGGCCCCTGTGCTGTCCGCATACTTCTTCAGTGTGCGCGTCAGGCCGCTTCGGAATCCAGCGAGGTGCGTACCACCTTCGTGCGTATTGATATTGTTGACGTACGAGTGCAGGTTTTCCGAGTACGAGTCGTTGTAGATCATCGCGATCTCCACCGGAATGCCTTGCTTCTCCCCTTCCATGTGGATCACCTCCTCGATCAACGGGGTACGCGTGCCGTCCAGGTAACGTACGAACTCCGGAAGGCCCAATTCACTGAAGAAGGTCGCGGTCACGAAGCTGCCATCTTCGTTGGTGTTCCGCTCATCGACCAGATTGAGCCGGATATTCTTGTTCAGGAAGGCCAATTCGCGCAAACGCGCGGCCAAGGTTTCGAAGTTGAATTCGCTGACCTGGAAGATGCTCAGATCGGGCTGAAATGTGACGATCGTACCACGGTAGTCCGTGGCGCCCATTTCTTTCACTGGGTACTTCGGCTTACCCTCGCTGTACTCCTGCTGGTACATCTTTCCCTCACGGTGCACCTCGGCGAGCAACATCGTGCTCAAGGCGTTCACACAACTCACGCCCACACCGTGCAGCCCGCCGGACACCTTGTAGCTGTCCT
>JAGQVV010000238.1 GCA_020437805.1 Flavobacteriales bacterium
TCACCCCCTGGATCCCGGGGATCGGCCTTCTTTGCACCATGAGTGCACTCCCTTGGATGTCGGCGGAAGAAGCAGTGGGTCTGGTCAGCTCCGGTGACCGCGTGTTCATCCACGGCAGCGCGGCGACCCCAATGGTTCTGGTGAAGGCCATGCTGGACCGCCATGTTGAACTGAGGGATGTCGAACTGGTCAGCATCAGCACCTTCGGCGAAGTCGGCTTCGACCGGCCGGAAGTGCAGCGGAGCTTCTTCCTGAATGCCCTCTTCGTTTCCGCCAACATGCGGGCCACGGTGGATGGTCCTCGCGGCGATTACATCCCGGTCTTCCTCAGCGAGATACCACGCTTGTTCGATATGGGGATCCTCCCGTTGGACGTGGCGTTGGTACATGTTTCGCCGCCCGATCGACATGGATTCTGCTCGCTCGGCGTGTCCGTGGATGTGGCTCGGTCCGCCGTGCGGAACGCACGCACGGTGATCGCCCAAGTGAACCCGAACATGCCGAGGACGCTGGGCGATGGCCAGGTGCATGTGTCTCGGCTCGCAGCCATGGTGAAGGTGGATGATGCATTACCGGAGGTGGATTATGGAACGGCGATCGGACCGAACGAAGAGCGCATCGCCCGATACATCTCGGACATGGTGGAGGATGGCGCGACCCTTCAACTCGGTATCGGTGCCATTCCCGACGCGATCCTGCGTGGCCTTGGTGGGCACAAGGACCTGGGCATCCATACTGAAATGTGCTCCAATGGTATCATCGATCTGGTGGAAAAAGGGGTGGTAACGAACAAGTTCAAGAAGAAGCACCGCGGGAAGGTGGTCACTTCCTTCGCCTTCGGTACCCGCCGGTTGTACGACCTGGTCGACGATAATCCCTTCTTCGCCTTTCTGGACGCACAGTACGTGAACGACGGCAAGGTGATCCGCGAGAATCCCAAGGTGGTGGCTGTGAACAGCGCGATCGAAGTGGACCTTACCGGGCAGGTGTGTGCCGATAGCATCGGAACCTACCAAGTGAGCGGTGTAGGTGGTCAAATGGACTTCATGCGCGGGGCGGCGCTCAGCGAGGGTGGAAAACCCATCATCGCGTTGTGCTCAACCACACGCAAAGGGGAGAGCAAGATCGTGCCCTTTCTTCGTGAAGGTGCCGGTGTGGTCACCACCCGGGCACATGTCCACTTTGTTGTTACCGAGCAAGGTGTGGCCTACCTTTTCGGAAAGAACCTCCAGCAACGCGCCAAGGCCTTGATCGCTGTCGCTCATCCGGATCACCGGGAGGCCTTGGAACGTGCATTCGTGGAGCGCTTCGAGCGTTGAAAAGAGCACGACGTCAAGCGGGCGGACAACAATGTTCCTCAAGGAACCGTTGGGATCGGCGAACTTTCAGTCCCTTACTTTTGTCATTTCCGCGTAACGAGAACGTTTCCGCATGAGCCAGACCGCCCATCACCACCCCCTGTTGGAAAAGATCCAACTACCGGCGGACCTGCGCCGATTGGATGAAGCGCAACTTCAGCAGGTATGCACGGAGCTGCGCGATTTCATCATTGATGTGGTGAGCGTGAAGGGTGGGCACTTCGGGGCAAGCCTGGGTGTCGTGGAGTTGACGGTGGCCTTGCATTATGTGTTCAATACGCCCTACGATCAATTGGTCTGGGACGTTGGGCATCAGGCATACGGCCACAAGATCCTCACCGGGCGTCGCGAGGTCTTTCACACCAACCGCATCCATAAAGGCTTGAGCGGCTTCCCGAAGCGCAGTGAAAGCGAATACGACACTTTCGGGGTGGGGCACAGTAGCACTTCCATCGGTGGCGCATTGGGAATGGCCGTGGCCAGTCGATTGAAGAATGAAAAGGACCGCCAATGCGTGGCCATCATCGGCGACGGTGCCATGACCGCCGGGCAAGCATTCGAAGCCTTGAACCATGCCGGTGGTGCGGGTACGGATATGCTCGTGGTGCTCAACGATAACTGTATGAGCATCGACCCGAATGTTGGGGCATTGAAGGAGTATTTGACCGACATCGCCACCAGTCACACCTACAACAAGGTGAAGGACGAGGTGTGGAACCTGCTCGGTAAGGTGAGCAAGTTCGGTCCAAACGCACAGGCCATAGCGCAAAAGGTGGAGAACGCAGTGAAGAGTGCCTTGCTCAAGCAAAGCAATCTCTTCGAGAGCCTCAACTTCCGCTATTTCGGTCCTGTTGATGGCCACGATGTTGACCACTTGGTGAAGGTGTTGCGTGATCTGCGTGACATCCCAGGCCCCAAGATCCTGCATACCGTTACCGTGAAAGGAAAGGGCTATGCGCCCGCAGAGGCGGGTAGTCCGACCGTGTGGCACGCCCCGGGCCTCTTCAACAAGGAGACCGGCGAGATCATCAAAGTGGTGCCCAAGAGCCCGCAGCCACCGAAGTACCAGGACGTGTTCGGACACAGCATCGTGGAACTGGCGGAGAAGAATCCGAAGATCGTTGGGGTCACACCGGCCATGCCTTCCGGTTGTTCACTCAATATCATGATGAAGGCCATGCCGGACCGCGCATTCGATGTGGGCATTGCCGAGCAGCACGCCGTCACCTTCAGCGCTGGTATGGCCACGCAAGGCATGGTGCCGTTTTGCAACATATACAGTTCCTTCATGCAGCGCGCCTATGATCAGGTGGTGCATGATGTCGCCCTCCAGAACCTTAACGTGGTGTTCTGTTTGGATCGCGGTGGCCTGGCCGGCGCCGATGGTCCCACGCACCACGGCAATTTCGACTTTGCCTACTTCCGCTGCATCCCGAACATGGTGGT
>JAGQVV010000239.1 GCA_020437805.1 Flavobacteriales bacterium
GAGGACTTCCTGGAGCACCTCTTCGTGGCCACGAACCACAACTATCTGCTCATATTCACGCAGAAGGGTCGTTGTTATTGGATGCGTGTATTCGATATCCCGGAAGGAACACGTCAGAGTAAAGGTCGGGCCATCCAGAACCTTGTGCAATTGGACGGGGAGGACAAGGTGGTCGCCTATTTGAACGTGACCGATCTGAAGAGCGAGGATTACTTGGACAACCATTTCGTGGTGCTTTGTACCAAGAAGGGTGTGATCAAGAAGACCACTTTGGAGGCATACAGCCGCCCGCGCTCCAACGGGATCATCGCGGTCAAGATCCGTGAGGAGGATGAATTGCTCGAGGCCAGGTTGACCAACGGCAAGAATGATATCATCATGGCCAGCAAGGAAGGCAAGGCCGTACACTTCAATGAAGCCGGCATTCGCGCAATGGGTCGCAATTCCAGCGGCGTCCGCGGTATGCGCTTGGCAAGCGAAGCCGACGAGATCGTGGGTATGATCACCGTTGACCCGGACAGCTCGGCCGATCGCCAGGTACTGGTGGTCAGTGAGAAAGGCTACGGAAAACGCAGTCCAGTGAACGACTACCGGATCACCAAGCGTGGTGGCAAAGGTGTGAAGACGCTACAGGTCACCGACAAGACAGGAAAGTTGATCGCGATCAAAGAGGTGAAGGATGATGACCAGTTGATGATCATCAATCGCAGTGGCCTCACGATCCGAATGGGCTTGGCTGAAATGCGGGTCCTTGGCCGTGCCACGCAAGGAGTACGCTTGATCGAACTGCGTAAGAACGACAAGATCGCCGCCGTGGCCAAAGTGGATAGTGACCTGAAAGAGGAGGTCGTTCCGGAAGTAGCAACCACCGGTGAGGAAGGGCCCGAAAGCGCTGGCCAGAGCGGGGAGGCCACGAATGGCACTGATGTTGCAGATGGTGGGAACGAAGAATGACGAGCACTGAACAAATAGGAACCATGAGAACGCCGTTGACCATTGCGGTCGTCGCATGTGCTTTGGGCCTCTCCGCCCAGAATGCCAATGTGGTGAACGCTTACAATTACATGAAGGATGATCAGCTCGCGAAGGCGGCTGAATACATCGAACCGGCCATTCTGGATGCGAAGACCGGTGGGAACGAGAAGACCTGGCGCTACCGGGGTGATATCTACAGGCTGATCGCGATGAGCGAAGATGCGGCGTTGAAGGCCCAGTTCCCGGAGGCCTTGGACAAAGCGGTCGATAGTTACCTGAAGGCCAATGAGCTGGACACCAAGGGGAGTTACAAGAACGAGAACATCAAGGCCTTGGGCGCTCTGCAAGGGCTCTCGCTGAACACCGGTAACACGGCATTCTCGGAAAAGGATTTCGATTCGGCCATTGAGAACTATGCCCGGTCCGAACGTATCGCCAAGGCATTCGGACAAGCGGATACCAACGCGATCTTCAATTCCGCACTGGCCTACGAATCGAAGGGAGATGGGCCTGGAGCGATCAAACGCTACCGCGAGGCAATAGCTGCCGGATATGACAAGCCGGAGATCTACCGCTATATCGCCAGCTTGGAACGGAAGGGTGAGGACCTGGATGCAGCGATCAATACCATCGCCGAGGGTCGGGCCAAGTACCCCGACAACAAGGATCTGATCCTGGACGAGATGAGCTACCTGTTGGCCGCGGATCGCTCCGCCGAGGCTGAGGAAAGCGTGAAACTCGGGATCCAGAAGGACCCGAACAATGCCGTGTTATGGAGCGTGCTGGCCAGCTTGTATGACAAGAAGGCCTCTGACGCAGCTGACGAAGCCACCATGACCGAGTGGTACGGTAAGGCCGAGGAAGCCTATAAGAAGAGCATCGAATTGGATCCGGCCTTCTTCGATAGCTACTTCAACATCGGTGTGTTGTACAACAACCGCGCAGCCTATGAATACGAGAAGTGCAACAAGATCAAGAGCGACGCGGAATACACGAAGTGCAAGAAAGTGGCCGACGATATCTACGTGAAGGCTGTGCCGTTCTTCGAACAAGCCCATGCATTGCGAGCGGAGGATATGCAGACGGTGCAGCAATTGATGAAATT
>JAGQVV010000240.1 GCA_020437805.1 Flavobacteriales bacterium
ATCGCCGTAAGGTCCCCGATGGGGGAGGCGTTCACGAAGTTGCCCGCGATGGTGCCCATGTTGCGGATGGGTGTGGAGGAGACCAGGAGAAGATGCCTCTCGATATCGGGGAAGTAGGTGCGAAACGCTGCGGATGCGAGCAGGTCACTGGCGACACATCCTCCACCGATCACACATTCATCGCCCTCGATGCGTATGCCCTTCAACGCTTCATCGTTGAACACTGAACGGATGGGCGAATGGTGCATCGTGTCGTGCTTCTGCACGTAGAGGTCGGTGCCGCCGCCCAATGGGATGCCACCTTCGCTGGGCGGATGACCTTCGATCTTGGCGCGGGCCATGTCGCGCAACCGTTCGTTGATGCCCAAGAAGTACGACGGAAGGAAGGCATTGTCCACCGACCACTTCATTGGATCCGCATGATCCTTATGCGCCAGTTTTTCCGCGACGATGGCCGCAGCGCGTTCGATCGACTTGTAGCCCGTACAGCGGCAGATGTTCCCGTCGATCGCGCGAATGGCCAGGTCCTTCGTCATCACATCCCGTGAAAGGCAGCAAGCGCTCAGGCTGACAACGAAGCCCGGCGTGCAGAAGCCGCATTGCGTCCCGTTCTCATCCACCATCGCCTGCTGCACCGGTGACAGCTTGTCCATGTTCAAGCCTTCCACCGTCACGATGTGCTTGCCCTTCACGTTCGCGAGCGCCAGCAGGCACGAGGTCATCGAGCGATACTCCATTCGGTCATCGATCAGCTCGCCCACGAGCACCGTGCATGCCCCGCAATCCCCTTCGCGGCAGCCGATCTTGGTGCCAGGCAATTGCTCGTGATAGCGGACCACATCAAGTAGTACGGTGCCCAATGGGGCGTCGGTGCACACTGCGTGGTCGTTCAGAATGAATTCGGTCATGGACGCGCTTCAGCTTGCGCCAAGATAGAACCTGAGCAGCGCAGGGAGGGCTACTTCAGCAAGGTCACGTGCCCGATGCGCTCAATTCGTTCGCCACTCAGGGCGTCCTTGCAAATGAGCTTCCACACGTAGACCTCCGTCTCCGATTCAACATTGAGATAGTCGCCCATCCACGGTTTGCCCGGCAGGTCCGTTCCGAAGATCTGTTCCCCCCAACGATTGAAGACCATGAACTGGTAATCCACCACCCACGGCAGGTTGAATACAGGAAGGAAGGTGTCGTTGATACCGTCACCGTTCGGAGAGAAGGCGTTGGGAACGAAGACGATCAGGAGGTCGAAAACCTCGATCGGCGCACAGATCGAGTCCGGACAGCCGTTCGCATCGTACGCCGTGAGGCACACGTCGTACACTCCCCCAAGTCCACCAGGGAAGGTGAAGCTCGGGTTGGCCTCGGTACTGGTTCCCAATCCAGCGAAATCCCAAGCAAAGGTCGCGGCATTCGGAGTGGATCGGTTGAAGAACTCCACCAAGGGGTCATCGATGAAGATCGTGTCCGGTGCGAAGACGAAATCGGCCAATACCGGCGGAGGGCTGGCAACATTCGCGGAACTCACGGCTTCACATCCGCTGGCATCCACCATGGTCACGCTGTATACACCGGCACAAAGTCCGGTGAACGTTGGTGAAGTTTGAAGGACCCCGTCCAGTGCAAACTCCACTCCTTCAGGATCGATCACCGTCAAGCTTCCATCACAGCTTCCGGGGCAGGTTTCCTGCGTGGACGTTATCGCGTCGATCTCCAATGGCTCGGGTTCTCCGATCTCGAAGGGAACCGCCATGCTGCAAGCGTTCGTATCCAATGCGGTAACGATGTACGAACCCGCGCAGATACCTGACGCGAAAGGCACGTTTCCGGCGATGCCGTTGGACCACTGGTAGCTGTATCCATCCGCACCGATGTTGCCGCCGGATGCATTGACCGTGGCCGTACCATCACAGGCGCCATGACAGATGGCATCCACCGTGCTCGCCGCCGCGAAGATGGCGTCGGTGAACACGATGACGATCTTGTCCAAGGTGTAGCAACCATCCGAGGTGACCACCGTCCACGTCAATTCGTAGCTGCCTCCATGTGAAGCCGTGACGATCGTGGTAGGTGAGGTCGGGTCTTCGAAGGTTATCTCCGGCGGACCTGTCCAAATGCCGCTCGCCCATGTGCCTGTGGCATTGAGCATTGTGCTCAGGGAACAAATGATCTGGTCCGGGCCAGCGTTCGGGGCAGGGACCACGAAAATATTGACGGTCGAGGTCGCACTCACATCCGGGCAGACCGTGCCGAACACCGTGTATGTATAGGCCCCGGGAACATCGGTCGATGGAATGAAGATGCCGTTGTGCGCTACGCCCCCTGGTCCGGTCCATGTGCCGTTCAAGTCCGGATTGCCACCCAAGAGTGTGAAGAGGTTGACGTTCGGTGCGCCGGGGCAGACCGTCGTGGTCCCGTTCGTTCCAGCATCCGGCAGTGGTTCAACTGAGACGACGACCACTGCCGCGTCGTTCGGGCAGGGTGTGGAACCCTGTAGGAAGTAGGTGTACGAACCGCTTGCGCTGAGCCCGGGTGTGAATGACCCGTCCGATGCTCCACCGGGACCACTCCAAGAGCCCCCGGCATCCGGCGTTCCACCGAGCAGGTCGATAAGCGCGAATGGGGCTTCATCGGAACAGACCGCAATGCTGCCATCGTCACCCGCATCCACCGCTGCAACGATGGTGATATTGACCAAGGCCGTGTCGTTCACGCATGGAGGGGGTACCGTGACCACGTACATGTAATCACCTTGCAAGGCGGATGATGCATCCAAAACTCCAGAAACCAAGGTTCCGTTCGGAGCATACCACATACCGCCGGGGTCCGGGTTGCCCACGATGGCCGTGTACGGGTCGAACACACCGCTTGTGTTGCAAAGTGTCATGCTCCCATTACCACCAGCGAATGGATCGGAAAGTTGATTCACCGTAATGGTCGCCGATGCGGAAGGACAAGGCGGTGTCCCGCTCACGGTGTATACATAAGCACCGCTCGCACTGGTTCCCGGTGTGAAGGTGCCACCGAAGGCGACCTCACCCGGAGCGCTCCAAACGCCGCCCGGATCGGCGCCTCCCAAGCTTGGGAAGAGGTCGAGCGAGGGACCCGCGGTGCACAGGTTCAAGATGTTATCGCTCCCGGCATATGGTTCTTCCGTGATCGAAACAGAGACCGTGGCGAGGTCAGCGGGGCAAGGAGCTGTTCCTTCGACCGTGTATGTGTAAACGCCAGCGAGATCCGTGGATGGGTCGAAGGTTCCTCCCCACGCCAAGCCTCCTGGAGCAGTCCATGTACCAGTGGCATCAGGTGCGCCGTCCAGCACACCGAAGAGATCGACCGGAGCACCGGTTGCGCACACTACCAGGTTGCCATCGGATCCAGCATTGGGAGGCGGAACAACATCAAACGTTACCGTACTGCTCACGCTTGTGCACGGTGGCGGCGCTGCGATCGTATACGTGTACACGCCGGCCGAATGAACCGCAGGATCGAAGTCACCCGTGAATGTACTTCCGCCAGGGGACGTCCATATGCCACCGGCATCCGGCGTGCCCCCCAGGACCGAGAACGGGTCAAGGGAGGCATCATTCATGCACAAAGTGAGTTGCCCGTCCGTGCCGGGGTCGGGGTTGGTCACCACGGACACCATCACGGTGGCGAGGTCAGCAGGGCAGGGTGGTTCGCCTGTCACCGTGTATGTGTACGTGCCCGACGGGTGCACAGAGGGGTCATGGACACCGGCGAATGCACCGTTCGGCCCGGACCATGTTCCTCCAGTTTCTGCTGTTGCACCGAGCAGTGGGAACAAGGGGGTGTTCGGACTGCTGATGCACAATGTGATGGATCCGTCCATACCTGCAATTGGTGGTTGGACCAACTCGACCGTTACGGTGGAACTAACGCTCGTACATGGAGGAGGTACATTGATCGTATATGTGTACACCCCTGGCTCGTCCGTGGTCGGGTCGAATATCCCTCCGAAAGCGGTTCCGTTCGGCGCGGTCCAACCCCCACCTTCGTCCGGCAGACCCTCCAGAAGGTCAAAGAGTACGCTCGTTCCATCAGAGGAACAGGCCGTCAAGAAACCAGGTCCCCCCGGGTTCGGAATGTCCACAACAGAGACCGAGACGATCGCAGCATCCGATGGACACGGAGTACTTCCTTGAACCGTGTAGGTATATGCGCCGGGG
>JAGQVV010000241.1 GCA_020437805.1 Flavobacteriales bacterium
CGAGAGCTCACCGAAGCACGCCTGAAGAAGGTTGACAAACTGAAGGCGATCGCCGAGAAGCTCAACATGTCTCTCCCGGTAATGGCACTTGCCTGGTGCTTGAAGAACCCGAACGTGAGCACGGTGATCCTCGGGGCGAGCAAGGAAGCGCAGTTGAAGGAGAATCTCGGGGCGGTTGAGGCGCAGGACCTCTTGACCGCAGCCGTGATGGAAAAGATAGAGAAGGTACTGGACAATGCGCCGCTGCGGCCACAGTGGTGATCAGTGGTCGTTCAGGGAGGCGAATGATCGGTTTCCTATGTTCCGCTTTTCACGAAGTCATAGGTCTGTACCGACCCCGCGGAAACGACGCGTACCTTGTACGGGCCCGGCACAAGGTCCTGGACAGGAATGGTCATCGCGCCGCTCGTCGTGCTGCTCATGGAATACACCATCCGACCGCTCGCATCCAACACCTGAACGTGGGCGGCTGCTGGTACAAGGGGTAGTGTGATCAGGTCCTTGGTCGGGTTCGGGTAAGGAGCGGTTACCGCCTCCGGACGCTCTTGGATCCCAACGTTCCCACCTGTCAGGTCCAGGTC
This sequence comes from Flavobacteriales bacterium, assembly GCA_020437805.1. GTDB lineage: Bacteria > Bacteroidota > Bacteroidia > Flavobacteriales_F > PHOS-HE28 > PHOS-HE28. The sequence goes on from JAGQVV010000241.1 coordinate 582, forward strand.
ATCGACGTACAATACGGAGCCCGGGTTCTGACCAGAGGAGATGACGATGAGCATGGTGTCCGGCTCTGCGAAGAGAAAGGTCGGTGAAGCAAAGGGGGTCCACCCGAAGCTTGCTGATGTGACCTCGAAAGAGGCACTTCCAATGATCACGCCTTCACTCTTGAACACGATGCCGATCCGGGCCGTGTCCGAACCGCTGGGTTGATATTGATAGGCCCCCACGAATTGTCCGGGGATGCTGGCATAGGGCGCCCCGCCAGAGTTGAAGTCCAGGACATTACCATTCGTAAGGAGGCCCGGAAGCGTATCGCCCTCTACTGCAAAGGTTTCAATGCGTGCAGAGTATATCCCGGAATTGGCCGTATTGCTTTTCGTAACAGGTTGCAGACCAAAAGGCGAGGTAAGGCTGTTCCACGTGTTCCACAGGTCCGGATCCTCAATGGTGAGGTCGGACCATTCCTCAAAGTCGTGGTTCGGCAGTAGGTCCGGTACAGGCGCTGTAGGGCTGATCAACCGGACGTCGTCCACCTCCAACCAAGAGCCGCTGGCCATGTTCATCTCATTGAACGGGTCCGAACTTGCGAAGGCCACGGTCACGCTATCCACATTCGTGAAGATCCCCGGGAGGGTCAAGGTGACTTCTTCCCAATCTGGTCGTGCCCCTCCGAAACGCCATTCTTCAGCAGCAACGACGAAGCCTTCGGACCATATCGCGAGCAGAGCGAGTGCTGAATCGTTCCCGACCAGTTCATGCCGGATCCAGCACTGCATTGCACGGATGTCCGTCGTGAATGCCGTACCATTCGTGGGTAGGTCATCGATATCGCCCAATAATACGAAGCCGAACATGCTGTCATTTCCAATGATCATGGTTTCCATCCGCACAGCATATGAGCCTTGCGGGGCCATGGTCACTTTGGTCGTAGTGGACGATGTGTGCTCACCATTTCCGGATCTCCAGTCGTTCGGGGATTCATAGAGGAAGGTGTTGCTCCAGTCCTCGAAGCCCCCGTTCAGGATCTCTTGGGCCGAAACGTTCATGATGAGGCTGGTCGCCATCAAGAGGGTAAGGATCACGCGCATGGGGAGTGTTGTTGGTCGGTTCGAAGGTAAGAACCCAAAGAAGGGGATAACCATGTATCGTCATGTGCTGGGGAAAGCCGAATTTCGCGGCCCGAAAACCGGGCCAATGAGCAACACATCGATCCTTCGCCTCTTTGTCTTTCTGGGCTTGCTGCTAGCTGTTCTGGATACGGTACGCGGACAGGAGAAGACCCTCACGTGGCGCTGGGCGAATCGACCTTGCGCCGAAATGCTGAGCTGTGACAACGGCTGTAGTGCGTGCAACTATCCCGATGAGTACGACCCGGGGTTCTTCGGTACCAATGCCGCGTGGATCGGCCTGGAGGCTTGCCCCGTACCGATCGGCGTGCAGGACAATGCGATCGCTTCCTCGGGTTGGGGACCGCTTCCCGCTTCCGACCGCGTCGTCCTGATCAGCGGGATCCTCCTCGTTCCGATGCAATTGGACTCCATCATCGTTCGGCATCGCTCCATGGATGACGGTCCAACATGGCTGCGGATCTCGTTGAAGCATGATCTGACGGGCGAGTCCATCATTGTTCACGAAGGTCCCATCACGGGTGAGTTCGATGCCGTGTCCTTGCGGGATCTGGGTTGTGCGGAACTGACCGAGGGGATGGGCAGCGGTGGCTTCCAATTGAAGCTTCAGGCCTATGGAAGCAACACGGGAGCATGGTTGCTGGATGAGGTACGTGTGGTAGCGACACCTTGCCAAGAGGATATTACCACGGGTGTGCGCTTGCTCCGGGACAACACGGAGTCGGGCCAAGGACCGCAGTTCGATGTGCTCGGCCGCCCGGTAGGCGAACTCCCGGTAAGCGGTTCGTACATGGATGCCACGCGTCGCGTGATCATCCGCTGAGCTACACGAAGCGCCTCAGTATACCATCCACTTGCCGGGTGTAGCTACCGCCGAACAGGTTCACATGCACCAGCAGAGGATATAGGTTGCACAGGTCCACACGGGCTTCCCAATCCTTTTCCAGCGGCCACGCCTCTTGGTAGCTTCGGTGGAACGAGGCCTCGAAACCTCCGAACAAGCGTGCCATGGCGAGGTCCATTTCGCGATTCCCGTAGTACACGGCCGGGTCGATAAGCACCGGCTCTCCGTTCGTGTTGCATAGGAAGTTCCCCTGCCAAAGGTCGCCGTGCAATAGGGCGGGTGGTTCTTTGGGAAAGAGGTCGGAAAGCTTTCCGTACAGGCGTTCGAAGCGGAAGGCCATGGCCGGGTCCACCTTCTTGCTGTCGCGCCCCATCCTCACCATCGGTTCCAAGCGATGTTGCACCAGGAAAGCGCTCCAATCGGCTTCCTGCGTGTTCGATTGGGGTAGGGTCCCGATGTAGTTCGGTCGTTCCAGACCGAAGGTCGGTGCGGTGTTCCGATGCAGGTCCGCCGTTCGCATTCCGAAGTTCCGCCAGAAGGCCTCATCGCGTGTTCCGGATTCGATCAGTTCCATCAACAGGTAGCTCGTATCCTCGTATTCGCCCACTGCGATCACCTTCGGCACGTGGATCGAACATGTATCACCAAGCCGCGCAAGCCCGTCGGCCTCCGCCTTGAACATGCTGGGGAAGCGGTCCGCACTGTTCGTTTTCACGAAGTAGTTCCCTGCTGTCGTCACCAAACGGTAGGCATCATTGATGCTGCCCCCGCTCAAGGGAACGGTCTCGACCAATGAAGCGGGCATGTAGACTTCCGTCGATATCCCATCCATCAATACGTCGATCAGGTCTTTCTCCAAGGCCATGCCACAAAGGTGATCGGGATAAGCGGGAACTTCCTAAATTCGCATCCCGTTTCGCAAGGACGGGTTGGGATCATGGGGGATTAGCTCAGCTGGCTA
>JAGQVV010000242.1 GCA_020437805.1 Flavobacteriales bacterium
GATCCAGCTCTTGCTCTTGCCCCAAGGACTGATCGGCTTCCAGAATTTGTAGACGATCAGGCCCAAGCCGTTCAGGCCGCCCCAGATCACGAACATCCAACTGGCCCCGTGCCACAGGCCGCCGATCAACATGGTGATCATGAGGTTCAGGTTGGTGGTGATCAGGTTGTTCAAGGCCGGGAACAGTCGAGTGAGCACAGCGAACAACGCGAATACCGAGAGGAAGACCACAGGCAGCCAGATCCAGCCGGTAAGGAGCACCAAGGCAAGCCCGATGATACCGAGCATGATCCAGGAGAACAGCGATCCGCCCCGGTTGCCGCCCATCGGGATGTAGAGGTAGTCACGCAGCCAGGTGCTCAGGCTCATGTGCCAACGCTTCCAGAATTCCGCCGTGCTGGCTGCCTTATAGGGGCTGTTGAAGTTCATCGGCAATGTGAACCCCATCAACAAGGCCACACCGATCGCGATGTCGGTGTACCCGCTGAAGTCCGCGTATACCTGCAAGGAGTAGCCGTACATCGCCATCAGGTTCTCGAAGCCCGTGTAGCGACCGGGATCGGCGAAGACACGGTCGATGAAGTTCACAGCGATGTAGTCACCGATCAGCATCTTCTTCGCCAGCCCGTTCAGGATCCAGAACAGCGCGATGCCGAATTGTGCGCGCGTCAGTTCATACTTCTTGTAGAGTTGTGGGATGAACTCCGCTGCGCGTACGATCGGCCCGGCGACCAGTTGGGGAAAGAAGCTCACATAGAACCCGAAATCAAGAAGGTTGCGCACGGGCTTCACATCGTTCCGGTACACATCGATGGCATAGCTCATCGTCTGGAAGGTGTAGAAGCTGATCCCCACGGGAAGCAGGATCTTGTTCTCCACGAAGTGCGCATCCCACGCCATGTTGGCCCACTGTGCGAAGATGTTCACCGGATGGAAGGTGGTGCCCAGCAAGGCGTTCACATTGTCCGTTATGAAATGGGCGTATTTGAAGAAGCCGAGCACCAGCAGGTTCGTGGTGATGCTGAGGGCCAGCCAGAGCCGCTTCTTCAGGAGCGATCTCGCGCCATGGATGCGTAGGCCGATCAAGAGGTCGGTGACGGTGCTGAAGAGCAGGATCCCGATGAACAGCCCGCTCGTCTTCCAGTAGAAGAACAGGCTGACAAGGAACAGGTAGGCGTTGCGCACCGCCCGGTCCTTGTACACGAAGGAATAGCCCGCGAGCACCACGGCGAAGAAGCCCCAGAAGAAGAAACGCGTGAATATCAACGGCTCAAGCTCGTCGTACCGGAACACCTCCATCCAACTCGTACCAGCGAGCATTTGCAGGGATGGGAGGGCGACGCCGAGCATGTTCGATCAAGGGCGGTAGGTGGTCCGTACATGGTCGCCATAGGCTTCCATCATCGCGCCGAACAGAAGGTCGCCCAAGGCGATGTAGCCGGCACGGTTGAAGTGGATACGGTCGGCCTGCGCCAATCCTGCTCGACCCCATTTCGCGATGGATCCCTGACCACCCATCACGGTGTACGTGTCCCAGACCGCGCAACCGTATTTCCGCGAGAGATCCAGCATCACCTTGCGGACGGCCATCCCGTTCTTGTTCGGGTAACGCCTGCGGATGTAGCTGTCGGTGTTGGTGGTGAGCAGGATCGCCGCGTTCGGCGAGGCTTCGGCCACCCGCGCGATCAGCTGTTCGTAGTTGCGCATGTAGCGTTCCGCGCTGAAATCCGGATCGTGCGCGTCGTTGATGCCGATGGAGAACACGACAAGGTCGGGCTCCAGCAACGCGAGCTCCTCACTGAACAACTGACAACGCAACCAGTGATCGGTGTTCGCGCCGTTCACACCCGTGGCATGGTAGAAGAAGCCGGGGTCGTCCGTCTCCAAGGTGATCCCGCGCAGCGTGAAATGTGTCCGTGTGCTATCGCTGCGTTCGAATCGCAGGTAGAGCGTGTCCACATAGCGGTCGTACTCGAATTCGGTGTAGCCTTTGCCTGCAACGGTCGTTGCTTCCACATGCACGAGGCTGTCCGGCGACCAGGCCCGTACCGCGAAACTTCCTTCCATCGCATGCAGCACCTTCACCCGGTTGAAGGAATAACCGGGATATACGTCACCGCGAAAGCTCACCTTGATCGTGGCACTGGTATCGTGGGTGGTGACGGAATAGCCTGCCAGGCCCAGATCCGAGGTGTCGCCGCGTTGGTTGTTCTTCACGGAGGTCCAAGAGCCCGTGTACTGCGGGTGGTACCAATACGGGTTGTTCGTCTTGGCGATGGTGTACGGGAAGATGAAGCCACGGCCGCCTTTCACGCCGGGGGCCACTGTTTGCAAGCGTTGGCGGAGTTGTCCGCTCCACATATCGGCCTGGATGTGCGAGCTGCCGACATGGACGATGTTCACCTGACCCATGCCCTCGAGCAGCAACTTGTCCAACTTCCCGTGGTACCGGTCCCAAGCATGACGACCGCCTTCAAAATAAAGGTGGTTGGCGGTGTCGTTGTACAGGTCCATCGCTGGCAGTGCCAAGGGGTTGGGCTGACCAGCGAGCCTCAGGATACCGGACAAGCCGAGCAAGGCCGTGACCGTGAACAGGATCCGATGAAGTGTCCGATGCATCTCTTGCATGTCACTGTTTCGATGAATAGTATGCCGCGAAGTCATTGATCAGGGCGGTATAGAAGAGTTCGCCCACCTTCTTGGCGCCTTGCGGGCTGAAGTGGATGTGGTCCGTTGCGGCGAGGGGAGGATCGGCGTTCACCCAACTCACCATGCTGTTGCGACCGCCCATGGCTTCATACATGTCCCAGAACACGGCCCCTTGTGCAAGACTGTTGGCCTTCATGGCATCACGAACATCCTCCAGGAAGGGTCTGGTCATGTAGTGTTCGCCTTCCTTGATGCTCATGTCGCTCGGGCCGATCACGATCACGGAAAGCCCTGGAAGCATCTTCTTGAAACGCGCGATCTGGGCTCCGAAGTAGCGGCCGTATTGGGCGGCCTCTTCGGCATCCTTCAGGTTCGGTAGGACGTTCCCGCCGTACTGCAGGATCATCAGCTTCACATCAAGGTCCAGGTACATGGCCTTCAACAGGTCCTGGTCCACGCGGCGGAACTCATAGCCGGCCCCACCCCGCGCAGCGATGTTGTCCACGGCGAGGCCTGTGCGGCCTTGGAGCGAGACCCCGAATACATCAGGGCTGTCGGTACCGATGAAGGTGATCGTGATCTCTTCCGGTGTGGTGTCGAACTTCCAGGTGCGGATCAACAGCTGCTCCGAAGGGGGGACGACCTCGGTGCTGATGAGCGCTTCGCCTTGTCTCAGCTCGATCGTGAGCGGTTCACGATGCCATCCGTAGTACAGCTTGCAAACCGAGAATTGACGCGCTTTTCCATAGGACCTGCGGTTGGGGCGCAAGGTCACTGTGGCCTCATGGGACACGCTATCGACCGGAACGGTATCGGGTAGGATGGGGGTGAAGCGTGAGAAGGAGGACAAGGCCCCGAAGCGGTCGTGATGTTGGGTGGGATCCTTCCGGCCCATCACACTGTAGCGCGACCAGTTCTCCGAGATCTCGCGGTCCACACTGAAATTCGTGACGATATCAGCGACGGAGACCATGCCCGGACCCGTACCACCGAACTGCGTTTGCAGCTTGTTGCGCAGATACGAGGTGATGCGGTCCCCTTCCAATTGCGAATCGCCGTAGTGCATGATGCGCATGGGCTTGGAGCCCGATCCGGCGGCTTCGAGTTGCGCGAACAATGGCCAAAGCACCTCCTTGTCGTTGTTCGGATAGTGAAGAGCGATCCGCTCCTCCAAGGGGCGCAGCTTGGTGCTGTCGAACACGAACGGCCGCGTCCCGATCGTGGTGTCCAAGGCCAAGCTGTCGGCCAGCACTTCGGGGTCGTTCACCTCCGAGGAATCAGTGGCAAGCGCGAGGATATCACTGATGTCGACCTCTTCGACCTGTTCAGGAAAGAGCACGTCCTTGGCCGAGGGAAGCCGCAGCGTAAGGGTGTCACCGAGGCGGATGCCCTCCTTGGGAATAAGGGCACCGATCAAGGCCAAGCCGGACAGAACGACCAAGAGGAAGGCCAGGGTCCCAGCGGGCCTCATGGGCTCGGGATCTTGATCCGTTGGCCGGGCATGATCCGGGCGTCGATGCCGTTCACCTCCATGATCCGCTGTGCACTTACACCCGGGAAACGTGCAGCGATGCGGTACAGCGAATCACCCGACTGCACCGTGTAGTCCACCATGGTGCTGGTGCGTTCAGCAGAGGAGCCGGTGATCCCCTTGTTCGTCGTTCCCTTGGTACTGTTCGTGGGTCCATCGCTCTCCGCCTCCTTCGGTGCCGGTTTGGCCGGCACCACTTCGCGTTTCCGCGATTCGATCACCAAGTAGTCCCCGGCATCGATCCGGTCGCTGCGCAGGTTGTTCCACGACTTCAACTGTCGCACGCTCACATGGTATCTCTCGGCGATCTCGCTCAAGCTATCCCCTGGTCTCACGCGATAGCGTGACGTGCGCTTCACCTCCACGGTAACGGGCTCCGGTGGTTCCAGCAGGGCCAATTCCACGGTATGCACCGAATCCGCCAGCTGTTCGAAACGCTCGCGCGTACCGGCCGGAAGCCTGAACGGCACATCGGCGGGGATCCGCGCCCCGATCAAGGTGGGGTTGATGGCACACAGATGGGCTTTCGGTATCTGCATCACCTGGGCCAAGGAGTTCCACTGTAAGGGGCGTGGCGATGTCAATTCGTCGGTGGGCTCCCATGGGCATACCGGTAAGGGCAGGATCCCCAAGGCTTCGGCATTCGCGTACAAATGGATGAAGGCCATCAACAGTGGAAGGACCTCCTGCTGGTCGACCGTGAAGTGCGGATAGAGGCTGCGGTAGTCCACGGCGCCTCCGGCGCGCTGCTGTGCCCGCGTCACGTTGGCCGGTCCGCATGCGAAGGCCATGATGGCCAGCCCCGGATCCCGGTACTTGTCATGCAGGTCCTTCAGGTAACGACCGGCCGCCATCGTGCTCTTGATGTCGTCCAAGCGTTCGTCCACATCGGCATCGACCCTCAAGCCGTAGCGCAGTGCCACGGGATAGGTGAGCATCCACATACCTGCACCGCCTGTTGGCGAACCGGCTTGTGTGTTCATTGCCGATAGTGCCATCGGCAAGTACTTCAGGTCGTTCGGCAGGCCTTGGATCGAGAGTTCCTTTTCGATCATGGGGAAGTACACGTCCGTCATGCCCAGGACCACTTGGAAGGATTCCCGTTGGGGTTCCCCGTAGAGGTCGGTATAGCGGATCACGGCGCTATCAGCGAAGACCGGGATGCCCGGGGCCTCTTCCTTCAACCGCGTGTACAGGTCCTTGGTCGCCACCGCCCGCACCACGCCTTTTCCCGCGTCGCTGCGCAGTTCCTTCAATTGCTGTTGAACATACCACGTGCCCATGAGGCTGTCCGTTCGCCACGTGGACTGGGCATGCACCGCCGTACAGGCCAAGGCAAGGGCGTATCCGCCAAGCAGGTTGGTCGCGCGCATCTTCAAGAGGGTAAAACAAAGCCCCACACGGTTCCAACGGGCATGAAGGCTCCGGAATTCTCCACGCACCCCTGTTAAGGGGAGCACCATCCGCGAGCGTGCTGATCCACCGTTGCCCATATTGGCCGATCGCCGCAACGCCTTTCCGACCTTTGTTCCATGCATCGCTTGTTCCACTTGACCACGGCCACCGTCGCACTGTGCGTGACCTTCGTGGCCCAGGCACAGCTCCGTCCCCTGCCCGAACGTTCAGCCCCGACAACATCCGACACCCTGATGACCATTGAGATCTGGAGCGATGTGGTATGTCCTTTCTGCTACATCGGCAAGCGTGAATTCGAGAACGCACTGCAGCGCTTCCCGCACAAGGAGCAAGTGGTGGTGGAGTGGAAGAGCTTCGAATTGGACCCTGACGCACCGGCCCGCAGCGAGCATGACATGTACGGGATGCTC
>JAGQVV010000243.1 GCA_020437805.1 Flavobacteriales bacterium
TAATTGGACGGTACGTCCTGCATCATCGCTCAACTCGGCACCCACCATGCCATAGGAAAGCAGCATTTGCGGCTGATCATCCATCACACCCATGAGCATGCCGGGCATTTGCAAGTGGAGCGAATCACTCGTGGGGTCGATGTGATTGAGAGCCACTGTGACAGCCCCGGTGTAGGGTTGTCCGTCCCGCAGAAAGGCGTTGGGTGGAAAGGTGATGGTAACGCCTTCCAAGGCTACTGTCCCACCCGCTGCTCCGTTCACCGTACCCGCCACGTTCTTGGCAAGCAAGGTGATGTTCACGTAGCTGACCGTTTCGCTTGCGCTAGCCGCTGGAACGAAGGAGCGTGAGCCGTTCAAGTAACCCTCCTTTTCCACCGATACGGTCGCCAGTTGTTCGTAGGCCGTGATGCCTTCCAAAAGGAATACCCCGAAGCCGTCGGTGGTGGTAGTGATACCCGCGCCACAGCCCGCTCGGACCGTGGCGCCCCGCACGGCCTCCCCTGCCTCGTTCGTCACCTGTCCCCCGATGCTCAGCGAAAGGGTGGCACCCAGATCGATGGCGGGCACATCGAACCGCAACGGATCGCCTACGTAGGTGGTGTTACAGTCGGTATCGTGGAAGCGCACGCGGTACCAGCCCAGTTGCTCGGGTTGCAGACTGAGCGGTTCGTTCTCGATCACTTCAACGGCGTTCCATGTGATGCCATCGGGCGAGTATTCCCAACTCTTGGTGCCATAGTAATCCTCGGCCACTTGGAAGATGACCGGCTCGCCGGGGCAAACCACCACCTGCGCACGGGCCACATCAGGGGCGAGGAGCAGGGCGCAAGCGCCTACGATCAGCGGACGGATGATGCCTTGCATAGCTTGTGTGTGATCTGGTGGCCGAACTCCAAGGAGATGGTAAGCAGGTACAGCCCATCGGGCACATCGCTCAGGTCGAGCTTCGCGGTGGATGTGGCGGGAAAAGCACTTTGCATCACTTCCTGTCCGGTTACCGAACGCAAGGTGATGGCGGCGATGGCTTCCTGCGCTTCCACCGTTACTTCATTCGCCGCGGGGTTCGGGTATACCCGGCCCATGCGATCGTTCAGCTCGAAGAGTCCGACGGTCCCTTCGAGAACCACCTCCACTTCGCTGGTCTTCACACAGCCGCTGGCGACATCCTGCACCGAGACCGTGAACACCGTGTTGGCGCCGAGTTCTGACAGGATCGGGTTGGCGACGGTCGCGTCATCCAAGCCGGCTGTCGGCAACCAGCTATAGGTGTACGTTGCGCCACCACCAGTGGCCGTGGGTTGGCCACCAAGGGTCAATGCAATGCCGGAGTAGACCTGCTGCTCCCCTGCATCCACAAGGAACTGCGTGGGTTGGTCCACAGTAAAGAGCGCCACCGTCTGGGCATGGCCGCACATGGCCGAGCCGACAAGGGCTAACAATGGGATCATCGATCTCATGTGGCGAGGGGGATAGCGTACTTAACAAAGATGCGTGATCCATGCCCACTTCACGCCGCCTAGGTTGAAATATTAGCCGCCACAAGCTTATGGTCGCTGGGTTCCGCACTTGGGCCGGCACAGGCCCCTTGGCTCATTCCACCAGGACCATGCACTCTGCCGACCCTCCTTCGATCCTCCACAAGCCTTTGCTTCCACCCACCCAGATCCCCCCTTCTCGGTCCTCCACAATGAATTGGACGTTGGTGAATGGAACGCCGTCGGCCGACTGGAACGCGGTAAACACCGTCCCGTCGAACACGCAGAGGCCACCCCTTCCGCTGCCGATCCAAAGCCTCCCAGTGGCGTCCTCGAAGAGTGCGTGGATGCTCGGGTTGCACAGTCCGTCCTCCGTGGTATAGGTGGTGAAGCCTCCCTCCCGGTACACGGTCAATCCACTCCCTCTATTTCCGTTGAACCCGAACCAGATGTTCCCCGAACGGTCGGTGTATATCGTACGGACCATGTCGTCGCTCAGTCCATCCTTCGGTAGGAACTGGGTGAAGTTCCCATCGGCGTAGCGCATGGCCCCGCCATGGGTCATGGAAGCGAACCACAGTTGGCCTTCATGGTCCACTTCGATGCTCGGGATCCAATTGTAGGTGCGGCCGTCCGTTTGCTTAGCCCCGATATCGGTGAGGTACGGTGTGAACTCCTTTCGGTCATACCGGTACGCCCCTCCTCCTGCGGTCCCGATCCAGAGGTCGCCGTTCTTGTCTTCTGCCAAGGCGTGTACCGCATTGGGGTCCATCACCGGGTACACCTCATCGAGCCATCAGCCGGTGGTATCCCTGAAGGGCAAGGGGATGGATGTGAATGCGCCTCGTTCGTAGCGGCACAGGCCTTTTACCGTACCGAACCACAGGACACCTTCGTGGTCTTGGATGATGGTATGCACCTGGTCGTTGCACAGGCCATCCCGCTCGGATAGTGCAGTGAATGTGTTGCCATCGTACCGGAACACACCGGAGCCATTCGTGCCGAACCACAAGACACCATCTTTATCCAACAGACCGCTCGTGAATCCGTGATGGGCCGTGATGACCTCGACCGCCTCGGTGCCTGCGCTGTCCGCATGGTGTTCTTCGCCGACAGGCTGTCCGGAACGATCCTGCGCCGTGCAGGAGATCAGGATCAATGCGGTGGCGATCACTGAGTAGCGCGTCATTTCATTCGTGCGTTCATGTTGCGGTTGGTACACTTTCGTGATCGGCTTGACCGGGATCCACACACTTTCTGCGTTCGGCAAGGGCTTTTGCAGAGGTAGCGATAACTCGGCTAAGCCGTGCGTTCGGTTTGAAGCGTTCGCCCACACATAGCTCGCACACTAAGCGCGGTCGACCAGCGTTGTTCAGCCATACTCCACCACCCGGATGCAACATCGCACCCTTCTCCTCGCCCTGGCGGCATGTGTACCCATCGGTTCACTTTATGCGCAACAATCCGGCGACCTGGACAGCACGTTCAACAATGTGGGTTACGCCATTACCAATGTGGCTCCCGATCGCTACGAGTACATCCAGGACATCGCGGTGCAAGCTGATGGTAGGATCGTGGCGGTCGGTTTCGCCAACACGCCGACCAAGGTCATCATTGTGCTACGTTACCTGCCGGATGGCTCATTGGACACGGATTTCGGAACCGGCGGGGTGGTGCTCACGAGCATTGGCGGCTTGGGTGATGCAGCACATCGCGTAGTGATCCAAGCCGACGGTAGGATCGTGGTGGCGGGCTCGTCGCTCACGGCGAACGACGGGGAACTGCTCGCCGTGCTGCGGTACA
>JAGQVV010000026.1:0-6072 GCA_020437805.1 Flavobacteriales bacterium
ATCACCACGGTATGGCCCTTCGTGCCAAGCTGCGCGGATCGGTTCCACACCTTTTCCACGAAGGGGCAGGTGGTATTGTGCTTCAAGGGATCGATCCCCAGTTCCTTCAGGCGGGCTTCTGTCTCCAACGTGGTGCCGAAGGCCGGAATGATCACGATATCATCGCTTCGCAATTCCGTCCAGTCCATGAGCATTCGGCCGTGTGTATCCTGAATGAAGCGCAGCCCATGGCTTTCGAGATCGGAGTTCACCTCGGGGTTGTGGATCATCTGGCTCAGCAGGAAGATCCGCTTACCGGGATTCTCCTCAATGGCCTTGTAGCTGATCTCGATCGCGTTCTCCACCCCAAAGCAGAAGCCGAAATGCCGGGCGAAAATGAAACGCACCGGACCAAGGTCCAGCACGGTAGGGCTCAGGTCCTTCTTCTTCGGGTCGTGGATCTTACGGAACGCCTTGAGCCGACCGATCAGGTCGCTGCGGTAGTGTTTGGGGATCTCGAAACTGCGCATTACGATGCAGGAGGGTCGGTGAACGAGGTCAGGTCATGGACCGACCTGCCATCAGGGTCGGTAGGGGTACAAAGGTAGCCGTGGGTTGTAGCGGATCCGCCAGGTCGATTCGGCGTGGTGCAGGTCAACAATGGCGGAAGGAGCGTACTTTTCCGCTATGTTCAAGTTCATTTTCGGACCGATCGCTCGGGTATTGGTCCTTGGGTCCGCATTGGTCACTGCTCATCTCCAGGCCCAGGAGTGCTCGTTCGACCTTGGCAGGGACACGATCCTTTGTGCAGGGCAGAATGTTCTGCTGGCCGGACCGAGCGGTGCTCTTTCGACGGTATGGCAGAATGGATGGGCGGTTCAGTACCTCACGGCGGATACGAGCGGGACCTATTGGTGTGCCGCATTGTTCCCCGTTCCAGGAGAGAATTTGGTGGTGAATGGGGATTTCAGCGGTGGGAATGCCGGTTTCAGCACCGATCTGGAGCTTGGGACCGGCGGGGCGTGGGGGCCGGTCAGCTTGGAAGGAACCTACGGGATCAGTACCGATCCTCAATTGTTGCACTCCAATTTCAGCTCCTGTGGGGATCACACCGGAGGTGGTTCCATGTTGGTGGTGAACGGGTCATCTGTACCGGGCGAGAACGTCTGGTGCCAGACCATCCCGGTCGAACCCAACACCACCTATGCGTTTTCAGCTTGGCTGATGTCCGCCCATTCCACGAATACGGCGGTGATGACCTTCTCGGTGAATGGGATAGGTTTGGGTGGTGACCTTATCGCTAGTTCGATCACATGCGAGTGGGATGAGTTCTATGCCTTGTGGGTTTCCGGCCAGGCTACAGAGGCCACCATATGCATCGTCAATGAGAATGTTGCGCAGAGCGGGAATGATTTCGCTCTCGATGATATCGCTTTCGCACCGTTGTGCGCCCATACCGATTCGGTCGTGGTAACGATCCTGCCGCAGGCGCCGGAGGTCAGCATCCAAGGTGTGGCATCGCTATGCACCGGGGATACAGCAGCACTGATCGCCGAACTGAGGCCTTCGGATTGGCCGCTCGCGGACCTCGAGTATTCGTGGACCACTGGATCCTCAACACCGGTCGCCATGATCAATGGTCCCGGGGAATATGGGGTATCCGTTTCGGGCCGGTGCGTCGAGGCACGTGCCTCGGCCATCGTTGAGGAAGGTGATTGCCTAATTCCGCCCACCACTCTCACCATGCCTAACGTGTTCTCTCCCAACGCGGATGGGTTCAATGATACGTTCGGGCCGATCTACGATGGTGCCCCGATCGGTTTCGAGATGGAGGTACTGAACCGTTGGGGACAGGTGGTGTTCCGGTCGACCAGTGCACAGAACCGATGGTCCGGGCGCGCCGGAGGAGATGTCCTTCCCGATGGGACCTATTATTACGTTGTTCGTTACGAAGCGCGTCAACAGGATGGTTCCACGGTCGCATACGACCTGTCAGGGCATGTGACCTTGCTCGGCTCTCCCTGACCCGAACAATGCTGCCGTCAATGGGCTGTGCTTCAGAAAACTGCTACATTTGCACCCCCTTTCGGGTAGCCCATGTAGTGGTGTCATGGGCCAACCATCCAACCCTTCCGGTCAACACCGCCGCGGTCCGGGATACAAGTAGAACAGTATGTCAACAGTAGAGAACAACAAGGCCACTTTCCTCGAACCACCAGTGGATTTCGACTGGGCTTCATTGGAAGAGGACAGGAAGCCGGCCGTTACCGAGGCCCGCACCAACATGGAGAAGGCCTATGAGGACACCCTCAGCAGCATCTCCGAGAAGGAGGTGCTCATGGGTACCGTGGTGGGCATGAACAAGAAGGAGGTGGTGATCAACATCGGTTATAAGTCCGAAGGCGTGGTCCCCATCAGCGAATTCCGCTACAAGCCCGATCTCGCGATCGGTGACAAGGTGGAGGTCTACATCGAGAAGCAGGAGGACAAGGGTGGTCAGATGGTGGTGAGCCACAAGACGGCCCGCGTGCACAATGCTTGGGGCAAGGTGAACAATGCCATGGAGGGCAACGAGATCATCATGGGTCACGTGAAATGCCGCACCAAAGGCGGACTTATCGTGGACGTGTTCGGGATCGAGGCCTTCCTGCCCGGCAGCCAGATCGATGTGAAGCCGATCCGCGATTACGATCAGTACGTCGGCAAGAACATGGAGTTCAAGGTCGTGAAGATCAACCAGGAGTTCAAGAACGTGGTGGTCTCGCACAAGGCGCTGATCGAAGCGGAACTGGAAGCCCAAAAGAAGCAGATCATCGGTGGCTTGGAGAAAGGTCAGGTCTTGGAGGGTACCGTGAAGAACATCACCAGCTACGGCGTGTTCGTGGACCTGGGTGGTGTGGACGGCCTCATCCATATCACGGACCTGAGCTACGGCCGCGTGAGCCATCCGGAAGAGGTGGTGAAGTTGGACGAGAAGATCAACGTCGTGATCCTCGATTTCGACGACGAGAAGAAACGTATCGCCCTCGGGCTGAAGCAGCTGCAGCCGCATCCATGGGATGCCCTGAGCCCGGACATGAACGCTGGCGACAAGGTCACCGGCAAGGTCATGGTGATCACCGACTACGGCGCGTTCGTGGAAGTGGCCCCTGGCGTGGAGGGTCTCTTGCACGTTAGTGAGATGAGCTGGAGCCAGCACCTGCGCAGCCCGAAGGAGTTCCTGAAGGAAGGACAGGAGATCGAATGCTCCGTTCTGAACATCGACCGCGAGGAACGCAAGATGAGCTTGGGCATGAAGCAACTCGCTGCCGATCCATGGGCCGATATCGAGTTCAAGTACCCGGTGCGCAGCAAGCACAACGCCAAGGTCCGCAACTTCACGCACTTCGGCATCTTCGCTGAACTGGAGGAAGGTGTGGATGGCCTGATCCACATCAGCGACCTCAGCTGGACCAAGCGCATCAAGCACCCGAGCGAGTTCTGCAACGTCGGAGACGACATCGAAGTGATGGTGCTCGAGGTCGACAAGGAGAATCGTCGTCTCAGCCTCGGCCACAAGCAAGTGGAGGAGAACCCTTGGGAGGTGTTCGCTACTGTGTTCACACCGGGCAGCACGCACGAGGGAACGATCACCGGTCGCAATGGACAGAACTTCATCGTGAGCCTGCCATACGGTGTGGAAGGGACCGTCACCGCAAAGGCGCTGAAGAAAGCCGACGGCAGCAAAGCCGAGTTGGAGGAAAAGCTGCCGTTCATGGTGCTCGATTTCAACGGCGAAGCACGTCGCATCGTCCTCAGCCATACCCGCACCTTCGAAGAGGGTGATGATGTGATCGAGGCACCGGCTTCCGGTAAACGTGGACCGCGCAAAGAAGGGGGCTCCAGCGCTTCCGTGAAGAGCGTGAACGAGAAGGTCGAGAAGAGCACACTTGGTGATCTGAGCGTTCTCGGTGATCTGAAGAGCGCCATGGAGAACAAGGAGCGTTCCGGCAAGACCAGCAAGAAGAAGTTCGTGGAGGAGGATGACGACGATGACGAGGCGTAAGTGAACGTTGATCTGAGTGTCGAAGCCCGGTCACCGCAAGGTTGACCGGGCTTCTTCGTTCCAACAAGCGTTGATGCCATCCGATCGGCTCCGTCCATTGGCTGTCGGCCCTATCTTCGCCTTCGATGCAGCCGGTCCCCATCCTTAGCAGCAAGGCTTTCGGGCTCACTGTCAGGCGGCTTTGTCATCAGCTGATCGAAGAGCATGGGGAGATGGCCGGAGTGGCCTTGGTGGGGCTGCAGCCCAGAGGTGTTCTGCTTGCTCGGCGTCTTCGCCGGGAATTGAAGCGGATCCTGGGCAAGGAGCTATTCGAATACGGGGAATTGGACATCACCTTCCACCGCGACGATTTCCGCCACCGTGCTACGCCACCTGCTCCCAGTGCCACCCAACTCGACTTCTCCCTCGATGATCGCAAGGTGGTGCTTGTCGACGATGTGCTGTACACCGGGCGCACCATTCGTGCCGGCCTGGATGCGATGCTGGCATTCGGACGACCGGCCGGCGTGGAGCTTCTGGTGCTGATCGATCGAAGGTTCAGCCGGGAATTACCCATACAGCCGGACTACGTGGGCAGGTGGGTGGACAGCATCGGGGACCAGCGCGTTACGGTGGAATGGGCCGAGAGTGATGGGAATGATCAAGTACTGCTGCACACCACCGACCCGGAAGGGCGCAACGCGGCAGCCACACCACAAGGCACATCAGCGGACCGATGAGCGATCAATTGAGCACCGAGCACCTCCTGGGGATCAAGGACCTCACAACGGCGGACATTGAGCTCATATTTCGCACCGCCGATGGCTTCAAGGAAGTGCTGGGCCGTTCGATCAAGAAGGTTCCATCGTTGCGGGACATCACCATTGCGAACCTCTTTTTCGAAAGCAGCACCAGAACGCGGGTCAGCTTTGAACTGGCGGAGAAACGGCTAAGCGCCGATGTGGTGAACTTCAGCGCAAGCGGAAGCAGCGTTAGCAAAGGGGAGACCTTGGTGGATACGGTCAACAACATCCTTGCAATGAAGGTCGACATGGTGGTCATGCGCCATCCGGACCCTGGAGCGGCGATGTTCTTGAGCCGTCACGTGAAGGCCAACATCGTGAATGCCGGCGACGGCACCCACGAGCACCCCACCCAAGCCTTGCTCGACGCATACAGCATTCGGGAAAAGCTGGGAAAGGTGAAAGGCGTGAAGGTGTTGATCGTTGGGGATATCCTGCACAGCAGAGTGGCGCTCAGTAACATATTCTGCCTGCAGAAGCTCGGGGCGGAGGTCATGCTGAGCGGGCCTTCCACATTGATGCCGAAGCACATGGAGAGCCTCGGGGTGAGGGTTGAGCATGATCTGGACAAAGCCTTGCGATGGTGCGATGTGGCGAACATGCTCCGGATCCAACTCGAACGTCAAGGCGGGGATGGCGTGGCCAATTTCCCCGGTCTTCGCGAGTATGCCATGCGCTACGGAATGGACCTCCGGCGCTACGGCCGTGCGGAGAAGGACCTTGTCATCATGCACCCCGGACCGATCAATAGGGGGGTGGAGGTCTCCACGGAGGTCGCCGACCACGCGAATAGCATCATTCTTGACCAAGTGGAGAATGGGGTGGCCATTCGAATGGCTGTGCTGTACCTGCTTGCGGCCCGAATCCCACGAACGGCTGTTTGAAAGTCCCAGCCACCCATTGTCCGTGGAAGCGTGCGGCGTGTGACTATATTTGACGGGATACCCATAGATCATGAACTTCACCATCGAGGATAAAGGCCGGTATACGCTTGTGACCAGCAACGTGGACAAGTTGGACACCACATGCGCTCCCGAGCTCAAAAGCGAACTCGTGTACTTGAACAAGACGAACGTGCGCAACGTCATCATCGACCTGTCCGCTACGCGCTATTGCGATTCTTCGGGATTGAGCGCGTTGCTTGTTGCCAATCGGCTTTGCAAGAGCGTGAATGGCACACTGGTGGTTTGCGGATTGCAGGAGCCTGTGAAGAAACTGGTACAGATATCACAGCTGGAGAGCGTGCTTTCCATAACACCCACGGTG
>JAGQVV010000026.1:6112-33688 GCA_020437805.1 Flavobacteriales bacterium
AAGCAATGAACATCCGAATGAAAAGAACCCTGCTCTTGGTCATCCTCGTCATTTCCGCCGGGGCCGCGCGTGCGCAATGCACCCCCAACCCCTTGTATACCGATAGCATCTTCGGGGTGTGGCCGGATACCACCACGGATTTTCGCTCCGGGTTGCTCAACGTGTTCTACTCGGATACGCTGAACCTTCTGATCCCGAGCAGCGCCCAGGATATCTCCATGGACTACCCGGACATCACGATCGACAGTGTTCAGCTCGTTAACGTGACGGGTCTTCCGCCGGGACTCTCCGTATCCTGCAATTCCCAAACCCCGGCGTCATGTTCATACTTGCCGGAGACCTTGGGTTGCGGCTTGATCGAGGGGATACCGACGGCTTCCGGGACCTTTGAAATGACCATCGATGTGTTGGTTTGGTTCACATTCTTCGGTCCACAGTCATTACCTCAGGGATTTGCCGGTTACGCTATCGAGATCACGGAGTCCACGGTCGGGATACCCGGCACGATCACACCTGCCTTGAGCAACGTTCGCAATGTCCCGAACCCGTTCGCATCCAGGACCAATATCGAATTCGGGCTCACCACGGCAACACCTGTACAACTGCGTGTGTACAATATGGTAGGCGAGGAAGTCTGGATGCAGAACGTGGATGGTAGAGCAGGCTCGAACAAGGTGTCCTTCGAAGGCGGTGATCTGCCAGCAGGTGTTTACCTGTACAAGGTGGAATCCAGTGCGGGTACGTTCACAGGCCGCATGGCCCTTCAACGTTGATGAGCATACCTGTATGATCCCAAAAGAAAGGCCCCGTGATCCGGGGCCTTCTTCGTATGCCATGGACCGCGGCCCTTTCACACTGACCACGTTAGGCACTGGAGCGGCCCTCCCGGCAAGAGGGCGATACCCCACATCCCAGATATTGGACGTGCATGGAATGCTCCATTTGATCGACTGCGGTGAAGGGACACAGGAGCGCATGCGCGGAGCCGGTATCAGCTTCCAGCGTATCGCCCATGTCCACATCAGCCACATGCATGGGGACCATTACCTCGGGTTGATGGGCTTGATCAGTTCAATGCATCTGATGGGTAGACGGAAGGAGCTGTTCGTGCACGGACCCAAGGAGTTGAAGGAGGTGGTCGATATCCAACTCCGTGCCTCCGGAACCTACCTGCGTTATCCGCTTCGATTTCGGAGCTTGCCCCATGTCAACGGTCACGTGGTCCATGCTGATGAGCACGTCACCGTCACCACATTGGCCTTGAAACATCGGATCCCTTGCACCGGCTTTCTGTTCAAGGAGTCCGTGGGGCTGCGCGGGCTGCGGCGGGAACAACTCCATCGGATCCCTCAGTTCAAGCGAGCAGCGGTGAAGGCTGGACACGACCTCGAATTCCCGGATGGTGCACGGATCCCGAACGCGGAATTGACGCTCGACCCCGAATCGCCTCGGAGCTATGCCTATTGCTCCGATACGGCATACGAACCGGATCTGGTACCGCACCTGGAAGGCGTGGACCTGCTCTACCACGAAGCGACCTTCACGGAAGCGATGGCAGGTCGTGCCAAGGAAACATACCACAGCACGGCCGCAGATGCGGCTCGGATCGCTGCCGCAGCGGGGGTCGGGCGATTGCTCTTGGGGCACTTCAGTTCCCGTTACAAGAGCCCCGATCCCTTGTTGACCGAGGCCCTCGGTATCTTCCCTCGGACGGTCTTGAGCCATGAGGGGGGCGTGTTCCCTGTGCGAACACGGGACGGTGCATGATCGGATTTGGTACGGCGCTAAGACCGAAGTAGATTTGGGCCTTATTGAGAATAATTCTAAATAAGGAATGATCGTTCGGACCTTGATCGCCGACCATAGTGAGTTATCCCTGATCGGACTTCGGTCCGTTCTTGCCAATGCGCCACGCGTGGAGTTGGTCGGTGTAGCGAGGGATAGTGTGGCCATGGAGGCCATGATCGTGCGACACCGGCCTCATGTGGTGCTGTTGGACCATACGGCAGAGGGGTTCGGTGCTGCCGCGATCCGCGACGGATCGAAGCGCTCACGTTCTTGTCGTTTCGTCTCGATCACTCCACGGCCATCCACCGCCACACTGATGGCAGCCATCCGAGCAGGGGTCACTAGTTACATCCGTAAGGATTGTGATGTACAGGAGATCATCGACGCGGTGGTGAGCACGGCTGATGGCAGTAAGTTCTACTGCGGAAAGGTGCTGGATGTACTGCGTCGGGCCTCCGTGGATGTGGACCTGTTCATGAAGGAGCCTTTGTCCTGCACCCTTGTGGCGCTGAGCGACCGCGAGTGCGAAGTGGTCACGTTGATCGCAGAGGGCAAGTCCTACACGCGTATCGCGGAAGAATTGAACCTGAGTTCACATACGGTGATAGCGCATAGACGCAACATCATGCAGAAACTCGGCGTGAACAACACCGCCGCGGTGGTGCTGTATGCGGTGAAGAACGGCTTCGTCAGCCCGAACAAGTTCTTGTTCGACAGGCCGGTATAGCCTTTCCACTGGAGTATATTACCCATCGACATGCAGCAGATGATCGGCGAGATCGGTGGTTCCTCCTCCCGTTGGGCATGGCTGCGTGAAGATGGATCGGTGGTCACTTGGCCTGCCAAGGGTGACCGTTTCCCAGGGTACAACCCGGTAAGTGGGGACGGTGCCGACTTCTCAAGCGAGCTGCTGGCGCTGTTCGATGATCGCGATTCGGAAGTGCTCAGGGTCCCAATGGTGCGCGTGTATGCGGCAGGGTGCGGGGCGAAACAGCGACAAGAGCGTATGCAACTGGCGATCGCGAATGTCTGGCCACATGCCAAAGTCCAGGTGGAGTCCGACCTGACAGCTGCTGCATTGGGTCTCTGTAATGAGGAAGGAGGTTTGGTACTGATCCTCGGAACCGGCATGAGCGCTGGTCATTTCGACGGTTCGCACCTCAATTGCCCGATGCCATCCTTGGGATACTTGTTGGGTGATGAAGGCAGTGGCGCTGACATCGGACGGACCTTGCTACAGGATGCGTTCTATGAACGAATGCCCTCAGCGGATAAGGACCTCATTTTCGGCTCCGCTGTACCGGTACTCACCGATGTACTGGATAGGGTCCATCGGGCGTCGCATCCGGCACGCGAATTGGCAGCTTATGCGGCGCTGCTCGCACCGCACATGGATCGGCCGTACGTACGTGAGTTGATCACAGGTCGATTCCATGCGTTGACCGAAGTGATACGTCATTTCTTTCCCTTGGAGCAGCGCAGGCGTGTTTTCGCGACCGGTTCGGTGGCATACGGATTCCGCGATCTCTTAGCGGATTGCTTGTTGGACGCTGGAATGACCCTTACGGTCGTGGAAGCGGATCCATTGTCGGGTCTTGTGCGGTATCACCAACGGCAAGGGTCATAGGCGTTCCGTTCCCCAACACCACGTTCTTGAACCGATCGAATGCCCGTTGGTTCTCTTCGGAGCGAATGCTTCGTAACACGCGTTTACGCTCCAAAGCCGTCAGGTGCCAACTCAGTGAGATCTGTTCCTCATCCCCATGCCGGAGTTGTATGTCGATCATTTCGACGGGGAAATCCGCCCAAGTGCTGACTTGTTGCAAGAGCAGGTCGTAATCCTGGTCCTGAACACGCACCACGTTGTCATAGACACTCCCTACCGGGTCCAACACACGACCGATGAGGGATGCACTGCTCGGTTTCACCTCAAGCTCCTTCTGGGTGTCCCGTAGTTGCAGAACGACCACCCCGCTCGTATTCTCCTTGATCCATTCGCGGAAGGTGGTCAAGAATGCGATGGATACCCGGTAGCCGTAGTTGTCCCGCAGTCCGGCATCCATGACGCGCATCTTCGGTTCGCTCGGGAGGGTGACGATCGGTGTGATGTATGGAAATGTCGCGTTCATCCGTAATGCGCTCGTGAGCTTAAGGTTGCTCGCACCTTGATCATGGAACATGCGTTGGAACTCGATCGCTTCAGCCTCGCCCTTGCTGATGATGGATGCTTCTGGTTCGATGTATGTCAGGAACGCCATGGGCAAGGCCGCGACAACAAGTCGGCGCCCATCGTTGATCGAAGCGGGGGAGATGACCATCAAGGGGATCTTCGCGTCGCGTTCGGCGGCAGCAAGGTCGCTCAATCGAACGTCCAACATGCCACGCGTATTCTGGTTCAAGCGACGTTCGAAGGCATAGCCCCGGTCCAGTGTGTAGCTCTTGTCCCCATCCTCCACGGTGCGGTACCGCACGAACATGTCGTTCGTTACAAAGCTGAACGTCAAGGCGTTCAACATGTCGCTGCTGATCTCGTCGAGCAGGACCTTATCGAAGCGGTCCACGCTGGAACCACGTTGTTCAGCCAAGTACAGTTGGCGGTAATAAGCCGCTCCGATCAATCCCCCGGAGGATCCCGTCACCAATGCGGTGCGATCCATCAGGCTTCCACCCACCAAGCTATCGGCGTATTGCAGGCAGAGCATTGTCCAGAGCATGGATCGGATACCGCCACCGCTCGTGTTCACGATGACCAACGGAGGTTTCGTGTTGCTCGCGAACGGCACGTTGTCCTGTCTCCAACGGTCCAGTGTTACGCGGATCGCATCGGCGTCGCGTTGCGCGGTGGCCTTGTCATTGGCCATGGTCGTGATGTCGGCCCGGTCGTATGCTGCTGGCTCCACGTCGTAGTCCAAGCCGTACGCGTGGTTATCGTACAGGAAGCTATCGGTCCGTTGGCTCAGCAGGTTGAGCGCTACGACAGCGACCAGGATCACAGTACCTGTCCATCCCTGCATCCAACTGAAAAGCGCGCTGATGATCATGAGGAACATGGTCATCAGCAGGAATACGCTGGCACCGGCAGGAATGGCGAAGAAGCGGAAGTCGCTGAAGGCCCCTAAAGCGATGAAGCTGACCACCAGGACCACCTCGAAAATGGAGCCATTGATATGGTTCTGCCACAGCACATCACGGAGGAGTTCCTTGTCATAGTGCGAACTGCTCCGCGCCAGCTTGATGTGGAAGCGAGGGGTCAGGTAGGTGTCCACCCGCCATTTCTCCGAGCGTTGTTGCCGTTGCAGCCAGCGCGAAGCCTTGCGCTGCTCCATGCGCCGTTGCGGAGGGGAAGAATATTGTGGACCGATGATGTCCACCAAGGGTTCCGCCGGTCGGTATTCGTCCGGCTCGCGTCCCAACATCTTGATGATATCCGTGTTGGTGCGCGTGAAGTACAACAGGGCCAGTGCCAGAAAGAGAAGGATGCCGAACACGAAGCCAAGAAGGTGCCAGATCACCTGGCCCATCGGTACCAACTCGTTGGCATATTGGAATCGTCCACTGCAGACCAGGAACGATAAAACGAAGATCGCCGGGATGACTGCGTTATTGATGTTGAATTTGAGGAATGGTCGAGCGATGGTGGCGATGAACGGAAAGCGGTAGCCGTGCATGGCATAGCTGTACAGGTTGAAGGCCGTGATGAAACCACCCAATGCGAATCCTGTGATGGCATAGGAGTAGAAACCCACATCACCGTAGTACTCCGGATAGAGGAACAGGTAGGGGATCCCGTACTTGACCCCGATGTTCTCCGTGATGTACCCGAAGAGCAGCAGCCAAGTGAGCAATAGCAGGTGGTTCTTCTTCAGATGCAGCAATAGGAGCTGGATCGGGAAGAAGTACATGACCCTTCTCAGCAGGTAGCGGTATGTGGTCCTGGCGCCCATCTTCGGATCGACCACCCAAAGGTGTCGATCCCGGCGCTTTCCGGCGCCGTCATCAATTATACGTCGAAGTGCCTTCCTGTGTTGTAGTGAAGGTCATTCCGTTACAAGTACCCCGGGTCCGGGAACGATCCGACCATTTTGGCCGTTCAACGTTCCTGTCGCGCACGACGCATGCCGCAGCGGATCCGGTCAACACTCAAGACTGGCCGCGTTGGATCTTGGACAGGGTCAAGGCCATCACCTCGGACTCGAGTTTCTCCGCTGCGGTGCGAAGTCCTTCGGCTTGGGTCAACACCTCCTTTTTGTAGGTTTCGTCATCCAATCCGGCGCAATTGATCAAGACGTTCAGGTAGCCGCCCAGTGCACCGGTCCTGGCACATGCCGCACCAACCCCGGCATCGCTGACACTTGCCTGTAGACCGATCTCGGCCATGGCCTTCATCAACTCCATGCTCTTAACACACACCTGCATGGTGCGCAGTGGCGTGTTGATGGCCCCTTTGGTGGCGTTGTCGATCGCGCGCTTCCGGGCCGTTCGCTCCTCTTCGGTCCCTTTGGGGAGACCCATGGCCGCCAGGATCCGGTCGAACGAGCGCGTATCCTCATCCACAAGGTGGAGCAGTTCGTTCCGGAGCCCTTCGCCCATAACGGCCCACTTGCTGAACTCCTCCCAGCGATCGTCCCAGCCCCGTTTGTGAGCGCTGAGGTTCGCGACCATGGTGCCCAATGACACGCCCAAAGCACCCACGTACGCCGCAACGGAGCCACCTCCGGGGGCCGGGCTCTCTCCTGCCGTTTCCTCGCTGAAGCGCTTCAGGTCCATGCGCACCAAGCGCTCGGCGGCCGGATCCTCCAGCATGTACTCGATCACTTTCTTCTGCGGGTCGAAGGGCATCAGGTCATCCAGACCAAGGGATTTCACAGCGATCTTGATCTTTTCGCGCTCACTGATCCCAAGGCTGCGTTCCTGTCGTGCAAGGAAGAAGTCAGCGGCATCGAGCAAGGCCTGCTTCGGAACGAGGCCCACGAGTTCACTTCCGGTAACCCGGATGCCCCGTTCCGCGGCGCTTTTGCATGCCTCGTCGAATGCCACGTGCACTGGTGTGACCGTGATGTCGGTAAGGTTCAGTGAAAGCTGTGCGATCCCGTATTCCTCGATGTACCATCCAATGCCCTTCACCGACTTCAGCTTCCCGGGGATCTTCTTCGGTTCTCCCGATGCGTCGGTCACCACCTTGCCTGTCAAAGGGTCACCACTGCGCTCCACCCGACCAGCTTCCCTGATGTCGAAGGCGATCGCATTCGCGCGGCGGGTGCTTGTTGTATTCAGGTTCACGTTGTACGCCACGAGGAAATTGCGTGCACCGATCGCGGTGGCACCGCTCTTGGCAACGCTTTCCGTGTACTCGGCCGGACCGTGGTCCGGCTTCCATGCAGGGTCTTTCAGCTTTTTCGGAAGGCCTTCGTATTCACCACTTCGGTTGTTGGCGAGGTTCCGTCGTTTCTCCTCGTATGCCGCGGCCTCGTAGCAATAGACAGGGATCCCTAATTCCTTTCCAACGCGCTCCGCGAGCTTCTGTGCATACCTGGCGGTTTCTTCCATGTCCATCCCACTGATAGGTACCAGCGGACAAACATCGGTGGCACCGAAGCGCGGATGCTCTCCGGTATGACCGCGCATATCGATCAACTCCTGGGCCTTCTTCATCAGGCGGAAGGCCGCTTCACAGACCGGCTCGGGCTCACCCACGAACGTGATCACGGTGCGGTTGGTCGCCTTGCCCGGGTCCACATCCAACAGGCGCACACCTTCCACGGTTTCCACGACCGCGACGATGGTGTTGATCTTCGCTCGGTCCCTTCCTTCACTGATGTTGGGCACGCATTCGATCAAGCGACGTTCCATGGTACTTTGTTATTGGGGCCGCAAAGCTAAGGTTCCGAAAAGGGGGTTGCACGGTCGCCCGGATCCCTGGTGTATGGATCAGGGCGCCATCACACTGACCATGTTATTGGCCGTGTGCAGTATGATCGGAACCCAGATGGATCCACTGCGGGATCGGGAATAGCCGAGTACGATCCCCATGGGGAGGATCAAGAGCATCACCACAGGGTCGTACTGCATATGCATCAGGGTGAATACACCGGCGGTCAGCGCCACGGTCGCGTGTTCATCGACCATGTGCCGGATCGAACCGAACAGCAACCCGCGGAGCAGGAACTCTTCGAAAACGGGTGCCATGACACCCACGCCAAGGTAGAGCCAGAGCACATTGGAGGTACTGCCGATCACACGTTCCATGAAATCCGTGCGGAACGATGGACTGAGGTACGCCAATAGTTCGATGATGACGCCCAGCATGAGGAAGGCACCGAACCAGATCAGCACGTGTTTCCAATGTGGGGCGCGCAAGCCGAGAAAAGTCCTGGCTTGTCGCCTTTTCCAATAGAACACGGTGAGTACGATGAGGAGCGTGCAGACCAAGCCGCTCCAGAGCGCTTCCATTGCTACGAGGTCGCCGTTATAGACGAGGTCGTTCATCCGCTGTTCCATGCGCGGGTCCTTAAGCAGCTCGAAAGAGAAACCATCGGCCTGAATATCGGGCGAGCGTAGGAGCACACCGTGGATGAACACGGTGCTTTGGATCAGGAAGAACACCATGAGGATCATTGCGAACAGTGCGATGCCCATGGCGAACTCCAGGCCAGGAGGGCGCACGAACGTGGGACGGATCCCTTCAGGCGAGGACTTCTCCGGTTCGGAAGGGTGCTCCATCGATGAGAACAGTGTCGATATGGTCCGTGCCGAACGCGTAAGGCAGGAATGCGAGCGAAGGTACCGGACGGGTTATGATGATGTTCGCCCGCTTTCCCACGGTGAGGCTTCCCACCTCGTTCTCCAGTCCCATGGCCGCCGCGCCATTCAATGTCATCGCGTTGATGGCTTCTTCCGGTAACATGCGTAAATGGATGCAAGCCAAGGACAGCACCAGGTTCATGTTGCCGCTGGGCGTGCTACCCGGGTTATGGTCGGTGGCGAGCGCAAGGGGGAGGTCGCGTTCCATCAGCTCACGCGCGGGACCGTATGGGATCCGGAGGAAGAAGGAACAGGAGGGAAGCAACGTGGGGATGGTCCCGGAGCCTACCAAAGCGTCCAGGTCGGCCGGTTCCATCACCTCCAAGTGGTCCACACTGAGGGCTCCCTGCCGCACAGCAGCCTCCACACCTCCTATGCTCGTGAACTGGTTGACGTGGACTTTACCTGGGAGGCCAAGTGTCGCACCTGCGGCAAGGACCCGTTCCATCTCGGCCACCGTGAAGTAGTTCGTTTCGCAGAACGTGTCCACATGGTCTGCCAGCCCTTCGGCCTTCACGCGTGGGATCAGCTCGTTCACGATCAGGTCGATATATGCGGCTCTATCTTCAGCATACTCCGGTGGTAACGCATGCGCAGCGAGCAAGGTGGCCTTGATGGGGATGGGTAACGCCGCTTGCAGGCGCTTCACCACACGCAGCATCTTCAATTCGCTCTCCGCCGTCAGGCCGTACCCGCTCTTGATCTCAACGGCCACGGTGCCTTGGCGTATAGTTCCTTCAAGCCGGGCCTTGGCCTGTTCGAAGAGATCTTCTTCGCTCATGGCGCGCAACTTGGCGGCACTGTTGAGGATGCCACCACCACGTGCGGCGATCTCTTGGTAGCTGAGGCCTTTGATCCGGTCCACGAACTCTCCCTCTCGCGGCGCTGCGAAGACGGTGTGCGTATGCGGGTCGCACCATCCGGGGAGGACATACCTACCCGAAGCGTCGATCCTCGGCAGGTGGGCTCGGTCCAGTTCATTCGGTAGGTCGGACATCGTGCCCATGTCCGATATCCTTCCTTCTTCGATCAGCAGCCAACCGTTCTCGATCAGTGGGAGGGTTGCCATTCGACGACCGGGGATCCGCTTGGTACTCGCCGGATGGGTCCCGACAAGTGCTTTTGCGTTCGTGATCAGGAGACGGGCCATGGGTGCAAAGAAAGGCGGCCTGGCGGAACCGGCGAAGGAAGGCCCCCTTTACTTCGTGACCAGGTCCCTCAGGTTCTTCATGGTGTTGAAGGGGTGGTCCACAATGAAGCTGTTCGCCAACCAAGCCGGTACACTCCCTCCGGGGTCGCCATGGAACTGATAGGTCACCTTGACATCAGCGCCGACCTGGAGCAAATCCCAGGAGCCGCTCCCGCGCGTGATCCGCACCAGGCCTTGTTTCACAGGAAGACGCCCCGCCAGCGCCCGGATGACAACCTTGGCCGAACCGCCACCGGGTGCGATCGTTGTGCGTTGCTCATATACACCGTCACGATCACTGACCGGGAATGGGGCATCGGTCTTGATATAGTGGACCGTGTCGTACCGGCCATCCTGTTCCAGGACATAGGCCTCCGAGCAATCCGGGAAGAACTTATCGAATCCGCGGACGTTGGTGACGACATTCAGCACATCCATGAGCTGTGTGTCCTTCAGAAGGGATACGGCCTTGAACTCGTCGATGGCTGAACCTTCCACGCTTCGCGTATAAACTTTGATGGCGTCCTTGTCCTTCCTCAATACCCAGTCCCTTTCAACCGTTGTGTGAAGTAGCAGCAACGTTGCGGCAAAGAGATGCATCATGGGATATTGCTAATTGGGGGGCTCCGATCGACCTTGGGTACTTGTGACGGCTTTGATGCTTTCGGGAAGGGCATAACCCGATCTGGACATATGTGGTCGCAGGCACTTCAAAACGTGTTGCAGGTCCGCTTCTTCCACATCGTATGTATTCGTTCGGTGGCTCTTCTGAGTGTTGAGGTAGGCCGAGTAGTTCGATAAGGCGGGTGCAGGGTCCCTGTCCAATAGGTTCCGTTCAATGGCCTCCAAAGTGACGAGGGGGGCCTCAGCGAATACCTCATATCGGATCTCCAGGAGGTTCTTCGCAGGGATCAGTGAGCGCTGCTCCTCGTAGTCGTGCATCATGCGGTCGTACACGTTCAAGATCATGTCATCCATGAAACTCTTGGTCGGCGGTTCTTCCAGACAGAGCGTGGGCATCAGTTGCTGAAAGAAGCGACGGGTTGAAAGGAATACCTCAATGGGGTTTCGCTGGATGTAAATGAACTTGGCATCGGGGTAGAGCTGAAGGAGCTTGCCGATGCGGGCCGTGTTCACCGGATTCTTCACGATCATGCGCTCTCCGCTGCTTGCAACAGCGGCTTTCTTCAACAACTTGTCATACGTCCTGTACCAGCGATCGATCTCTCTTTCGTCCATCCCCGCATGGTGTACGGCGCGATCGTAGTACTGCTGGTAACGTGAGGGGAAATAGAAGAAGTTGTAGTACGCATTCGGCTGCATGTTGCCGAAAGCGAACTCATCCTCTTGCGGAAAGTCCGTATGGAGCGCGACACCGTCCGATGGGCGCTTTTCGGGCATGTTCATCTTGAGAAAGGTCTTGAAGATCCAGGTGCTTGCCATATTGTTGGGGAACACAGAGGCATAGGTGGTCAAATAAGAAGCACGGGGATCTTGGCACAGAACATTGTGTAGGAGCGTGGTGCCACTGCGCCAGTGACCAAGAATGAACAAAGGCTGTGCAAAGGGTGAGGCCCGAGAGATCTTGATCCCGAAGACCAGGTTCTCCCATAGCTGGAATGGGGCTCTGATCAGGACCACCAAGGTGGTGAGCAGCACCTTCAGATACGAACGTTCGGCGACCTTTCCATGTCGAAGGATCCGGAAATAGCCAACGAACGATGATCCAGCAAGGGTCGATATCGGAGGGATCTTGAATTCGCTCATTGACCTGACCTGCTGTGCCGTGCGGTCTTCGGCATAAGGGTTGACCAATTTAGGGGCTTGGTATGTTCGGGGTGAAGCGCTCTGACGAGATGCGGGTCCTGCACTGTTCGGATTTAGTGGTCGTATCGGATCCTTCATCGTAGGTCCTCGGTACAACGAGGATCGAAACAGGCCGGAGGATGAATCAGCAAATGAGCGAGGGAGGGGAGTATGCGCCGGCCGACCGTGACAACCCCCAATTGCTGGGGGAAACAGACGCATGAAAGCTTGGATGGGAGGTCAGTTGTTTACCGGGCCGGTGCTCAATGCATTCAACATCCCCTTGAACACGAAGCCGTGGAAGGGCAGAACGGTATACCAATAAAGGCGGCCCAGCAGTCCCTTCGGTCGGAATGTGGCGGTTTGTACCAGAGAGGATCCTTTCAGGTCGAATTCCAGCCATGCTTCACCGGGCAGTTTCATTTCGGCGAACAACAGAAGACGTCCTTCTGCCTTGTTCGCATAGAGCACACGCCAGAAATCCAATGCATCTCCAGCGATCAGGTCGTCCGCATGGGTCCTTCCGCGACGTAGGCCTACGCCGCCGAAGAGTTTGTCCAGATAGCCTCGGATACGCCACAGCCAAGTGCCGTAGTACCAACCGTTCTCCCCACCGATGCTCCAAATGCGTTCCAATACAGCGGAGCGGTCGTCCACGAGCTGCTCGCGCTCATCCACAAAGCAGCCGTACTGTGGAACATTCAGGAAGTCGCCAATGGAACCACCTGTCCAGCTGCTGACGAGTGCATCCTTCCAACTGGATATCACCTCGTTGGTTTCCACCTTCTGCAGTGTGCGCGAAAGCATCTCCGCATAGGTGCCCGGTTGGATCCCCAGAATCCGCGCCAGATCGTTGTTCCGGCACACCACCTCCACGTGCATGCTGGCCACCAAGGAAGAGGCGAGTTGGTAGGAGGTGGACGTGACGAAGTAGAGCCAGTATGACGACAGCTTCGGCGTCATTACCGGGATCGTGATGATGCTCCGCTTCAACCCGCGCGCCTTGGCATAACCCAGCAGCATATCCCGGTAGGTCAGGACGTCCGGCCCGCCTATATCGAAGTTCCGGTCGAAGGTCCTTTCCTTGAAGAGCGTCTTCGTTAGAAAAGCGATCACATCCCTGATCCCAATGGGTTGGCACCTTGTGCGCAGCCATTTCGGGGTGATCATCACCGGTAGCTTCTCCACCAGATCGCGGATGATCTCGAACGACGCGCTCCCCGAACCGATGATGATGCCCGCCCGGAGTGCCGTGAAATGGTAGCGACCGGTACCCAGTTCCTCCTCCACGGCCTTGCGCGAAGCGAGATGCTCCGAGAGTTCGTCCTCATTGACGATGCCGCTTAGGTATACCACGTGCCGGCAGGTGGTCTCGCTGCATCTTTTTCTGAAATGCCTGGCGGAACGAAGCTCCA
This sequence comes from Flavobacteriales bacterium, assembly GCA_020437805.1. GTDB lineage: Bacteria > Bacteroidota > Bacteroidia > Flavobacteriales_F > PHOS-HE28 > PHOS-HE28. The sequence continues at coordinate 19,112 of JAGQVV010000026.1, forward strand.
GTTCCCGGTAATCCTTTGCGCCGGACATCGAGTGCATCAGGTAGTAGGCCGCATCCACGTCTTCCGGGATATTGGAAAGAGTCGCCTCATTCAGGAAATCCACCTCGACCACTTCGATGTTCGCGCGGAGCGAGGGCGGCGGAGAGAACCGTTCCCTATCACGGACGCAACACACCACGTGATGGCCGTCCGCGACAAGCGCTGGCATGAGCCGCTGACCGACGTATCCATTCGCTCCGGTCAACAGGATCTTCATGGTACGCGATCACTTTTCGAACTTGCCGAAGCGCTTTTCAACTGCATCCACACGGTAGTCGAATATCTCTTGCAACTTGGCTCGGATCACCACGCTGTTCGCAATGGCACCCAGGAAACCCATTGGAGGCTGGTAGCTCACGATGTCGCGCATCAGCACACCACCTTCGATGGGTTCCAAGTGGTGCTGGTGATGCCAGATACTGCACGGCCCAACGCGCTGTTCATCCACGAAGTAGCGCTCGTGCTCCACATGCGTGATCTCTGTCACCCACGTCATTCCGATGCCGAGCAAAGGCCGCACCGTGTAAATGATGATCATGCCGGGGTACATCTTCTCCGGCAGATCACCACTCGTGATGTCGAAGCCCATGTGGTCGGGCGTGATCTCCTTGAGGTTGCGCGGCGAGGAGATGAAGTCCCAGAGTTCGGGCAAGGTGCTCTTCACCTTCTGTTCGCGCTTGAATTGATAGAGCGGCATCCGTGTCAACCTTTGATCGTCGACATGCCACCGTCGACATGAATGATCTGCCCGGTGATCCACGATGCCTTGTCGGACAGCAGAAAGGCGGCCATTTCAGCGATGTCGCCCGGCGTTCCGATTCGCTTCAGCGGATGTCGCGCGGCGTTCGCTTCGCGCTTCTGGTCATTACTGAGCAATGTTGCGGCCAAGGGTGTGTCGGTCAAGGAGGGCGCGATCGCGTTCACGCGGATCCTCGGGGCGAATTCGGCAGCTAGGGATCTCGTCAGTCCTTCGATCGCGCCTTTCGAGATCGCCACTTGGGCGTGGTGGTTGAAGCCGGATCCCACGGCCACGGTGGAGAAGAGAACGACCGAGGCCTGCGCGGAAGCTTTCAGTCTTGGTAACACGTGTTGTAGTACCTGCACCGCACCGATCACTTGAAGGTCGATGTCCTTTCGAAGATCGTCCACGCTGATGCGCTGGAATGGTTTCAGGTCGATCGCTCCCGGGCAATACGCAAGGCCATCCAGCACCTCTGGCAGTTGCTCAAGGTCCAACGTCCCGTTCAGCACATCAAGGGCCTGTGCCTTGCCAACGGCGTTCTCTTGGCCGGTGTGGTAAGTGGAATGAATGGTATCCCCTACATGCAGTAAATGTTCAGCAAGTGCTCGGCCAATGCCGCTGGACGCGCCGATGATCAAGTGGTTCTTCATGGTGGTGAAGAAGGAACAAGAAGCGCGGCGAATGGTTCAGGATAGATCGAGGCATTCAGGGATCAGCGCGCGGTATCCATTGGTGAGGGAGACATCTTCGAGAACGCCCAACCCGCCAACATCGCAAGCAAGAACGACGGTGCCAGCACATCCAGCTTTTCGAAGTACGGACCAACGCCTTCCAATGGCTGCACAACGAACTTGAAGAACGGAACACACAGGAAGCCAGTGATCATGGAAGCTATCGCGCCTTTCTCCGAGTAGCCCTTCCAGGACAAGGCAAGGATCACCACCGGACAGAACGTCGCTGCGATGCCGGACCAACCGAAGATGACGAACCAGAACACCGTTCGCTCCGGAGTGAGGATAGCGACGGTGAAGGACAGTCCCAACGCGAGCAGAGCCATGCCGAGTGTCACCAAACGTGAAAGCCGAGCCAACTTGCTTTCGTCGATCTCCGGATGGAAGATCTTCTGATAGATGTCGCGGGTGATAGCGCTCGAGGCCACGATCAACAAGGAGTCGATGGTGGACATGATGGCACTGAGCACGATCGCGATGTACAGGCCGACCATGGTGAGCGGCAGGAGGTTCTCCACCATCATGATCAGCACGTTCTCCGCACCTGTACCGAACACGGCGACCGGGTCTTCCCCGATCTCCGTGAAGAGGAAACGACCGAGCAGGCCGATGCTAACGGCAGCGGTATCGGTCAGCAGGGTGAAGACAAGGGCCACCCATCGCCCTTTCGTGATCTCGTCCGCATTCTTGATGGAGATGAAGCGTACATAGATCTGGGGCGAGCCAAGGAACCCCAAACCGATCATCGTGAAGCCGAGGATCGTGAACAGGTTCACCCAGGGGTTCGGGTCACCGCCCCATACGCTCAACAAACCTGGGTCGATGGCGCCCAAGCCGCTTACGAAGGCGGGTCCGCTTTCTACGCTGAACCATGCGATGATCGGTAGCAGCAGTAGACCGAAGAACATCATCAGACCTTGGAACACATCGGACCAGACCGCCGCCAGGAATCCACCGATGAAGATGTAGGCCAGCACGATCCCGAAGCCGACCAAGGCCCCGGTGAAGTAGTTCATGCCCAGCAACGACTCGAAGGCCTTTCCCGTGGTATCGATCTGCGCACTGACGTAGATGATCACAAAGACGGAAAGCGCTGTGGCCGCAATGCTCCGAAGCGAGTGGGTGGTGGGCTTGAAGCGGCCTTCAAGGAAATCGGGAATGGTGATCGCGTTGAAGTCGTCCGTCATCCGTTTGAACGGCTTTGCCATGAAGAACCACGATATGAAAACGCCCAGCAGTTCGCCCACCACGACCCAGTACGCGGAAATGCCGGCCAAGGCGCCCATGCCCGTTAGCCCCAGCAAGAGCCAACCCGATTCGCCCGTGGCCCTGGCAGAGAACGATGCCGCCCAGAAGCCGACCTGCTTGCCGCCCACGTAGTAATCGCTCAATCCTTTCACGCGGCGCGAGGCAACGACCCCGATGATGAACAGGACCGTGAAATAGGCGCCGAGGATGAGGAGCTTGGTGACCATCAAGGCCAAGGAACGAAGGATCCATTCGATATCACAAGTCCATTCGACCGAGTCGCCAAGGTCAGCGCGTCCAGCGGTCAACCATTACCCGTGCTCCGACCAGCCGCTATGCTCCCAATAAAGCCTTGGCGACATGCTGGTCACGGTCTGTGGTAGACCATGAATCCTCCAATGGAGCGGGCCTCCAGAAGAGGGTCATGGTCCGATCGCCAGGCCTGCTCGAACACATTGAACTCAACGGAGGTGGTATCGAAGATGAAGAATGGTCGAGTACCTTTTTCGAAGAGTGCCCTGATCGCATCGGGGGAGTTGAAGTCGGAGGTTTCCCATAGGATCCTGTGCGGCAATGGCGAATACAGCTGATGGGAAAAGTCCTGGTCCGTGTAATAGTGGGTCGCTCCGGCCGGGATCCCGGACGAGTCCAGGGTCGTCCATAGCTCCGCGTGGGGTGGATGCGTGAAGTGGGGAATATCCAACGTCAATTTTGGGACCGTGATATGCATTCCGACCGCCATGTATACGAATGGAAGGCTGCGTACGAAAAGCCGCCCTCCTGCATCGAGCAGGTCACAAAAACGGTCGAGCCCACTCAGCCCGGCGATAATGGCGAGTGCAATGGAAGGTGAGAGCAACCTGTCGTCCAATGCGCTGAAGTGGCTCACCAAGGAAAGGGCCCATATCCCGAAGAAGTGGGCGGAAAGCACCAATACAAGTTGTAGGTGTATGACCCGCTTCCTTTCACCAAGGAACGCTTTGGCCTTCAGTAAGGTCGGTTCCCGGAGGAACAATGGTCCCCACAAGATGAAGCAAAGGATGGTCAACATGATTGGTCCTGTCCATGGCCGGTCGAATACCGGTATCAGATCGTGCGTTATGACCCGTAGCGGAACGAGCAGTTCATCCTTCAGGTGGGTCTCTCCGATCCGGTGCGAAAAGCTCATTTGGCCATGAACGATCTTGTTCCGCGCGAACCAGAGGACCAGCGGTGCGGTGCAAGCGATCATCATTCCGGCCGCCATCCGCCACCGAATGGGTGGGGTTCGAAGGAGCGGAACAAGGAACCAAGCGAAATTGAACACACCGATCACCTTCATTGAACTCGCAAGGAAGAAACATGAAGCAGCCGGAAGGACCTTCCCCCAGAATGACGGGTCCGTACCCATGCGCAGCGCGAAGGCTCCGCCAAGGAATGAAAGACCCAGGAAGAGCGGCTCTGTCCAGAAGTACTGGTAGATGATCGGAAAGTTGCCCAGCATCGCAAAGAGCAGATACCCGGCAATGCGCAGTATCAAGGGTAGCCCTATCGATCGGAATAGGAACGCTAGTCCACAGAAGCACATCAAAATGGATACCGCATGGGCCCAAGTGGCCGCAACGACAGGGTCGTGGATCACGAGTAGGAATAGTGTCAAATAGAAGGAGTATCCCGGGGGATAGTCCGTAAAGGGTTCAATGATCGGGAGCAGGGACTTGGATGGCCAATTCGTTTGCACATGGAACGTGCCATGCTCCATCAAGTTCTTTGCTGCAACGATCCAGTTGGTGGAGTCCGGAGACAGACGGATCTCACCAAGCAACGGCCGCACGGATGTGAAGATCACCAAGGAAAACCACAGAGCCTCGATCAGGAGAAGTACAATGGTCCAATGGAGTGATCGGTATTTCTTGAAGGGGACCATTCAGGCGACGGAAGATCGAGCGGATCAAAGGTGAAAGCTACACGATGATAGCTACTGTCCTCAGCAGACAGTCACATCCGATCAGCGACGTTGTTCGCCCAGCAATGGCAGGTGCTTTATCTTGTGGTAGGTCAAGGCCATGGCGATGCATCGCTTCAATTCCACCTCAGGGACCGGTTCATCCAGCCTGAACACAATGGCCCGGTCACCTTCATAGGAGAACGTGTTGCCATAGAGCTTCTTGAAAGTGGGCACCAAGCGGGAAGTACACTTGAAATACAAGGCGTACTGGTCCGGCTTCTTCGCTTTCCAATCCATGCGCAGGGTGCTGCCGTATTTCGAGACGTAACTGGGCTCACCCCATTTCAGCGTTTCCTCCAACTCGACCGCATCGCTGGTTTCAGAGGCCACATCGAGAACGAGTTCCCTGAGGCGGATCATGCGAGAACGGACATTCGCTGGGTACCTAGCGAATACAGGGTCGACCTTCGCGTTGAGGGGAGTAGATGATCCGATCATGCTTCACGTCGCTCGAGCCTACCAGAGGCAAGGTCGATGTCCGGTCAAGGTATAGTGGATCCGGCGGATCGGGTCTTTCCCATGGGCCCTAGGGTGTTCCGGTCCTCCAATTACCTTCGCGAGCGTTCAACCATGCGCGGCAACACCATTGGTAAACTCTTCCGGCTCACCAGCTTCGGTGAAAGCCATGGTGCGGCCATCGGCGGTGTTATTGACGGGTGCCCATCCGGACTGGATCTGGACCTGGAAGCGGTGCAGATGGAGTTGGATCGTCGACGTCCGGGAAGCACCTCGCTCGGTACCGCTCGGAATGAAGCGGATCGGGTGGAATGGCTCAGTGGTCTTCTTGTGACCCCAGGATCTCCGGGCTCGACCGAAGGGCGGAATGACAGGCGAAGAACCCTCGGTACACCGATCGGTTTCCTGATCCTCAACGCCGATGCGAAGACCAGCGACTATGATCCGTTGAAGGATGTCTATCGACCCGGCCATGCGGACAAGACGTGGGAGGACAAATTCGGGTTTCGCGATCATCGTGGTGGTGGACGTAGCAGTGCGCGCACAACAGCATCGGCGGTGGTTGCCGGCGCGATCGCTCGACAGTTCCTAGCGGCAAGTGGTGTCCAAGTGAATGCATTCGTGAGCGCCGTTGGAGAGGTCAGAGCGAACAACGGAGATCATGACATTACTGCTGTTTGGAGCAACCCGGTCCGCAGCGCGGACCCTGAAGCCGCAAGCACCATGGCCGCGTTGATCGAGGAGGTGCGCGCCCAGGGCGACAGCGTGGGCGGAGTGGTAACGTGTATCATTCAAGGAACACCAGCAGGGCTCGGGGAACCGGTCTTCGACAAATTGGAAGCCGATCTGGCCAAAGCGATGCTGAGCATCAATGCGGCCAAAGGGTTCCAGATCGGCAGCGGCTTCGGGGCTTCCGCCATGCGGGGCTCGGACCACAACAAGCTCTCCCAGGGTGGTGTTCTCGGTGGCATCAGCACGGGAGAGGTCATCCACTTCGATGTGGCGTTCAAACCAACCGCCTCCATCGCAAAAGCGCAAGAGACCACGGATCGGTCCGGCGCCAATGTCATACTGGAAGCGAAGGGTCGCCACGACCCCTGCGTGGTGCCACGTGCCGTGCCCATTGTAGAAGCAATGGCGAACATCGTCCTGATGGACCACGTCCTTCGCCAACGTGCGGCCCGGGTTTGATCCATGGCCTTCTGTTGATGGAAAGTGAAGGACCATATCAAGGACCTTTGGCCGTCATTACCAACTTGCGCTGCGAAGCCCGCCAATGAAACATAGACTCCCATTACACTTCCGCATCCTCATCGGCATGGTGGCCGGTGTGGCTTGGGCCGTGCTCAGCAGCTATATGGGCTGGAGCCGGTTCAACCTTCATTGGATCGACCCCTTCGGAGTGATCTTCATCAATTTGCTGAAATTGATCGCAGTACCGCTGGTGCTCTTCAGCATCATCAGCGGTGTGGCCGGGATGGGCGAGGTGACCCGTTTGGGAAAACTTGGCGTGCGCACCTTGGCGCTGTATCTGGTCACCACGGTGATCGCTGTGGGGGTCGGTCTGTTCGTGGTGAACATGCTGCGACCCGGGGATTGGGGTGATCCGGAAAAGCGCATCGGGAACCGCATCAATTACGAACTATGGGTGCAGGAAACGGAAGGGGTTGCCGCACCCTTGGACGGTAAGTGCCTCAGTTGCGAGCCACGTTACCACGCGCTGCGGGACTCAATTGCCGAGGTACGGGGCAGTGCGGTACCCAATGAGTGGTCCTTGGCTGACCGGCAGGCTTCTGAAAAAGTGAAGGAGGTGGGCCCCTTACAATTCCTTGTGGACATCGTGCCGAGCAATATCTTCCTCAGCTTCAACAATACCCTGATGCTGCAGGTGATCTTCTTCGCGGTCTTCTTCGGTATCATGCTCCTTTTGATACCGCCCGGGCGTGCGGGTCCGGTGAACGATCTGATGAACGGGTGCAACGAGGTGTTCATGAAGATGGTGGAGGTGGTGATGCTCGCGGCACCATATTTCGTCTTCGCGCTCATGACCGGTGTAGTGGCCCGCATGGCCGGAGATGATCTTGGCAGTGTCGTGGAACTCTTCAAGGGCCTTGCTGGGTACTCGATCACTGTGGTGCTGGGCCTGGCCTTCGTGGTTTTCATGATCTATCCTGCGCTCATGACATTGCTCATGCGGCGGAACGTTTACGTTCGTTTCCTGCGCGCCATGAGCCCGGCCCAACTCCTCGCGTTCAGCACCAGCAGTAGCGCTGCGACCCTTCCGGCCACCATCAAGTGCGTGGAGGGGAACATCGGCGTCAGCAAGCCCACGGCAAGCTTTGTGCTGCCTATTGGCGCCACCGTGAATATGGATGGTACCAGCCTGTTACAGGCCGTGGCGGTCGTATTCCTCGCCCAGTTGCACATGGTGGACCTCACCTTCGGGCAGCAGCTCAGTATTGTGTTAACGGCCACATTGGCAAGCATCGGTGCCGCGGCCATACCGAGCGCAGGGCTCATGCTGCTGGTCGTTGTGCTTTCCTCCTTGGGGTTGGACCCGGCCTGGGTGGCCATCGTCTTCACCGTGGACCGCCCGCTGGATATGTTCCGCACCGTGGTGAACGTGACAGGCGATGCGACGGTCTGTAGCGTGGTGGCCCATGTGCAAGGGGAGAAGTTGTTCACCGACGAAGCGTGAACAGCTACACCCGGATCGTGTAGCGCGGATCCAAAGGGGAACGATCTTTGCGTGAAGTAGGTCCTATGCTCGGTGGCGGATACCCGATTCCGTTCATTGGACAGTTTTCTCCTCATTCCTCAACATCAGCACATATGGCCAAGTGGACCAAACGAATCCTGCTTACAATCGGAATCCTCGTAGTGCTGCTTTTGGCGGCAGTGGTCATTTTGCCCATCGTCTTCAAGGACAAGATCGAGGCCGCGGTGAAGGCCGAGGTGAACAATAGCATCAATGCCTTGGTGGATTGGGGCGAGTGGGATGTCACCCTATTGAAGAATTTCCCGGACCTCACCGTGGAGGTGGCCGATGTTGTGGTGAGCAATGTGGCACCGTTCGATGGAATGGACCTGGCGCGGATCGGGAAGTTCTCGGCCACTGTGGATATCAAGAGCGTGTTCGGCGACAACATCGATATCAAGCGTGTCGGTCTTGCCAAGCCGTTCATCCACATCAAGGTTTTGGAGGATGGGAGTGCGAACTACGATATCGCCAAGACCGATAGTTCAGCGGTGGACGCCCCGGCCGAGGAAGGCGGGAGCTTGAGCTTCAGCTTGCGCGAATATTGGTTGGAGAATGCCCATATCATTTATGAGGACCTCTCGCTTCCTGTGCGAATGGAATTCGGCGGTGTGCAGCACCGGGGGACGGGTGACTTCCGCCAGGATGTGTTCGATCTGAGCACGACCTCCCACATCGACAGCGTGAATGTCGAATACGAAGGCATCACCTACTTGAAGAGGGCCAAGTCGGACATCAAAGCCGATCTCGAGATGGACCTGACCAACATGAAATTCACCTTCAAGGAGAACGAGATCAGCCTGAACGAGCTGGTCGTTGGAGTTGACGGTTGGCTTGCCATGCCAGCGGATGACATCGTGATGGACTTGAAGTGGGCGGCTGGTCGCTCGGACCTGAAGATGATCCTGTCCCTTGTTCCAGCGGCGTTCGCCAGCGATCTGAACGGGGTGGATATGAGCGGTTCCGTGGCATTCGATGGTTATATCAAGGGAACGTACGGGACCGAAGTTTCCCCAGGCTTCGGCCTCAACCTGAAAGTGGACAACGGGCGTTTCAAATATCCTGACCTGCCTGCCGGATGCGAAAGTATATTCATCGATCTTACCGTGACCAATCCGGATGGCAAGGACACGGATGGAATGGTGATCGACCTGAAGCGTTTCGCACTGAAAATGGCCGGAAATCCCATCGAAGCGCGGATGTATCTCGTCAAACCGACCACGGATCCGACCGTCGATGCTGAGCTCCTGGCCAAACTTGACCTGACCAGCATCAGAACGGTGGTACCCATGGAAAAAGGTGATGAACTGGCCGGGAAGCTCGATGCCAACATCCGGATGAAGGGCGCGATCAGCGATGTGGAGGCCCAGCGGTATGACGAATTCACTGCCGAAGGGAACCTGACCTTGATGGGCATGACCTACAAGAGCGATTCCGTTCCAACGGTGGGTATCAACAGCCTCATCTTCGATTTCAGTCCGCGTTTCCTTGCGCTCACCGGTTTCGACGGAAGCATTGGCAGCAGCGCGTTGCAAGCGAAAGGCCGAATGGACAACTACCTCCAGTGGTGGTTGAAGGACAGCACCTTGGTGGGCAGCTTCGATCTCGCGGCGGATAGGTTCGATATGAACGAATTGATGGGCTCGAACGAAGCTGAAGGAAGCAGCGAGGTCGCTGCGGATACCACGGCCTTGAGCGTTGTGGAAGTGCCCGGGAACATTGATTTCCGCATGGGAATGACCGTCGGGGAACTGAAGTATGACGATATGGTATTGAAGAACCTCCGCGGCGGCATGCGGGTTCACGAAAGGCGCATCGATCTCCGGGACATCTTCTTCAACCTGTTCGGAGGGAGCGTGGAGATGGATGGTGCGTACGACACGAAGAACATGGAGAAACCGATGATCGACCTCCACTATGACCTGAAGGACCTTGACATAGAAGAGACCGTCAAGTATGTGGAGAGCGTCCAGAAAATGGCCCCGATCGCCAAGACCGCAAAAGGGAAGTTCAGCACGGACCTGACCATGACCGCTCAAGTGGACCAGCAGATGCAACCGATCATGAGCACCTTGACCGGTAACGGAACACTAAGGACGACGAACGTTCGTATCGACGGTTTCCAACCCTTGGTGGATATCGCGAAGGCCCTCAAGATCGAAGAGATAGAGAATACCACCCTGCAGGATGTATCCTTTGCCTACCGTTTCGCGGATGGTAGGATGATAACGGACCCTTTCGATGTGAAGATCGACCGTATCAAGGCGAACGTGGGTGGTAGCACGGCGTTCGAGGACCAGGCCATCGACTATGACATGAAGGCGAAGGTGCCGAGCGATATTTTCGGCGCTGGTGCTGCTCAAGCGGTGAGCGGACTGCTTGGCCAAGCGAACAAGGCGGTCGGGGCGGACTTCAAGGTCCCTGAGGAACTCGACGTCACCGTGAAGATCACGGGCACCATCGAAAAGCCGGTCGTGAAGCCGGTCTTCGCCGGTGGGACCTCGAATGTGAAGGATGCGGTGATCACTGAGGTCAAGGCCGAGGTGAACGAACAGATCGATAAGGCCAAGGAGGAGGCTATCGCGCGGGCACGTGAGGAAGCCGCGAAGCTGGTGGCCGAGGCGCAAAAGCAGGCGGATGATATCAAGGCACAAGCTCGCAGCGAGGCGGCCCGCGTGAAAGCCGAGGTATACGCCAATGCTGATAAGCTCGTGAACGACGCGAAGGACCCGATCAGCAAGGCTGCCGCAAAGGTGGCCGCCCAAAAGATCAAACAGGAAGCGGACAAGAAAGAGCAGCAGTTCGTGGCGGAAGCCGATCGGCGAGCCGATGATATCGTGAACGCCGCGCGGAAGAAAGGCGATGACCTGATCGCCAAGGCCGGGGCTACGGATACAACGGTGAAGTGACCTAAGAAAGTGAATGGTGTTATTGGGAAGAGGTCATGGGAGTTGGGGCCCGTCAGGGCGAGCAATGAGGTATGTCGCCTTGATGCTCTTCGCATGCGCAATGGCGTTCGTTGCACGGGCGCAGGAAAGCGAGGCTGGTCCATGCGACCCGCCAACGGACAAGAAGATCCTGAAGTTGTTGGACGAGGCCTCGAAGGCGAAGGATGCCATGGCTCGTCATCAGAAGTTGAAGGCGGCTTTGGAAGAGGATCCGGATTGCGTGGAATGTTCGTTCCAACTTGGTCTATCGGCATACAGGATCGGAAAAGAAGGGGGCAAGGGCTACGATGCCTCGATACGGTACCTCGAACAGGTGGAGGCGAAATGCCCTGATTACCGAAGTGATGTTCCCTACCACTTAGGGGTGATGTTCTACGCCGAGGGTCGATTTGCCGATGCAGCCAAGGCCTTCCAGCGGTTCCAACGCTTCCCTGACGACGATCCGAACAAGTTGAGCAAGGACTATCAGAAGAAGTACGATGATGTGGAAGGGGTTATGCCTGAGCTTCAATTCTATGTGGAATTCTATAAGAACGAAGGGACCTTGGACCCACGTCTGGTAGCCAATGTGAGCACACCGGCCAAGGAGTATCTGCCGATGCTCTCCCCGGACAACGAGCTCTTGTTCTTTACCCGTGTCAGCAAGGTGAAGGCGAAAGGTGACATCGTATCGCGTGAGGTGGAGGAACTGACCGAGGCAAGACGGCCGGATGTGCGGTCCGAGTTCAACGCGGGGCGTGCATTGCCGGAACCGTTCAATTTGGGCGACGGCTACGGCGGTGTGACGATCAGCGTGAACAATAAGGAGATGTTCGTTACCGTCTGTGGGCCACCGGATGCCCGTGGGTACAGGAATTGTGACCTGTTCCGCGCACATTACGATACGCATTTCGACATGGACAAAGGCGGGCAGGTGTTCGAGTGGAGCGGGTTGGAGAACCTCGGGCCCAATATCAACACACCGGACGGCTGGGAGAGCCAGCCGAGCCTCAGCGCCGATGGCAACACCTTGTATTTCGCTTGCCAACGACAGCAGACCGATGGCATCGACATCTTCCAAAGCACGCGAACCGCCAAGGGCGATTGGTCACCAGCACGGCCTGTTCCCGGGATCAATACACACGGGGACGAGAAGGCCCCGTTCATGCACAGCGACAGTCGCACCCTTTATTTCGCAGCGAAACCCCCAGTGGACGAGACCGGAAGGATCGATGACCAAAGAGGACATCGGGGCGTGGGTGGCTATGATATCTTCTACAGCAAACTGAACGATGATGGCACCTGGACACGTCCCAAGAACATCGGCAACCCGATCAATACCGACCAGGATGAGCATGGCCTGATCGTGAGCGTGGATGGACGGACCGCGTACTTCGCGAGCGCCCGATACCAGGGCGCTGGTGATCTGGACATCTTCGGGTTCGACCTGCCCATGGACGTGCGACCGGATGATATCCTGCTGGTGAAAGGGGAGGTCCGTAATGAGCAGGGCGAGCTCGTGAAGGACGCCACCGTGGAGATCCAATACATGGATACCCGCAAGACGGACATTATCCGCGTGGACAGCGTCAGCGGTACGTATGCCACCATCGTGAACCTGAAGGCCGGAAGCGATGTGATCATGACGGTGAAGAAGAAGGACCATGTGTTCGATTCCCGCAGCTTCGCGATCGAGGATACCATACGCGCAGGCGTGGCCAAGGTGGACATGATGGTGCAACGTATCGAAGTGGGCAAGAGCTACCGTGTCAACGATATCAAGTTCCCTACGAACTCCGCCGATATTGCGAAGTCCTCCGAATACATCCTCGACGAACTTATCGCGTTCCTGAAGGAGAACCCTACCGTGAAGATCCGTATTGAGGGACACACGGACAGCAGGGGAAGCACAGCGGAGAACATGGTGCTCAGCAACGATCGGGCATTCACTGTAATGGAGTATCTACAAGACCATGGCGTAGCCGGGTCACGCTTGTCGTTCAAAGGCTTTGGACCGGAAAAGCCATTGGCCAGCAACGATACCGAAGATGGGCGAGCGCAGAACCGTCGCACCGAGTTCGTGATCGTTTCACGCTGAGGGATCATCGATCCGGGGTCCCGATGCGTATCTTGTGTTCCATGTTCGCACGGTCCACCACACTGTTCCTTGCATGCTCTGCCCTTGTGGGAGTTTCAGCCCAGTTGAGCCATGGCGGCGCACCCATTGGAACCATCGGTCCACTGGCCAGCGCGGAGTTGCCTGTCATCGCTCTTGCAACGCTGGATGTCGCCGAACAGCGGTCGACATTGGTCAATGCGGAATTCCGGTACGGGGTCCAACGCCACTTTCCGGTGGATGTGGTGGCCGAAGGGCGATGGGACGAACCAGGTGATGGATCACGGCTATGCCGTTTGGTGCTTAGGAGCCCAGGGGCGTTGATGCTCAGCGTTCAGTTCGATCGCTGGGACATTGGTGAGGGCGCCTCGGTTTTCCTGTATGATGAGGAAGGGACCATGGTCATCGGGGCATTCGATGGATCCAATCGAGCGCCGGACGGTAGTATGGCCACACAAGTGCTCCCGGGTGACGCGGTGGTGATCGAATACCGTGTTCCGGCCGGTTTGCCCGATGGAAGCCTTCATGTGGCCAGCATCACCCACGGTACCGTTGACCTGTTCGGGTTCACCCGCAATGGGGAACGGGATTACAACCCCGGCTATCAAAGCGCGCCATGTCACATCAACGTGAACTGCCCGATCGCGTCGGAGTGGGAGGCCCAGAAGCGCTCGGTGGTCATGTTCCTCCGGCCGGACGGTGCCGGATGCACTGCGGGCCTGATCAACAATACGGCCACTCCAGGTAGGCCGTACGTGCATGTCGCGTATCACTGCCTTGTGGAGTCCACCATGTCCCAATGGGTGTTCTATTTCAACTACGATGCACCGGCTTGCGTGGGATCAAGCGGGCCCACGACCCAGACCTTGACCGGCGTCTCCATGGTGTCCAACTACATCCTCGACGATTTCGTGCTTGCGGAGTTGAATACACCACCACCGGCGGCGTACAACGTATACTATGCCGGCTGGGATCGTTCCGGGAACGTTCCGCAAAGCGTCACGGTGATGGAGCATCCCTTGTACGATGTGAAGAAGATTGCATTCGACAATGATCCCGCAGTGAGCGACATGGACGAATACGTGCATACATGGCGAACGAACTGGGATAGCGGGATCACGGAATGGGGGGCGAGCGGGGCACCTTGTTTCGACCAGAACAAGCGCTTCATCGGGGCCATCGTTTCCGGTCATATGGAATGCGGCGCATCGCAGACCACCCCGGCGAGCTTGGGTAAGTTCAGCGAAAGCTGGGACGGCTTCGGGCCCACCTCACGGCTCCGGGACTGGCTGGATCCGTCGAATTCAGTGATGGTGCTCGATGGCTATGATCCGAATGCCGCTGTCCCAGCAGTGAACGTACGTGTGCGCATGTTCCTCGAAGGACCCTTCGATGGTGGCACGGGGCTCATGAACGGAAGCTTGCGATCCGCAGGCCTGGTGCCGACCACGGAGCCTTACACGACCATCGGTTATCCGCATACAGGGGGCGGAGGTGGAGAGACAACGACAGCGACGGTTCTTTCCAACACCGGACCGAACAGCGTGGTGGATTGGGTCGTGGTGGAACTGCG
>JAGQVV010000244.1 GCA_020437805.1 Flavobacteriales bacterium
AGCACCCGCAGCTGCTTGCCATCGGCGCTGTTGGCCATCAGTTGCACCCGGCCACCACGTTCCAGGTTGTAGTGTATGGTGGTCTCGGTCCGGAAGGGGTTGGGCACCACTTGCATGCTGCGCTCGTTGGAACGCCCGTTCAGGAGGACTTGTTCCTGTTCCAGCAGTTGATCGCCATCCGGGGTGCCGCGGTTGCAGCAGTCCAAGAGCATGCTTTCAAGTTGGTCCAAGCGTTCGTTCTGGGCGGCGATGGTGGCTTGTTGTTCTTGCATGCCTGATACCAGGTATGGGATCAGTCCGGTGTAATTGATCGCTTGGAATTCGATACGGTCGCTTATGACATTACCCAACGTATCAAGCTCCTCTCCGCGCGCCGCGTTGGCAACTATGGATGGTAATACCTCGGCAATCTCACCTGCCAAGAATCCATACTGTTCTCCGTTGGGCAAACTCATGGATTCGTATTGTTCCGTTCGATAGGCATAGCGCTTCGGGCGCAATTGAGCAATGATCTCGGCTGCGTTCGTGATCTCCTCAATATCCGTTTTCAAGGTTTCATCGGAGGGTTGGTAGGCGGTTGCAATTATTTGCCCATCGAACCATCCGGCCCACGAATTAGAATTGTTCGCGCCTTTGGCATATCCATATACGCCTACACACCAATCCGAAGTACTAAGGAGCTCGTTGGCAAGTGCGGTGCCCGAAACTCCGATCGCTGCCCCGGCAGTGCCACTCGTTGCTTGCGACAGGTCCGCAATACCAGCAACTCCGGTGCTGGCCTTGGAGTTGTATGCTCGACCGGTAACCCCCGTACTGTTCAATGGAAAGATCTCGGAAGTTTCCGAGGTGGACCCCGCTTCACCAAGAATGCCTTGGATAAAGAGGAGATCTTCGGGTTCAAAGAACGTTTGGCTTCGAATACCGATCAGTTCCAGCAGATCTGCGTTCAGGTGCCTGACATCCAACTTGGCCTTCGGGTCTTGTACACCGATCCCCACCCCATTCTTCATGTTCCATGAACAGCTCGATCCGTCGTATACCGTTGAAACTTGCGGAATCGGGGATTGGACCACCCAATCGCAATCCGCACTGGGCAGATCACTCGGGTCGATCCATTTCACCACGCCCCGCTCTGTTCCTAGCGTTCTGTCCACTACCATAATGTACAGCGAGTCAGTTGCAGCGTCGTCGTCCGGTAGTTGCCTGATGCGAACCCGGCCATCCAAGAGATCAAGACGTTCGGTCGGGTTGATGTTCCCGCCTGCGGCGAACCAATCGCCTAGACCAAAGAAGCCTTCGTTGCCATTGGCGGCCGGGATCATGCGTGCGATTTCCAAACCGTCGATACTGCCCGCACTCGTTGTTGTATTAGGTGGTTCGGTAAAGATGAATTGTAAAGCATCCGGTCCGAAAGAGAAGTTCGTCGTACTGTTGTCTCCCCAACTGACTACCGCATTGAGCCGATCACCTGCAAGTACCTTCGTGCCAAAATAGGCCATATCAGAGGTGTAGTTACATAACATCCCTGTGTACATCCAAGGCCTGAACCCTGCGGGTATCAGGCTTTCTCGACTGAGTTGTATCATTGCAAGTGGGGCCGTTGTTAGCGAATTACCCATGGTTCCTACGCCCAAGTTTCCGCTTAGGTCAATGCCCGTGTACCCATTCACTGTTTGCCCGGTGAAAGAACCCGAAAGGCGCATCCTTCGGGTGTTGTTCGTGTACCACTCGATGGGGTAATTCCCATCATGCCGGATCTGCAGCGGCACCGTGCTGCTGCCATCCGCGCCGAACCACTCACCGCCGCTGATGGGATTCCCAGCAAGTGTCCAATCCTGTGAGCTCGCATGGAGCGATACCGTCAGGGCTACAATACAGCCCAGAAACTTGCAATTCTTCATGGTCTTCGTTGTTGTTGATCAACCGAAGACCGGTTCACTGCTACCGCATCACGACTAAACGAACGTGTCTCCTCGTTGCCCCTTCCAAGCGCAAGACGTACTCCCCGGTTGCCCACAGATGCACATGCACCGTCAGTAAATCAACCGCGCTCCTACCGCCATCCATCAACCTGCCCATGGCATCGAAAACCTGCCATCGCGTACCTGAACCAGCGCGCACCTGCACGAGATCCGCTGCCGGGTTAGGCCACACAATGAGCTCTTGTTCAACTGGATAAGCTATGCCCGTGATGAACTCGCAAGGCTGCCCGCTCGGCCGCACGCATACGCCGTCCACGAAGTAATAGGCGCCCAGCTCATTGTTCGGCGCGAGATGCATCGTATCCGTAAGCGAATTGCTGTAGAAGTTGCCGATCACCAGGTATTGGTAGGCGCTATCGGCTACGAAACTGCCGCTAACCAAGGTCCAATTGGCCGTATCGCTGATGATGGTCGAGCTGGATAGGTGCGCAGAGTTCCGCAGGGCGAAAGAGGGGCCGTTCGCTCCGGTCCAGATATTCGGCTGCATGGTGAAGAGCATGCCCATGTTGTTGCAGGCCCGAGTGGGTGACCAATAGGTGCCATCGAACGCCACATTGGTGAAGAAGCTCAGGTCATAGCTCTCTCCTACCTCTAGTGGCTCTATAAGCTGGCAACCCGCGTACTCGCGGTAACTCACACCACCCCCAGTCGTTGCGTAGGCATACATTCCCACATACGCGTCGCCATGCAGGGCGTGCTGGAAACCAAAGCCATTCAGGGGCACCTTGATCAACGTATCCACACCGCCCATCGAGCCCGCACAAGTATGAAAGTACTCCGGGGACTGGTTCCATCTCTCCCAATGCAAGGGCTTGGAGAAGCCTTGGAAGCCAATGGTCACAGGGCAAGCCGTATTTTCCTCGAAGCTGGGATTCGGCACCATGTTCTGCGCTTCACAGTGTCGGATTGCTATGAACAACAGGCAGCCCAGCACAGCCTTGTGCACCGTGCCGAGCCACCTATTATTCATCGAAGTGAGAGTCATCGTTCCTTCGTCTTGTGACCGGTAGCAAGGTCCGGTCAAGGCCTTCTGGAGATACGGGTTGTCCGTGGCATCGGCTGTTCCACGTGCCCGCTTGGGAATAGACCGTCCAAGGGCGGTGAACGCTGCCCGGCGCTGCCGGGGAGGGTCCTACCTTTGTACTGCTTCTGTTTCGTTTACCTATTACCGTGGGTTAGGTGGGACATGAGCGACCAAGGCCCCTGGTGTTAGCGCACCGGGGGCTTTTTCGTAATGGCAGTGCCAAGGGGCATTACCTTGTATGGTTCTATTGGTAAGGCACTGCGGCACTGCGGCACTGCGGCACCAAGGCACGGAACGGGAAAGGAACCACTCGGTATGTGCCATGTATGGTGCATTGCGAACGACAAGATAGAGAACAGGTGGATCGCTTGTTCACCTTGAGGGGGTTTCTGTGGAGGGGGCTGCCGTACACTCGTGGCAAGGGTGGTTCTTGGACCAGGGCGGTAACCCACCTTGCAGGATGCATGCAGAACGGACCGGATATCAAGATGGCGCTTTCGCACGGAGGCCGCAGGGTCCATTCGTTCCTCAGGAGACCCGGCGGCGGTTTGAAAGGAGTGGAGCACTCCTTGGCGTTTCCATCCTGCCGCTCCTTTCTGTTCGCCGGCTGCCTCGGCCGCGGAGTACCTTGGCCCTGATGCTCCGATCCTTCTCCTTCCCGCCCGTGGGGACCGCCCTGCTTTGCGCGACCCTGCTGTCCACCCCCGCCCACGCCCAAACGCCTTGCGCGAACGGCTTCGCGGGCATCCACCCCTGCTCCAACGTTGACCTCTTGGCCAAGATGGACCTGGCCCAGCTCGGCACCGTGACCAGCGTGGCCGACCTCTGGGGCTGGACCGACCCCGATACCGGCAAGGAGATCGCCATCGTGGGCACGCGCACCGGCACCTCCTTCGTGGACATCAGCACGCCCACGGCACCGGTGCTGATCGGCATCCTTCCATCGCACAACAACGTGAGCAACCTCTGGCGCGATGTGGAGGTGAGCGGCACCTGGTGCTATGTGGGCAGCGAGGCCGCCGGGCACGGGCTCCAGGTCTTCGACCTTACCCGCCTGCGCAACGTGGCCACCCCGCCCGCCAC
>JAGQVV010000245.1 GCA_020437805.1 Flavobacteriales bacterium
TGCCGGCGTAGTCCTTGAAGGAGGCGCGCCGGTCCGGGTCGCCTTCACGTTGCTTGGGTGGTTCCATGGATGTGCAGCCCAGTTCGATGGCCTTCTTGTAGGCCGCATCGACAACCGGCACGTACACGTGCATGACCATGGGTACGGCCGGGTATTTCTCCGTTGCTTGGCCCAGCATGATCACCGAATCATCGAGCATCAGTTCGGCATGCATAAGGCTGCCGTCGGAGTTGTCGTACCGGCGCAACTCCTTGGCATCGAAGAGCTCCTTCATCAATTGGATGAAGCGGTCCGCTTCGGGTACGATGAAGTAGGGTGATACGGTGGTGTAACCGGCAGGTTTGAAATTGGCGCTCATGCGAACGAAGTTCGGTCGATCCGATGGAAACGCGCGGTGCGATCGCGGGTCCTATCGTCCGAGGTAGCGCTCGGTCATACCGCACAGGAACTTGGCGAGCTTCTTCCGGTCGCCCCCTTCGCTCAACTCGGTCAACGCGGGCAAGTGCTCCATGGCGAACTCCAGCGAATGTGCCATCTCGATCAGGGTGGTG
This sequence comes from Flavobacteriales bacterium, assembly GCA_020437805.1. Taxonomy (GTDB): domain Bacteria; phylum Bacteroidota; class Bacteroidia; order Flavobacteriales_F; family PHOS-HE28; genus PHOS-HE28. The sequence goes on from JAGQVV010000245.1 coordinate 552, forward strand.
GCGTAGGTGCGCGGGTTCTTGAACTTGCGATCGCAAGCCTTGAGCTCGGCCGCGATGTGGGCACAAAGGTCTTTGTACGGCTGGAAGAGCCTTAGCTTGTTGTCCTCGTCCACGTTCCTGTGCAGGAAGGATTTGGAGCCCTCCACGATCACGAGCGCGCGCAAGGCCACCGGATCGAGCTGCGCGGCCATGGCATCCTTGGACCAGATACCGCACAATGAACGAATGTCACCCTGTACGCGTTCCCATGGGTCGTCCAAGGTGCGACCCTCCTGCTGACAATGCGTATCCAACCACATCCAGTACAATTGGAAATAGTATTGGAGCAGGCGTTGCTTGTTGGGAAAGTACTTGTAGATGGTGGCCTCCGTGCATTCCGCTCTTTCCGCGAGCTTCTTGAAGGTGAACGCTTCCAGGCCGATCTCGGTCATCAGCGCGAGCCCTTCGGAGAGGATCCGCCCGCCTATTGTGGATGCACCGGGATCGCGAAGGTGCAGCGAGGGATCGGGGACCAGATGATAATGTGCCATTGGGCCCAAATATAGTAATACCTTGTTATTGTAAAGTAATACTATTTTTGCACCCGATGACCAACCCCATCACTCCTTGGCAACGGCTCGCCCGCCTGCTCCGCGTGGACAAGCGCGAGATCGGTCACATCTACCTGTACGCCCTGGTGGGTGGGGCGATCAGCCTGAGCCTTCCGCTCGGCGTACAGGCGATCATCAACCTGATCAGCGGCGGGCAGGTGGCCACGAGCTGGGGCGTGCTGATCGCCTTCGTCACGATCGGGGTCGGGTTCACCGGTGCGATGCAGGTGATGCAGTTGGCCTTGGCGGAGAATATCCAACAACGCCTCTTCGCGCGAAGCGCGCTCGAGTTCGCCTATCGAATTCCGCGCATCACCTACGAAGCTGCGGGTGGGCGATACCTCCCCGAGCTGGTGAACCGCTTCTTCGACACCATGACCGTTCAGAAAGGTCTGGCCAAACTCCTGTTGGACGTTCCGCTCGCGTTGTTGCAGATCGTGCTGTCACTGATCCT
>JAGQVV010000246.1 GCA_020437805.1 Flavobacteriales bacterium
CTGAACGCTTGACCATGGATGTGGAACTGCGCTTTTCTGACCCGGAGAGCGAACGGGCGTTGACGGGCATCGTGATCGCGGAACTGAAGCAGGAGCGGGCTGACCGCACCTCCCATTTCGCACGGATCATGCGTTCCATGAATTTGCGTCCGGCAGGGATGAGCAAGTATTGCGTGGGCATGCTGCTCCTAGAAAAGAACGTTAAACCCAATGCCTTCAAGGAAGTCCTACTGATGCTTCATCGCATCCGCAAGGCTGCCTGAACCTGAACAAGCACCATGAAGATCTTCGGAATGCCGCTCTTCCACGCAGACATGTGGGAGCTCCTGTTCAAGTTCGGGATCGATGTCCTGGTGCTCTTCATCCTGATCCGGCTGATCTACTACCCGATCCACCGGAAGAAGGACTACCTCTTCACCTACTTCCTGTTCAACACACTGATCTTCTTCCTGTGCGTCCTGCTCAATAGCGTTAAGCTGAGCATCGGATTCGCCTTCGGTCTGTTCGCCATTTTCGGCGTGCTACGGTATCGGACCGAACAGATCAGCATCAAGGACATGACCTACCTCTTCGCTGTGATCAGCATCGCGGTGATCAACTCCTTGGCGAGCAAGAAAGTGAGCGTTGCGGAACTGGTATTCACGGATGGTATGATCCTGGTGATGACCTATGCCCTGGAGCATCTTTGGTTGACCCGCCACGAGGCCATGAAGCAGCTCATCTATGAACGCATCGACCTGATCAAGCCCAGCAACCGGAAAGCCTTGTACGAGGACCTGCACCAGCGACTGGGCGTGAAGGTGTCACGCGTGGAGATCGGCAAGATCGACCTGCTGAAGGATACCGCACAGTTGCGCGTCTTCTACTTCGAGGATGAACAAGGGCACGGCTCCTTCAGTGAGATGCCGACCGACGACGACGACTAGGGCTCAGCTCTTCTGGACAAGCGCCACCGCATGGGCGCAAACACCTTCCTCTCGGCCCACATAACCGAGGGTCTCGTTGGTGGTCGCCTTGATGCTCACAGCATCGATATCCACTTTCAATAGGGGCGCCATCGCTGCTCGCATTGCAGGCACATGCGGCATGATCTTGGGGCGTTCCATCACGAGGGTGCAATCCACATTGCCAACCGACCAACCGTTCCGGTGAAGCAGGTCCACTACGGCCTTCAGCAATTCCTTGCTATCCGCATCCTTCCACCGGGGATCGGTGTTAGGGAAGTGCTGACCGATATCGCCAATGGCCACGGCACCGAGGAGGGCATCGCATATGGCGTGCAACACCACATCGGCATCGGAATGCCCCAAGGCACCGACGGAATGAGGGATCAATACACCTCCCAGCCACAATTCACGGCCTTCGACCAATTGGTGCACGTCGAAGCCGAACCCGACACGGATCATCCGTCGGAAGGCTTCTTCTTGGCCTTATCGAACTTGAACCCGAGGGTGAAGCGTAAGGTGTTCGCCAAGGGGCTTTGCTGGGTGTTGGCGATGAGATAGCTCAGGTCCAAGGTGAAGATGCTGTATTTCACACCGGCCCCCAGCGTGAAGTATTTGCGGTTCCCCTTGGTATAATGTTCCCAGAAATATCCGGTGCGGAAAGCGAATTGCTCGGCGTACCAGTATTCGAATCCTCCGGCCAAATTGAACTCGCGCATCTCCTCGCGGAAGATGCTGCCCGACTCCACCACCACGTTCTGGTCATCATCATAGCTCACATTGCCCGGAGCATCGGCGAACGACCCGATCATTCCGTTCACGATCCCCACGTCCGGATCACGGCCGCTGGCCACCTGGTAATTGCCGGTCACGGGATCGATGATCAAGGCCCCGTTCTCATCCAATAGATAGACCGGTGGCGTAGGCACCAGCAACTTGTTGATGTCCATATTGAATGCAATGCTGTTGTAATCGTCCAGATCCACCTTGAAAGATGGACCAAGCCGGAGATTGATGGGAATGAAGTTCTGAACGGCAGTCTCCGAGTAGGACATTTTCGCTCCGATGTTCGAGATGTTCATCCCGAACGCGAAGGTGGCATCCTTATCGCCCATCTGCATCTGGTCATTCCGGTAGAAGAAGGACACATCAGCAGCCACGGACTGCCCGGCCTTGGAGTTCGCCCCTTGCACACTAAGACCACCAGTGAGGTTACTATTGATGTAACGGATGGCGATCCCCCCGGAAAAGCGCTCGCTGAACTTCTGTGCGAACACCATGTCGATGGCGAACTCCGCAGGCTTGAAATCACGAATGGTCTGGCCGTTGATGTCCGTGAATAGGATGCTTCCCAGGTTGAAGTAACGGAGCGACCCACCCACTGCGCTGCGCTTGTTGTTGAGCCGCTTGTATCCAGCGAGGTACGCCAGGCTCATATCAGGGACGAGGTTCCGCAACCATGGGCTATAGCTCATGCTGAATTCACCGTCGTTCTCGGCGAATGCGAGCTTGGAAGGGTTCCAGTGGATGGCATTGGCATCAGGCGATACAGCGACTCCGGCATCCCCCATACCACCCGCACGCGAATCCGGCGAGATCATGAGGAACGGAACGGCCGTGGTGATCGTGTTCAGCTGATCGCCACACTGCTGACCAGCGGACTGGAACTGTGGGTCGCAGGGCTGCGCCAACACCAACCCTGGGGACAGGGTAATGAGGAGCAAAGTGGCATAGCGCACGAACGGCCGGAGTCGGATCATCAGCAGGGACTTGGAAAAGGACGGCAAATATACGGCGCTTGGGGGGGCTTTATTGTGCAAGGGTTCGCTAGCGCAGGATCACGAGCTTCTCGAACTTCTCGGCGCGCTCCCCTTCCGGGGTCACCACGTTCAGTCGATATACGTATACGCCGCGACCGAGCTTGTCACCGAAATCATCCTTTCCGTCCCACGCTAGACCATCGCTCCGGTAACCCGTACAAGCCAACTGACGACCGATGGTCTTCACCAGGCGCCCGCTCACGGTGAACACTTGCACTTGGACGTTCAAGGTGGTGCAGGGTCGGTTGTGCTCGAAGAAGAACTCCGTGGAGGTGGTGAAGGGGTTCGGGTAGTTCAGGACATGGTCCAAGGCCAATTCGGCGGATGAGGAAACAACGAACTCCGTGGTGGACTCCGAGGAGTTGTTGAACACATCCCACGCTTTCAAGCGCAGGGTGTGACTTCCTTCGGACAGGTTGTTGAACCGGTAGCGCACCTCTCCGCTCTTGTACGTGTCAAGGTCGGCCTGATAGAGGTCGTTCAGCACGATCGCCTGTTCGGTGTTCTCATCCAGGATGGCGAGCAGGTCGTGCCCGATGCTACTGCCCACGGTGTTGATCCCGTTCTCGTCGAAGATCCGCCCGAAAAGCAAGGGGTCATCATCCGTCATTCCACCGCGAACGAAATTGTCGTCATTCAGGAAAAGGTCGATCTCCGGTCCTTGTTCGTCCGTGGCGATATCCGTGGCCGTGGAGCCCACCAGCGCATCGTTCCGGTACCCGGCGGCATTCTGACCCCAGCTCTCGGCATAACAGCTCACCCGCCCTGGACCTACCTGATAGTTGATATCCTTGGGTACCACGAACGTGAAGCTGAAGACCCCGTCCCGCACTGTTGCGCGGCCCCGATAGATCACGTTGTTGCGGATACTGAACACGAACGGGCTGCCTCCATCGTTGGCCAAGGTGCTCTGTTGCTGTGCTTTATCGTAGACCGTAGGGATCACCTGGCCGTTGAAATCCGTCATCACCTGACCATCATCCGTTTCCACATGACCGGAGATCCGTATCGTCGCGAGTGCTTTCAAGGTATCCACCGCGTTGCCCAGGGTATCCGTAATGGCCGTGATACGAATGGTACCGCGCGGCATGGCCAGGCGCAGGCTGGGATCGCCCATGAGGCAGAAGTTCCGGTGGTTCCGCTGTAAGGGTTGCGCGGCCGTGATCGCCCGTTTCGTTTCGCGGAACACATCACCCAAGCGTTGGTCACGTCCAAGCGCATCCGTTTCCTCGAAGACATGGTCGTAGAACTTCTTCGTCAGGTCGAAGTTCTGGTTGGAATACGCCAAACGCGTTGTGGTCATCAACCCGATCCCACCACCATCCGGGTTCAAAAGGACATATTCGCCCGCCGATGTACGACCTGGATCGTCCCAGCGCGTGAACTCACAAGTCGCGGTCATGAACAAGGGCAGACGGTCCGCGTTGGTCCAGCCGAGTATGGTACCGTTGTCCAGGAAGCGCTCATGCGCCCAACCCACTTCACCACCATGACCCACATAGTTCACCAGCAGAACGCCTTTGTCCACTTTCTCGCGCAGTTCATCGGCCGCTTGGGGGTAACGCTCCCCACCCGGAGTACTGATCTGCTGATAAGCGTCCAAATAGATCTTGTCCACGTTCAATTGCGGATGCTCATCCTCCACACGGCGCGCCATCTCATCGCTCTGGCTCATATGGATGGTCCCTTCATAGGAATCCCCTTCCTGGTCGTCCGAAGTGAACAGTACGTGCGTTCGCCAATCCACCAAGCCCCCATCACCGGTGGCTGAGCACACCTCGCCCGTGGAGGTGAGCAGGCTCAAGCGGTCATAGCCGAGGATCTTGTCCACGACCTCGTTGGCTTGTTGCACGCTGCTGATCGGGAAACGGCCCACGCCGATATCGATAAGGTCACCTGTGCCTTCCCCCTCGAAGCTGTCCAACAGCCCGAAATAGTCATCGCTCGTATACGAACGGCCCGGGTCCAGTGCATCGGCCGTTTGGTAGGAAGGAATGAAGTTCTGGTTCGTGGAGGCCAGGGAGATATTGTTGTACGAACCATCGCCGAAAAGCAGGAGATAGCGCGGCAGGAGTTCAGGGTCCGTCCCTGCCTTGTCATAGAGCATTCGCATGTACCGCTTGATGGCTGTGGCATCCCGCGCACCACTGGAGAACTCGTTGAACACCTGCTGAGGACTGACGATGATCACGTTGAGCCCTTCGCTCATTCGACGCTCAGCCAAGCGTGATGCGGCACCTTGGAACTCCGGCGGGCACACGATCACCAGGTCCATCGGCAGTGGCGTGGCATGCAGATTCTGTGCGGCCACACGGCCTATGGCCGTAGGGGTCAGGTAGTCCGCATCGCGAAAGGCGATGAACTGACGCAGTGAATCGGTGCGCACACGGAAACGGCGTGCGGAACCATCTTCGGTGGCATCCACCAAAGCCACCCGGGTGGGGTCCGTGATCTCCCATATCCGCGCCACGCTTTGGGCTTGGTCCAGGACGAACTCGGAAACATTGCCCGTTCCCACGGAACGTAGGTCGCGGAAGGCCATTTGGGAGCCGTTCATCCGTAACAAGCGATGGCTGTTCAACTCCAGATGATCCATCCACGCGATCGAGGTGATCGGGTTATGCTTGTTGAATGTGATGGTGATGGGCACCGAAGCACTCGTGGGGATGAGGACCTGGGTGTTCGTGAACGCCCTGCCGATGGATGATGTATAGTTGTCCGAGACACCTTGGACAGTGAAGGTCGCATCCAAGGCTCCGCCCGAGGTCAAGCGGAACGAACTACTGTTGGAAAGCCCCAGTGTACGAGCCGCCCCCGAAAAGACCAATGTGGACCAAGAGCCGGGCTCCGGGAAGGGCACGTTGAAACTGAAGGTATAGGTCGAGGTGAGGTCGAACAATTCCCCATACCACGTGCGCCCGGACTTCAAAAGGTTCAGGATATCCCGTTCAATGACCTGCCTGTCGTTGAACGATGTCACGGTATGGGTGGCCTCTTCCGTGGTCTGCTCCGCGGAAGTGATCCGCACTGGAGGCTCCACATCGATACCCACGAAATAGCAGGCGGAATCCGTGTAAACGTTCTTGGTGTGGACGAACAAGGTGTCGCTCACGTCCCAACGCATAGCCCCGCTGGCATACATCAGGATGTGGTCATTGGGGCCGAACATGCCATCACCACCATCGACCACTTCGATCGCGTTCACCAACATGTCCGTCGGCCGTACCACATTGTTCTCGAAGGGCAACAGTCCGAAATGGCTGCCGTAGATATTGATCCGGTCCGAGGCTAGGCCATTCACATCCACTCCGAGACCTTGAAGGAAGGAATAGGTCAATTTGTACACCCCATCCTCCGAAACGGTGAAGCGATACCAGTCACCTGAAGCGAGTTTGGAGGAAGCAGGATAACTTTTGGGTCGCACCACACCACCTTCGTCACTTAGGTCCAACTGCATCCGAAAGCTGACCAAACGCTCCAATTGCCCATTGACCGGGTTCCTGCGGAAGGGCTGCACGGCCACCTTGCCGACCGGCTGTTTTCGGTACCATCCCAGGTCATAGGTCAGTTCCGGATCGCTGCCAACCTCCCGCAGTGCCGGAATGGCAAGAAGCATCGCTTCAGGGATCGGCTCGAACCCGGCATCGGCCAATTCCACGGTAAAGGCACGCGTTCCAGTAGGAAGGCTCAGGTTCTCATACCAGATCGGCAGCCCTCCACGTTCCAAATCCAGGTATGCATCCTCCAGAAACAACGAACCGTCCATCACATCCATGGACACCTTCTCTTGGACCGCTACCTTTTCCGCTGCGGCACTTTTTTCGACCGGGGCGGATGACCTATCCCTCCACTGCAGCGTGCGGTCCAGACTTTGCTGCGCCAGCAGGCCGGCCGGCAGGGCCATGGACAGGAGAAGGATGGGGATTGATGAGGTTTTCATGAACACCGATCAACAGGTTTTCAACAAGAAGGTTCGAAAATACTACCTTCGACCCTTGCCTTCAGGAACACCCCACCAACGGCAAGGGTTCGAAGATATTGTTGAAGAAGGGGCAACCGTAAGACAAAGGCGTTCGTATACTTGGCGCTTGCCAGAAAGGCATCGATCGATCAAGAGCATGAAGGAATGGACCGTTAGGCGTGCGGCCCTAGGGTGTGCACTGAGCGTATTGGCGGTGTTGGGTGCAATGGCCCAAGACCCTCAGTTCACGCAATTCTATGCCAACCCGCTTTACCTGAACCCCGCGTTCGCCGGCACCGCGCGTTGCCCTCGTGTGGTATTGAACTATCGCAACCAATGGCCGGCATTGACCGGAACATTCGTGACCACGAGCGCCAGCTACGATCAACATGTGGACGGTTTGAGCGGGGGTCTTGGACTCCTGGTCACCAATGACCAAGCGGGAAAGGGGACCCTGAACACCACCACGGTAAGCGGTATCTACAGTTACCAACAGGCCATTTCCCGGAAGTTCTCCCTCAAGGTCGGGTTCCAAGCCACCTACTTTCAGAAGTCCTTGGACTGGAGCAAGCTCACTTTCGGGGACCAGATCGACCCCCGCCGGGGTTTCATCTACAACACGAATGATGTCCCCCGTGGCGGAAGCATCGGCAATGCGGACTTCAGTGCCGGGATACTGGGTTATAGCGATGTGTTCTTCGTAGGCTTCGCAGCGCATCATCTGACCGAGCCGAACGAATCCCTGATCGTGGGTACGAGCAAGCTGCCCATGAAGCTTACCGGCCACGCGGGCGCCTCCATTCCCGTGGGCATGCAGGGAAAATACGGTGAAGCACGCACGCGCATCTCCCCCAACGTACTATACCAGCAACAAGCAGCGTTCACTCAATTGAACTTGGGCTTGTACGTGGACCATGGTCCGATCACGGCAGGGGTATGGTATCGCACCCGCGATGCCTTCATCGCCTTGATCGGCTTCCATACCGAGAAGTTCAAGTTCGGATACAGCTACGATGTTACCACCTCGAAGCTTACTACGGCCACGGCCGGCTCGCATGAGATCAGCATGCAGCTCACCTTCAAGTGCAAACCCAAGAAGCGGAGGTTCCGGGTCGTTGCCTGCCCCACCTTCTGAACCAGTACCTGCAACGAACACACCAGATCATGAGACTCATCCGAAAGATCGCGTTCCTCTCCGCCAGCGCCGTTGTCCTCAGCGGTTGCCAGTTCGAGAAGAGCGGAGCCACAGGCTGGAATTTCAACGATTCCAAGAACGGGGGATTCGAGAAGACCGAATTCACCGAACAGGAGAATGGGCCGGGTCTGATCCTCGTGGAGGGCGGGCAGTTCACCATGGGCCGTACCACCGATGACCTTCGCCACGAGTGGGATAACATTCCACGAACGGTCACTGTTTCCTCCTTCTATATGGACGAGGTGGAGGTGACCAA
>JAGQVV010000247.1:0-1950 GCA_020437805.1 Flavobacteriales bacterium
TTCGCCAAGGTCCAGAAGCGCAAACTTGGCACCGCCGAGGCCACCCTGCTGGCCACCCACCTCGGGAGCGATCTGGCAAAAGCCATGAAAGAAGTGGAAAAGCTTTGCCTTGTCACCGATGACGGTGGCGCCATCACGAGCGATGTCATCCAGCGGTTCGTGGGTATCAGCAAGGACTACAACATCTTCGAGCTACAGAATGCGATCGGAACCCGCGATGCGGCCAAAGCACATCGTATCGCGAACCACTTCGCGGCCGACCCCAAGGACTATCCCCTGGTATTGACGCTCGGTTTCCTGAACACCTATTTCGGAAAGCTTGCCATGGTGCACGCCCATACCGGGAAAAGCCAAGGCGAATTGGCCGGAGCGCTGCGCGTTAGTCCATACTTCGTGAAGGATTACGTGGCACACGCAAGGAATTATCCGTCCGTCAAGCTCATGGAGATCCAGAACCACCTGCGACAATTCGACATGCGAAGCAAGGGACTTGGCGGCGACGGTTCGGATCAGGGTGAACTACTTCGTGAATTCGTCGCCAAAGTGATGCGTTGATCCGAGCAATTCTTTTCCGGCCTGGATGGTGATCCTGTACCGAAGATGGCATTACCGGTCCCCGTTCTTGGCCTCTTGGAGCGCCCCGTTCCGTTACCTTAGCCGCCTTCGCAAGGAAATCCCGATCGATCACGTGACCAAGTATATCCTCCTTCTCCTATCGTTGCTGCCTCTGACAGCGCTGGCCCAGACCGGAACCATCCGCGGATTCGTGTACGACAAGGACTCCGGCGAGCCCATCATTTTCACCAATGTGATCCTTAAAGGGACCACCACAGGGGCCGCCACCGATGTGAACGGTTATTATTCCATCACCAAGGTGGAACCGGGTCGATACACTCTGGAGGTCACATACCTCGGATACGACACCGCCCAGAAGTCCATCACGGTGGAAAAGGACAAGATCATCACCGAGAAGTTGTACATCGCGAAAAGCGCGATCCAGATCAAGGAGTTCGAGGTGAGCGGGGCCAAACAGGAAGCCCGGACCCAGGTCGGGATGGGCGTAACGAAGCTCACACCGCGGGTCATCGAACGGATCCCATCGATCGGTGGGCAAGCGGATCTGGCGCAATACCTCCAAGTCGTGCCTGGTGTGATCTTCACGGGCGACCAAGGAGGACAGCTGTACATTCGAGGGGGCTCTCCGATCATGAACAAGACCATGATGGACGGTATGGTCCTCTATAATCCATTCCACAGCATCGGTCTGTTCAGTGTATTCGACAACGACATCATCCGCAATGCTGACATCTACACCGCGGGCTTCAATGCCGAGCACGGCGGCAGGATCAGTTCGATCATGGACATCACCACACGAGATGGCAACAAGACTCGTTTGGGCGGGAAAGTGGCAGCCAGCACCTTCACGGGAAAGTTGCTCTTGGAAGGCCCATTGAAGAAACAGACCGAACCGGGTGGAGGAGCATCGTCCTTCTTGTTCAATCTGCGCCACAGCTATTTGGAGCGGAGCAGTAAGCTGATCTACGAGGACATCCAGGAAGGTGGTCTACCCTTCGAGTTCACGGACATCTTCGGCAAGGTCAATTTCAGCGGTGCCACAGGAAGCAAATTCAACTTGTTCGGTTTCAATTTCAATGACAAGGTCCGTTACCAGAACGTCAGCGATCTGGGCTGGAACAACTGGGGCGTGGGGACCAATTTCGTGCTTGTGCCCTCTGGTTCAGCCGTGCTCATAGATGGTACGTTCTCGATGAGCAATTACAACATCAGCCTCCAGGAAGGAACCTTGCGGCCGCGGACCAGTGAGATCGCCGGATTCAACGGCTCATTGAACTTCAAGGTCTTCAACCGGGAGGACGAGATACGGTATGGTATCGAAGTGCTCGGCTTCCGCACGAACTTCTCGTACTTCAACACCATCGGAAGGGAGTA
>JAGQVV010000247.1:2032-3181 GCA_020437805.1 Flavobacteriales bacterium
CACTACTATGCATCGCTCTCCGTTGCGAACGTGGAACCACGGATCGGGGCGAAATGGAACGTGAACGACAACCTGCGCTTCAAGGTGGCGGCCGGGCGTTACAGCCAGAACCTGGTGGCAGCGAACAGTGACCGTGATGTGGTGAACCTCTTCTACGGTTTCCTGTCCGCGCCCGATGACCTGCCAAGCACGTTTACGAAGGAGGACGGAACAGTGAAGGACATCAAGGACCCACTGCAACGTGCCAACCATTACGTGGCGGGCGTCGAATATGACCTGACGAACGAACTATCAGTGAACTTCGAAGTGTACCTGAAGGACTTCCAACAGATCACCAACATCAACCGGAACAAGATCTTCAATGATACCCCGGAATTCGCCGATGAGCCGGACGCTTTGAAGAAGGACTACATCATCGAAACCGGTGTGGCCTACGGAGCGGACTTCCAACTCAAGTACGAGAAGAACAGCTTCTACCTCTGGGCGGTGTACAGCTATACGTACGTGGACCGTTGGGACGGGACCCAGAGCTACAATCCGGTGTGGGATCGGAGGAACAACGTGAACCTTGTCGGCACCTACAATTTCGGCAAATTCGATTCGTGGAAGGTCAGTGCCCGATGGAATTTCGGATCCGGATTCCCCTTTACCCAGACACAGGGGTACTACGGCGAAGTACCGTTCAATGGCAACGTGAACCAGGACTACACCACGAGCAACGCCGACCTCGCCACGATCTTCGGTCCGTTGAACGAAGGTCGCCTACCCACCTACCATCGCTTGGACCTCAGTATGGCCAAGACCTGGCGATTGGATGAGAACCAGGTGGTGGAATTGGACTTCAGCTTGACCAATGTCTACGATCGGGAGAACATCTTCTACTTCGATCGGGTGCGTTTCGAACGCGTGAACCAATTGCCGCTGCTCCCGAGCATCGGGGCGAGCTACTCTTTTTAAGAAGCGGATGGGGCCGCTGGATCGGCTTTTGGGTCGGGTCGGATTCGGTCGGTCTGCAAGGCGAACTATCCACAATCGACCAAGCTCCGTTGCTGGCTAATGTGAGCGGCCTATCTTTACACCCCGTGATCATCAACCCCAATCAGGGGTGTATCGCAACGTGATGACGGGATCCACCAAGTATATTTTCGT
>JAGQVV010000248.1 GCA_020437805.1 Flavobacteriales bacterium
GTCTCTTGCATCCACTGGATCATCCGGGTCCAACCGGCACTATCCGCCCGATTCTGCGTCACGAGTTTCGCCGAATGGCAGGCCGTGCATGTGGCATGGACCAATTCCCAGTTCGTATCCACGATCAAGCCGCTCTCCAGGTGGATGCCGTTCTCGATGCCCTCGTCCACCGGCACGGGAGCCACGCTGGTCACCTTCTCCTTGGGCGTTGTGGCCACGAATGCACGTCGGAACACCTCCGGGAACGCGGTGATGAACACGAACAGCACCGCGAGCACCAAGGTCACACCGGCCAACAGGTTCACGTGTCGGCCGATACGAACGGCCAGGGCGTGGGTCGCCTCCGGAATGGTCTTCTCGGGCTTCATCCTTTCATGCGCACCGCGATCCGGTGACACGCATTGTTCAGGTATCCCTTCGGGTTCCAACCCGGTACCACCATGGGCTGCATCACGCCTGTGCTGTCCGTGGCACGGGCCCATACCTCATAGTAGCCCGCTGCCGGCAGCGTCAATTCCGCATTCCAACGTTGCCAGGCCAAACGATTGTGCGGTGCTTGCAGCGCGGCTTTGGTCCAAGTGGTGCCGAAGTCGATGGAAACGTGCATCTCCTTTACGCTCAGGTCTCCCGCCCAGGCGTGGCCACGCAAGCTCAGCTTCTGGCCGGGCTTCAATATGGCGCCCGACCTCGGGTAGGTGATCACTGAACGGACGGGCATGCTTTCGATGATGCGCAGCTTTTCTTCGGGTACTGTCCCACCAGGTTCAACGGGGACCATCGGTACCTTGTAGCTATCGCCGGTCATTTTCGGGCCATCGTGCACCTTATCGCGCACACTGATGCGTTTGAGCCATTTGCCGGAAACGCTCGCGGGCCAACCCCCGATGACCAATCGAAGTGGATGACCGTGTGCCACGGGAATGTCCTTGCCGTTCATCGCGAAGGCCACGAGTGTTTCATCCTCCAAGGCCTTGCGCATGGGCACCCCACGCGAGATCACCACCTTGTCCGTATCGCCGCTCAGGTGCGTGTCGGTCCCGTAGTAGCCGATGTATACGGCGCTTTTCTTCACCCCGGCCTTCTCCAGCAGATCACGCAAGCGAACGCCGGTCCATTCCGCGCATTGCACGGCACCCACGGTCCATTGGTTCCCTTGCGCGGGCGGATCGAACTCCGCGCGGCCATTCCCGCCGCATTCCAACACCAGGCGGTAGGTATGATGCGGGAACTTGGTCTTCAGGTCGTTCAGGGAGAAGCTGACCTTGCGCTCCACGGATTCGCCGTCAATGGTCAAGGTCCAAGAAGCAACATCGAAATCTTTAGGGATGACACCGTTGTTGCGGAGGAACATCCGGGCCGCGGGCGTCACGTCATCATCCAGCAGGTGTGCGGGTGTTTCGATGTTCCAAGGCTTGTCGTTCAGGATGGTGAGGCCCTTGTCCTTGCCGAGCTTGGCCAAGGCATCCTCATCGCCGCCGAGCAGCAAGGCGGGGATCAGGCCTGCGGGCATTTCATTGGCGAAAACGATGGGACCACCGAGAACCATGGCCATGGCGCTGAGGCCTGCGTTCCGCAGAAATCCACGGCGCGTGTTGGGGTCGCTTTCACGACCGAATACCGTGCGATCCGCATCGATGGGGTCGGTCGCATAGAGCGCCCTTAGATCGGTCCTGTTTCGTCCCTCGTCCATGTCCGCCGGATTTCCTGCGAAATGTAAAGCAACGAAGGCCGTGCCACCTGCTCCGTGACATCTGTTACGCAGCAGGCTACATGCCAAAAAGGACGCGGGCCGCACCTCTCGGCACGGCCCGCGCGTTCCCCGACGGACGATGTATCTATCGGGTACCCACCTTGGTGACGTTCTTCTTCTCGTATACGTAGACGAAGTCGCCTTCGGTGCTCAAGCTGGTGATGGCGCCTTTACGGGCCTTGAACTCCTTGTATGCACAGGTGTTCAG
>JAGQVV010000249.1 GCA_020437805.1 Flavobacteriales bacterium
ACGGAGCCTGTCGCGATCACGAGTTTGTCGTAGTTCAACTCCGTACCATCGCTCAGTACCACTCTTTTCGGTCGTACATGTACCTCCTTCACCCAGCCTTGGATCAGTTCGATCCGGTTCTTTGGCCAGAAGTCATCCGGATAGGGTTTGATGTCCGCGTAGCGCATATGTCCCATGTACACGTACATCAAGGCGGTGCGGCTGAAGAAGTGTGCGCTTTCCCCACTGATCACCGTGATCCGGGCATCGCTCCGTTTACGGATATGCCGCGCCGCTGTGATGCCGCTGATGCCGTTACCGATGATGATGATGTGGGTCTCGCTCATTGTTCGTTCAAGCGCCAGTCGTACTCCAAATACTCAACGGTAGCGACATGTGATACCGGTATTGTTGCGTACCTCTTGATGTATTCGACCAGTGTACCATGTTCCGTGAAATCGCTCTTGAACCAATCGAAGATCCTGCTCAATCGCACACGCTCCGGTCCAAGTTCATTCCGCAAGGGGTCGTTGATGAAGCGCCGGGCGGCGTCATCCAACTGCTTGTCGATATCCTGTGCCGTATAAGCGTGGTTCCATAGCCGGGGGCAGGAGAAGGAGGCGCAAACAATGCCGAAGTGGATCCGCGGGTCGTTGATGTTCTTACGGAGCTCAGTGTGTTCCACATGATCCAAGTCCATTGTTCGCCCACCGATCGTGAAGAACTTCGTTTTCCAAGGTGAGTCGATGTCCTTGATGCTCTGCACCCCGGGGTGGTCAAGTATCAAACGGATGGTGAACGCGTTGTATGCATTGATCCAGAACGCTTTTCGTTCGTTCATGCTCCAGCGCTCATTCGGTTCGGCCTTGCTCAATTCGCCCAAATACCGTCCAAGACGGGGGTCCTTGCCCATGGCGGTATAGTCCACTTCTCCTTTGTTATTGACATGGTCTTGAAGGAGGTTGCTCCAGACTGAATGGTCGAAGGATCCCTGTACGTTGGGGGCGGACATGGGTGAAGGACCGGGCTCCGGTTCGTATCCGAAGGTTGCCGCTCCGGTACAAGTGAGGAAAAGGGTCGTGGTGGCAATGATCGCGGTGAGCATGATCGGACGGGAATGTTGCGATGGGTCGGTTCGTCGGTGCTTCTTGACGAAGGATCATCTTGTCGATATTCGTCGTGTGCATGGATCTGGAAGGGCCTGCACTTCGGGCCATGTGGTCATGGTAAATGATCGGCATGCGCAACGGGGCGTTCGTGTGGCGACCCCAGGCGGAGGTGAGGGCGATCCAGGAACATGAGAATGCCGAGACAAGCAATTCGCCGGGATGGCCGGATCGTCCTGGTCGAGCAGGTCCGGTCCGCGTGCCACGATCCGACGGAAGAAGCCATCAACCAGGTGTGTCGGTATTGCGGCTCCGATGATCATGGTAGAACAACGTCCGCGAGATCCGATTCGGTATCGACGTCGATCAGTTCAGGTAAACGAGCGCATGATAAGCCCAGGTCGGCGAGATCGGCCATCGTGTCCTTTGCCACGGTATCGCTGCTCCAGCTCTTGTTCACGAACAATTCGGGGATCATCCGGCGCATGGCCAAAAGGTAATACCCTCCATCGCGTGTGGGGCCCAATACCGCATCATAGGAATCCAATCCCTTGAATGCCGTCTCGATGTGTCCAGCACCAAGTGCAGGACAGTCCGTTCCAATGATCAGGACCTTCGAGTATCCCGCATGGAATGCTCGTTGGAAAGCGTAGCACATCCGCGCGCCGAGATCTTCGCCATGCTGTTGTTCCGATCGGAAGCCCTTTGCATGGTAGGAGCTCAGGTCGGGTCTGGCCCCGGCATACCAGGCCTCACGCGGGTATCCCGTTCGTTCCACTTCACGAAGGGTGTGCATCAGCAAACGCATGTATACCTCCAGTGCACGTTCCTTGCCGATCCCGGCGGCCAGGCGCGTTTTCACGTTGCCGAGTGCCGGGTTCCGCATGAATACGATGACCAGTTCCTTGCTCATGTGGTGGCTCCTCCACAGCTGCTGCCTGCACCCGCCGTGCA
>JAGQVV010000250.1 GCA_020437805.1 Flavobacteriales bacterium
GCGGTGGGTTTCTTCGCCATGAACGACCGCTACGATAGTGATGTCACCGACCTTCCGAGCTCCATCCTCCGTGTTGTGGCCAACGGAAAGGACAAGCGCGTTGTAGGCCGGATGGGAACCCCGCCGGAATTCACGAACTACTTCGAGAAAGCGGAGACCCTTCTTTATCCGATGCCTTGGAAACCCGTTCCAGTGCAAGATTGAGCCGAACGATACGTCCCTCACACGACCGCCGGCCCCCCACCGACCCGTTGCTCCTTCGATACGGCTACCTTTGCATCCCGAAAATCCCCTGTACCCCATGAAGCGTACCCTTTCGTTGATCCTTTCGGCCTTCGCGGCCATCCTATTGCATGCTGACGAAGGCATGTGGTTGCTGAACAAGCTGAAACAGGTGAACGAGGCCGAGATGCAGAAGCTCGGATTCAAGCTCACGGCCGAGGACATCTACGCCATCAACAAAGCCGCCATGAAAGATGGTATCGTTCGGTTGGGTGGTGGCTTCTGCAGCGGCGAAATGGTTAGCGCCGAAGGATTGTTCCTGACCAACCACCACTGTGGATATGACGCCGTACAGGGGCTTAGCAGCGTGGAACACGACTACCTCACGGACGGCTTCTGGGCCATGACCCGTGGCGAGGAGCTACCTGCCGGGTTCAGCGTGAGCTTTCTTCAGCGTATCGAGGACATCTCGGACCGCATCAACGGTCAACTCACGGACGACATGAGCGAGGAGGACCGGAACAACAAGATCCAGGAACTGGCCGCTGGCATCATCCAGGAGATCAGCACGGACAATGGTGCAAGCGTGGACTTCAAGTCCATGTTCGAGGGGAACGAGTTCTATCTCTTCCACTACAAGACATACCGCGATGTTCGATTGGTAGGTACGCCACCGAGTGCGATCGGAAAGTTCGGTGGCGACACCGACAATTGGATGTGGCCGCGCCACACCGGGGACTTCAGTATGTTCCGGGTATACACCGGACCCGACGGTGAACCCGCCGACCCGAGCGAGGCGAACATCCCTTTCCAACCCAAGTGGCACTTCCCCGTCAGCCTCCAAGGCGTACAAGAAGGTGACTTCGCCATGGTCATGGGTTACCCCGGAAGCACGGATCGGTTCCTCAGCAGCCACGGTGTGGACTTGGCACTGGCGATCGAACAACCCAGCCGTGTGAAAGTGCGTAGAGCCAAGTTGGACGTGTACGACGAGTTCATGGATGCAGATGACAAGGTGCGGATCCAATACGCTAGCAAGTACGCGCAGGTAAGCAACTACTGGAAATACTTCATCGGGCAGCAACGTGGACTCAAGCGCCTGCGCGTGTACGACAAGAAGAANNGCCCAGGAGGATGAATTGATGGCATGGGTGAACGCGGACCCGGCGCGCAAGGCCAAGTATGGGGATATCATCACCCTCTTGGACAACGGGTACACCGAGCGTGCGAAATTCGAGAAGGCCAATGTGTACATGCAAGAGGCTGCCTTCGGCAGTGAGATGATCGTGATGGGTTTCCGGTTGTACGGACTGCGCATGCAGTTGGCCACTGACCCCAAGGACGCCGCGAAGGTGAGCGCCGCTGTAGCACGTGCTCAAGCCGCTGCGGATGCACTTTGGAAGGACTACGATCCGGCCACGGATGAGAAGGTCACGGCAACGATGTTCCGCATGATCCATGAGGATGTGGAACGTGATCTGCAGCCTTCGGTGATGTCAACCATCGAGAAGAAATACAAAGGGGATCTCAATGCATGGGCGAAGGCCGTTTTCTCCAGCAGCATGCTCACCGACCGCAAAAAGCTGGATGCGTTCCTGGCGAAGCCCAGCGCCAAGGCCTTGGACAAGGACCTGGGCTTCCAAGCCTCGGAGAGTTGTTTGAACCACTATCGCAACATCATCGGTCCAGCCATCGAGGCGAGCCAAACGGACCTCGACCGTGGCTATCGCTTATTGGTGGCCGCAATGCGGGAAAAGGACCCGAACAAGAGCTGGTACCCGAATGCCAATAGCACCATGCGTCTGACCTATGGGACCGTGGGCAGTTACGTCCCTGCCGACGCCATGTTCTATGCGCACGTAACCACAGCGGAAGGGATCCTGGAGAAGGAGGACAACACGAACGATGAATTCATCGTGCCTGCACGTCAGCACGAACTCCTCAAGGCCCGGAACTACGGTCGTTACGCGGACGAGAACGGCGAATTGATCGTTGGCTTCATCAGCAACAACGACATCACCGGAGGGAACAGCGGAAGCGGTGTTTTCAATGGGAACGGCGAACTCATCGGTATCGCCTTCGATGGCAACTGGGAGG
>JAGQVV010000001.1 GCA_020437805.1 Flavobacteriales bacterium
GTGATCGGCGGTGCCTATGGGATGAACGATGCGGTGCGGAAGCGTGCCGATCTGGTATTGACCCTCTCGGCCATGGTGTTCCCGCACCAATTGGTCAGGGTACTGTTCGCGGAGCAACTCTACCGCGCTACCACGATCCTGCAAGGAAGTCCCTACCATCATTGAAGGAACGGTGATGGTCGATATCACCTCTCCTCGGACACGGCGATGATCGACGTGCCCCGCCATGTTGCCGGTAACAGCTTGTATTCCAGATGGAACAAGGCCCCCAGCATGGCATGTATCCAACTCGAAGGGCCTTTGGCCGGAACACTGAAATACGGTCGGCGAGCACCCGATAATCGGAGTTGCAATGCTGCGGCCGGGTACAGGGCATGGAAGAAATACCCTCCGCTCCAGGTCCGCACCCCCTCGGGATCCATGTGCGCTTGCAATGTCGCGAGGTCGTACCGGCGGAAGTGACCATTGAACCGGTCGAAGTTGCTGAACAGTTCCTGGCGCGCGGGCACTGTGCAGATCACGTGGCGCGCGGCCGGGAATTTGATGCGGATCGCGCTAAGGAACCCCTTGGGGTCCTCGATGTGCTCGATCACATCCAACAACAGGATCGTACGCACCGTTGCGGCGAAGCCATCATCCATCATCATCGCGTCCGCACCGGTCGTTACATGGTCCTTCATATCGTCCAAGGCATCCACCACGGCAAGTTCAACTCCGGTGGCATCGATCCCTCGGCCACGCAGATCGGCCACCACGAGGCCTTTGCCACAGCCTATCTCCAGAACGGGACCTTTAGCGCCTGAGGAGCGCAGGACATCGGCGATCACCTGATAACGGCAACGGTTCCAATAATGACGTTCCACCCCAACAGGGTAGATGGCCTCGAAATGCTCCTTGTTGAAGGCGGTGTCCTGTTGCTCGGTCACGTTGTGGTGGTCGTCTCAATGATGTAACGGGGCCGATGCTTCACCTCCTTGTAGATCTTGCCGATGTACTCCCCGATCACCCCAAGGCTGATCATGTTCAAGGCCGAGAAGGCGATCACCAATAGGGAAAGGCTTGCCCACCCTTCGATCGGATCACCGGACAGGGCCGCGTACAACACCCAGCAACCCACCAGGATGGCGAGCACGAATATGACAAGCCCGGTGTAGAAGACGAACTTCAGCGGTGCGGTGCTGAACGATGTGATCCCCTGCCACGCCAAGCTGAGCAGCTTACGGTATGGGTATTTCGATTCACCGGCGTGCCGTTCCTTGCGCACGAAGTGGACCTCCGCTGAGGGGTAACCGATCAATGGGAAGAGCCCGCGCAGGTATATGTTCGCCTCGCCGAACCGCTCCAGGTCGGCTATCACGCCGGAATCAGCGCTGCGAAAATCGGCGTGTCCGCGTACGGTGCGGTCGTTCATCAAGCGCATGATCCGATAGAACATGGCGGCCAGGATCCTCTTGGGCAATACATCCACCTGCCGGTCGAGCCTTACCCCGTATACCACGCGTTTGCCTTCGTGGTGATGTTGCATCATGGTGGTGAGCACGGATACATCGTCCTGCAGGTCGGCATCGATGGTCACAAGGATGTCGGCTTCGCGATGGTTCGAGAACAAGCCTGCGATCAAGGCGTTCGGATGACCGAAGTTGGCGCTGAGCTTGATCCCACGCACATTGCCGTGCGCCCGCGCCAATTCGCTGATCTCGGACCACGTCGTATCCCGGCTTCCATCGTCCACACAGCAGAGGTAGCTGTCGGTGGCTATCAGGCCCGCGGTTGCCATGCTATCCAACTCCCCAAGCAGGGTGTGCACGGTATGTGTGATCACGCCGGCCTCATTGTAGCATGGCAGTACAACGCAAAGTTTGAACGGGGGGCGTTCCATGGGTGCTTTCGATGCGCGAAGATCGGCGCTCAATGTAGTACCCGCGGCTGGATCGGAGTACGACCAGCAGGGGGGTGGGGCCAATGAGAAGGGTCGGAACGGCGACTTCGGGCTCCGTGTCGCACCTTGTTCCGCGGGTACATGACCTGCTGGCGGCGGCGCCCCGTTATCTTGGCCGATCCGTTCAACGAAAGGGCATTTCTTTGGTCCCCGAACATACAGGTATGGCCGACCCGATACTTCGCTATTCGTTCCATCCAGTGGAACACTGCAATATGTGCGGTTCATCCGCCGATCGGCATAAGGTGCTGGGAAAGCGCCTGAATCGTTCCCAGGGAATCTTTCCACGAAGGAAGACAGGTGTCAGTACCACAGTGAAGCGCTGCACCGAATGCGACTTGATCTTCTCGGATCCGCAGCCTGTTCCCTTCGATCTTCAGGACCATTATGGTGTGCCTCCGGAAGCTTATTGGAAGGAGGAGTACTTCACGGTGTCAGAGGCATATTTCAGCATGGAGCTCGATCGTGCCAGCAAGCTGATGACGATCGAGCCGGGCATGAAGGCCTTGGACATCGGTGCCGGGTTGGGCAAATGCATGATCGCCTTGAGAAGAGCAGGGTTCGATGCGTACGGGTTCGAACCCTCGGTGCCGTTCAGGGACCGTGCCATAGATCGTATGGGAGTGGACCCGGAGCGCTTGCGATTGGGCGACATGGAGACCATTACCTACGATAACGCACAATTCGATCTGATCACCTTCGGTGCGGTGCTCGAACATCTCTATGACCCATCGGCATCGATCGCGAAGGCCATGCAATGGTTGAAGCCCGGAGGGCTCATCCATGTGGAGGTTCCTTCGTCGCATTGGTTGATCAACCGGATCATCAACACGGCATACAGGGTGCAAGGATTGGATTACGTAGGGAATATCAGTCCGATGCACCCGCCTTTCCACTTGTACGAGTTCGGTCTCGATAGCTTCCTCGCGAATGGTCGCGCCTTGGGGTATGAGGTGGCCTTCCACCAGTATATCGTTTGCCAAACCTATATGCCGCGGATCCTGGACCCCTTCCTGAAATGGTACATGGCACGCACGGACCGGGGTATGCAATTGAGCATCTGGTTGAAGAAAGTATGAATTGGCCCTCACGTTGTGGTGGTAGGAGGGGCAACCAAGGGCCATGTTGCCCGTTCCTTTCTCAGGATCGGGACCCAGGTGCTTCCTTGGACGGCGATCGAGGGTCAGCAAGGCGTACCGGGATGGAAAAGAACACGGCATGGGAACAATGATGGAACGAGGGCTTCGCATGTTGTCCTCTCAACGGGCATTTCAGGTGTTATTGGTGCTCAATGTCCTGATGGTCTTTTTCCTGATGTGGTCCACGCGTGGTGTGGTGCTCTCGGATACGTGGTCCTATGTGGGGCTGGCCGAGGGGATCCTGCACGGTGAGTACAGTATGTGGTGGCCTTTGGAAGCGGATTATCCGGATACGTTCCGCACACCGGGGTTTCCGCTGATGATAGCGGTGGTGATGTTCATTTTCGGTACGTGGAAGGCCATGGTCTGGGTGAATTTCGCGCTCTATTGGGTGGCGTTGTACCTCACCCTACGGACCATCGAACGATACGATGCAAGGCCCTTGACGCGGAATCTCTTCCTCTTGTTGCTGCTTCCCATGATCAACGTGCCTTACTACGTCAATCAGGTGTACACGGAGATCCCGACGCTGGTGGCGATAAGCCTTTTCCTCTTTGTCGTTATGCGACCGGGGAAGTGGACCGTCGGTGGTTCGGCCGCACTCGGCCTGTTGCTCGGCTTCTTGTTCCAGTGCAAACCGGTGTTCCTGATCTTTCCACCGTTGTTCGCCGCTGCCGCCTATTTCTTGGACCGGAGGAACTTCGATGTTCGAGGGCAGCTGGTGATGCTCTTCACCTTCGTTGTGACCTTGTTACCATACGGCCTCTGGAACCTCCGGAACCACGGTGTCTTCAAAGTGACCCAGTTGGAAGGCGGGGGGGGGTACATGCACTTTTCGTATTGGTGTGGTAAGATGCCCGGTTATACGGATCACATCTCCTTGGGGAATTTCACCGGTGATGAGATCATCCGTTTCACCCCTGAGGACTCCGTTCCGAAGCACATCGCGGCCTTCGAAGAGGAATGGGCGGGGATCAAGGCGCGTATCGATCCGCTGCTTACGGCGAAGGATAGCCTGATGGTCGCATCTCGGGCGGACATGCCATACATCCCGCATATGACCTTCAACTCGGAGTTCACCTTGTTGCGTGAGAAGATCCTGCAAAGACAAGGGCTGGAGCACATGTGGAACGACCCTTGGTACACCTTGGCCTACAAGTCGTACTCTGCGGTGAGGCTTTGGGTCATCGGTATCCAGCGGGGTGATTTCCAGCGGGCTTCGATGGCCGGTAAGGTGCAAATGCTCTATGCTACCGGGATCACCGGGCTCGTGTTCCTGATGTCACTGTTCCTGACCCCACTGGCCTATAAGCGAGGGAGGCTTTCCTGGGCTGGCACATGGCCCTTGGTGTTCGCCATGGTCTACGTGGGCTTCTTCCACCTCCCGTTCACCATACAAGCCCGCTATACGACTTGTGTGCGCTTTGCCATGCTGGCGTTATTGGCCATGGCTATCGTGGGTCTGATCCAAGGACGGGCCACGACGGACAGGGTCGATGCCAAGCGGCCTTGAGTAAGGTGGGCTGCACATGCTCAAGTAGGAAGATGCGAGGAGGTCTAGATTTGGGCTTGCGGACATTGAACAGCGAACGAGGCGCTCCATGATCCCTTTGTTCTATATGCACTACCATGGTGATGTATCCATCGCCTATTGGGAGTATACCCTAGCGGTGGTGTACATCGTGGTGCTTTACTTGAATTTCGCCCGGAAGAAGAACCTGATGATCAAGAAGGCCCCGGAATACAAGTATTACCTCTGGGGCTTCCTTGCCAAGATCTTCGCCGGTCTCGTCTTCAGCCTCATCTATTTCTATTACTACGAGGGTGGGGATACCACGGCGTTCTTCTATTCCGCAGTGGCGATGCGGAATATGGCGGTCACCGAACCGCTGGAGTACCTCTCGCAGATGTTCGGGGACAATACCATGGAAGCGTGGTCCAGGTACACGTTGGACACGGCGCGCCCCTATCAATATGTCTTTCTGGACGATCGCACGTTCGTGGTGCTGCAAGTGACCAGTATACTGGCGATCCTGACCTTCAAGAGCTATCTCATCACAACGCTCATCATCGCCAGCATCTCCTTCTACGGGATCTGGGCATGCTACCGAACGTTCGTGAGCTACTATCCCCAATTGATGGACAAACTGGCGATCGCCTGCCTGTTCATGCCCTCTGCGGTGTTCTGGGGCTCGGCCATCCTCAAGGACACCTTCAGTTTCAGCGCGGTCTGCTTCTGGGTCCATGCGGTGGACGAGATCTTCTACAAGCGAAGAAAGGTGTTCAATAAGAGCGTCGTGCTTGTGCTCAGCGCCTTCATCATGCTCATGGTGAAACCTTACATCTTCATGGTGATGTTCCCGGCCACGTTGCTTTGGTTGCTGTACTTCCGTGTGGTCAGGATCCGGAACATGATGGTGAAGTTCGTTCTGGTCCCCTTGGCCGGTGTATCGCTTGTGGCGTTGTCCATATTCGTGCTGACAAGGATGGAGGACATGCTCGACAAGTTCGCGTTGGATGGTGCGTTGGAAACGATCCAAACAACCCAGCAGGATATGGTGCGAACGGAGTCCTACGGGTCGAACTCCTTCGATGTCGGTGAATTCGATGGTACCTGGTTGAGCGTACTCTCCAAATTCCCGGTGGCCACCAACGCAGCCCTTTTCCGTCCTTATCTGTGGGAATCGCGAACGGCGGTGATCATGATGAGCGGGTTGGAGAACTTCTGGGTGCTTGGGCTATCGGTCTATGCGCTGTTCAGGGCGGGGCCACGCTTCTTCCTTCGCAGTCTGGTCGGTGTGCCGCTCCTGCTCATGTCCATGACCTTTGCGCTCTTGTTCGCCTTCACGGTAGGGGTCACCACCCCGAACTTCGGGGCCTTGGTCCGGTTCAAGATCCCAATGATCCCGTTCTACATCAGTTCCCTGTACATCATCATCTACCTCGCCAAGCTGAAGCGAAAGCGGGAGAACCAAGGGTTGAGGTTCACGTTGGACGACCTGCGCATGGGAACGGCTCATTTGGAGGATGATACGACCGTCCGAAAGAAGAAGTATGCGGCGGGGCGGGCGGCGGCACGCGGGAGCGGTCTTCAGCCTGCTTAGACCATGTTACTGTGCACTCCCATGCTGAACCCAGTGTGATCGATCGACGAATGGTATCTGCGGAATGAAGGGAGCGCGAAATATCCTTGTGCTGACCTACTGGAGCTACTCCGATGCGCTGATCCAAGCGTATACGCTCCCGTACCTGCGGATCATGTTGCGTGTTCTTCCACCGGGCAGCAAGGTCCATTTGGTCACATTGGAGAAACAGCTGGTGGCAAGGACCGACGTATCGGTGGACCAGGGCATTACCGTTCACCAAAGGCAATACCGACCATTCGGTGCACGAGGGCTCGGAATGATCCTTGGACTTCTGGTACACTTGCTCCGTGTGGTCCGCAAGGAGCGCATCGATACCATACACGCATGGTGCACCCCCGCCGGGATGATCGGTTACATGCTGTCCTTGATCACCGGGAAACCGCTGATCATCGATAGCTACGAACCACACGCCGAGGCCATGGTGGAGAACGGAACATGGTCGCGTAGCGGGATCGCCTTCCGCGTGTTGTTCCGATTCGAGCGTTTACAAAGCCATCGAGCGCGGGTGTTGATCGCGGCGTCCCGTGGCATGGAGGATTACGCACACCGGAAATATGGGGTACGGGGAAAACCGTTCTTCGTGAAACCGGCCTGTGTGGACCTCGATCTTTTTTCAATGGAGAAGGTCGGGAACAGGGCGCTCGCGGAACAACTCGGCTTGGATGGTAAGCTCATTGCGGTATACGCGGGTAAATTCGGAGGGATCTATTGGGACCAGGAAGTTTTCGATCTGCTCAGGGTGGCCCAAGGGTTTTGGGGCGATCGCTTCCATGTCTTGATCCTCACCGGCCATGAACGGAAAGAACTGGATCGATACATCCGGACCGCGGGCCTGGATCCGGCGATGCTGACAGTGATGAAGGTGCCCCACGCGGCCATACCTGAACATGTGGGCTTGGCGGATTTCGCCTTGACCCCCGTGCGACCGGTGCCTACCAAACGCTACTGCACCCCGGTGAAGGATGGGGAGTATTGGGCCTTGGGCCTGCCGGTCATGATCACACCCGGTATCTCCGACGACTCGGACATCATTGAGGCGGAGCGGATAGGCTGCATCATCCGCTCCGCCGATACAAAGGCGTACGAGGAGGCCGTGCGGGAAATGGATCTGCTGCTGAACAGCGGAACGCGCGAGGTCCTGCGGTCGCGCATAAGGGCCGTAGCCGAAAAGTATCGCCACCTTCGCATTGCGGAAGAAGTCTACAAAGAGCTCTATGGCACAGCGTGAAAGGATCCTGGTCACCGGTGGTGCAGGTTATATCGGTTCGCACACCATCATCGAGTTGATCGAACGAATGGATTGCGATGTGGTCTCGGTGGACAACTTCGCGAACTCCGACCGCGCGACGTTCGATCGCATCGAGCGGATCACGGGGCGTCGGGTCTTCAATCACGATATGGACCTCTGCGATCAAGCCGCTGTTGACGGTCTCTTCGATAGTGAGGAAGGGATCACCGGAGTGATCCATTTCGCGGCGTTCAAATCGGTACCCGAATCGGTGTCGGACCCGCACAAATACTACCACAACAACATCGCTTCGCTGCTCACCGTGCTTCAGGCCTGTGTGCGCCATAAGGTGGGTCGCTTCATCTTCTCTTCTTCCTGTTCGGTCTATGGCAACATCGATCGGCTCCCGGTTTCCGAGGATACTCCGATGTCACCGGCGGAATCGCCCTATGGCTTCACCAAACAGATCGGTGAACGTATCCTGCAGGACTACGCCAGGACCCATCCTGAAATGCGGCTGATCGCCTTGCGCTATTTCAATCCGGTGGGTGCACATCACTCGGGGTTGATCGGGGAGGCGCCCATCAACTCCCCAAGCAGTCTGGTGCCTGTGATCACCATGACGGCAATAGGGAAGCGCTCCGAGGTCGTTGTCCATGGCGACGATTACGATACCCGTGATGGAACATGCATACGGGATTACGTGCATGTGTCGGATATCGCAGCGGCCCACGTCGCGGCGCTTGTCCATGCGAGCGGCGAAAAGATGACCTCCTCGCTCGCGATCTTCAACCTCGGGACCGGAGATGGCGTCAGTGTGCTTGAAGCGATCGCAGCATTCGAATCCGCCAGTGGTGTGGTCTTGAACCATCGTATCGGTCCTCGGCGGGAAGGGGATGTGGAAGCCATCTATTCAGACACCACCAGGGCGGAAAAGGAACTCAAATGGAAGGCCGAGCGCGGGTTGCGCGAGATGATGCGGTCGGCCTGGGTTTGGGAACAGAACAGTTCAGCGGAACAGGCCGGGTGAACAGGAACATGGGACGATGGGAGTGAGAGTGCCACGAAGGAAGGAACGGGTCATGCTCTTGTCCGTGTTGTACCGGATGCATCGGTTATTGCCGATGGGCATGCGATCCAAACTGCGGCTGTATCTGGACCTTGAATGGATCTTCGACCGCCTGGCCATGGAGGAGTCGTTCCGCTATTATCCAACGAATGACCACCCGTTCCGTGTCCATGCACATCGTTTCCTGCTGCGTCGGATCGGACCTGGTTCCGTTGTGCTCGACCTGGGCTGCAATGCCGGCGACCTTACCAAGGTCATTGCAAGCAAGGCGCGGGAAGTGGTTGGAGTGGACCACGACCCTGAGGTCATCTCAAGGGCGAACAAGGGGCTCCATCAGACGAACGTGACGTTCCACCACACCGATGCACTGGCGTACCTGCAAGGCACGGAGAAGCACTTCGATACGCTCGTGCTGTCGCATATCCTCGAGCATTTGGACGAGCCTGAGCAATTCCTGCAGGCTTTCAGAGGCCACTTCCAGCAGATCTATATCGAGTTGCCGGATTTCGACAAGACGTATCTGAACCACTTCAGGGTGGAGGTCGGTTCCAGCTTGGTCTACACGGACGATGATCACGTGCGCGAATTCGACCGGGATGAGTTGCGCGAACTATTGGAGCGTTGTAGCATCCGTATAGTCGAGGCGGAATACCGCTTTGGTATCCAACGCCTATGGTGTGAGGTCATTTGAGCCTTACTCAGGAACGCATCAAGCGGCGCATCAGGATCCGAGGGTCGCGAAGGATGGATCGGATCAGGTACGGGACCGCCTTCAGTGGTGCACCCGCGTTCTTCCAGTAGCTGCCTCCGATGGACCAATAGGCATTGCTCCATACCTCACGGGCCATCGCCGGGTCGTTCAGCAGACCCATGTCCACGGCCTTGTGCATCAATCGCATATGATCCGCAGCGTACAGGTCCACGTTCCTGCTCATACTGTCGCTCAACACGCGGTAGCGGTTCAAGGCCTTGGGCAGGTGTGCGTAGCGGAAGTGTTGTGCCATGAACAAGGAAAAGTGCTGGTCGGCGGCGTTGGATAGGTCCGTATCGAAACGGAAACCTACTTCGAAACAAGCACGTTTCAGCAAGGCGTTACTGCAGGATGCTGGAACCGCAGGTTCGATCCCGAGCAATACGGTCCGGACCACATCCCCGTCCGTTCCTTTCAGCACCAGTCCCTTCGAGTTCATGTTCGGATCACAGAGCAGAAGGTCCCCGAACACCCAGTCCACACCATCGTTCCGCAGCACATCATACTTCTCCGCGAGGTTCGTGGGTTCCATGGCGTCATCGGCATCCAAGAAGCCTATACACGCACCTTGGGCAAGGTCCAATCCGGTGTTCCGCGCACTGCATACCCCGCCGTTCGGCTTGTCCACGACGCGGATCCGGTCGTCTTCGAAGGCGCGTGCGACGCTGGACGTGTCATCGGACGAACCATCGTTCACGATGATGAGCTCCCATTCGGTCAATGTCTGGGCCTGCACCGAGCGAACAGCATCACCCAACCACCGCGCGGCGTTGTATGCAGGAATGATGACCGAGACCGTGGGTTCGGTCATGCTGACTTGGATAGCGGGGAGACTTGCACGGAAGCGTATACCTCCACGATCCGTTGGCTGATGGCATCTGCCGAGAAACGCGGTGCGGCCTCGATGGCGACCTTGTTCCGGTCGAAATGATCGGGGTTTTCGATGCAGGCGTTCAAAGCCTCGGCCAATGCCCGCGGATCATCAGGAGGGACCAGGATCCCATTGGATCCGTCCACCAACTCGGGTACCCCGTTCACGTTCATGGAAACAACCGGTGTCCCACAGCACAGGCTTTCGATCACCACGCAAGGGAGGTTATCCGCGTGTGTGGGCAACACGAAGAGGTGGCACTGCCGCATCATTTCCGCCATGTCCGCCTTGTTCATGTATCCGGGGAATCGGATGTCCACATGAGGCAGTTCCGCGGCACAGCGTTCTTGGATCGTGGCGTAATCCACACCGTATCCGACCCAATCCACGCGACAGGACCTCAACCGGTCCGTGGGGATCAAGGCCAAGGCCCGGATGAAGACATCATGGTCCTTCGGAGGTCTCCATACGGCAGCGAGCATCATACGGAAAGGCTCTGCTTCAGGTGGTGGTCCGGGTCGGAAGACATCCGCAGCAACATTGTGGACGACCACCAGCTTCTCCTCCGGCACACCGTAATCCTCGTGTAGAACATGGGCAAGGTCCCGGGACACCGGCATCACGAGCTTGATCTGCGGATGTGTGAACCACCGACGGATGGCCTTCCGCTCCTGCTCCTGCGCCGCGGGTGGCAGCGATAGGATACCCAGATGATAGTACGAATTGTGTTCGGTAAGGACCACCGGCAGGGACAACCGGGAGGCCACGTTCAAGACATGGGAGGTGACTTCAGTACGAACATGGATGTGTATCAACGAGAATGGATCCTCCCGATGCCATTCGGCGATCAGGCGGTCGTAACAGCGACGCACAAGTCGATCGGCCAGTTCGAACCTGCGCAGTGGTGTGAGGATGCTTACGCGATGGACCAATAGGCCATCCTCCATCCCGCTCACGATCCGCGTCGTGGGCCAGGGTACACGGCCTTTGATGACCTGTACATACAACACCTCCAGCCTTTGTTGCCGGGCAATGGCCTGGATATGCTCCTTGATGAACACACCATTGATGTCCGTACCGGTGGGCCACCAGCCCACCACGCACAGTACCCGTTCCGTGAGCCGTGGAACAGTGACGGGTGATGACAAACGCACGGGAGGTGCACCAAGCAGGATCGTTCTGAAACGCCCGATATCCGAGCGTCGGATCAAGAACAGGTCGTACACCGGAATACCCATATGGAACCTGATCGTGAAGAGCATGGTGAGTATGATCACCAAATACACGATGGAAGTGGCCACTGCGGCACCTTCGATCCCCCAGATGGGCACCATGATGAGATCCAGGACGATCGTGAGCACGGCTGCTAAGGATATGGCATAGAGGTTCACCCGCTGTAGACCGCCGTGTACGATCAATGGCGCCAGGAGTTTCGAGGAACTGCTGAGAACGATACCCGGCAACAGCAGATACAATGCGGGTACCGATGCGCTGAACACCTCGCCGAAGAGCAATGGTAGCATCCACTTCGCGGTAATGGCGACCAGTATCGCAAGTCCCAGCACGGCCGTGAAATTCAAACGGGCGACCGTCTTGAACCGTTCCAACATCTCATCTTTGAGTTGGCCGAACAAATAGGGCTGTACCACCCGGGAAAAGGGGTCTGGAATGTAGAATAGCAACTGTGCAACACCCACGGCCACGGTGTAGATGCCCAGTTCTGATGCCCCCAACTTGTCCCCGATCACCCATATATCGAAGCGGTAATTGATCAAATTGATCAGGTTGGTGAGGTGGCCCACCAAGGAGAAAGCAAGGATCGGTTTCAGGATGGACCAGGTCCAGGTCGGTATGGGTGTAATACCGACATCGGTGACGTAGATCACCACCCAGATCATGGTCTGAATGGTCATGGCCGAGGCGGATACGGCAAGAACGGTCGGTAGCACGGTCGAGGCCTCCATACCGTCACGAACGAAGTAAAGGATGAAGAACGCCACAGCGCTCAAGCCCGCATTCAGGATCCCCATCCAGTTCAGCGTCTTGAACCTTTTCATTCCCAGCAGGAATGCGGATACGGCGGTGTTCACCAAGCTCAGGATGATGCTCAGGTATACATAGCCCCAGTAAAGCCATTGGGTCCTCCCACGGGGCATCAACAATTCGGTCAGTCGGTCGGATCCGGATACGGCAAGGAGCATCAGGGGTACCACGACGATGTCCAGCAGTAACATGGTCGACGCGGTTCCAACAATGCTCTTGGTCGGGCCTCCGGCCTTGGATGTGAAGAAGGTGATGCCGAAGCCGACGTTGAAGCTCACGAGCATGGCGAGCAAGGCGACCTGGTTCGTCAACAAGGCATATTCACCTCGGCCCACATCGCCCAGCAAACGCGTTATCAGTGTGCTGGAAACGAAGTACAGGAGCAGGGTGGGCGCCTGCGTAAGGAAGGTGTAGAATATGCTGCGCTTGAAGCTCAAAGGATCGCCTCGTGTATTCCGCGATGATCGTCGTGGCCTATCGGAAAAGTGGAACTCCAAAGGAACGCATCCGTACCCGATACAGCCCACCTTGGGAAGAACAAGTATCGGTCGCTCATATCGTGCGCTCGACCGCCGCCTGGTACTCCGCCATGTATCCGTCCCACATCCGATCGAACGAGAACCGTGCAAGGGCGACCGCCTGCCCCGCTTGCCCTACGGCTTTGTGATCACCATCGAGAAGTGAAAGCACACCCCCGGCCAAGGCCGATCCGGTCCGCATGTTCACCAGTACGCCGCATGGACCATCCTTCATCACATCGGCGAAGCCGCCGGTACGGGTCGATACCACGGGGACCCCGGACATCATGGCCTCGGCGAAAACAAAGCCGAAGGGTTCATGGTCCGCGGCGTGCAGGTAGACGTCCATGGTCCTGTAGAGCGACGGCACATCGTCCCTGTCAACCCATCCCGTGAAAACCACATTCGCTTCCAAGCCAGCGTCCTTCACCCATTGTTCCACATCGGGACGCTGCGGACCAGAGCCACAGAATAGGAAACGGACCTTCGGGTAGTGCTGGACAATGACCTTGGCCGCGTCCACGATATGACGGTATCCTTTCCATTCGATGAACCGGGCCACGGTTCCAATGACCGGGTACGCGTCGTGCAGGCCGAAACGCGCCCTCAGTCGATCGCATGTCGCCTCATTCCTGGTGGTGAATCGTTCTGTCGGGATGCCATGATGGACAAGCCCCACCTTGGTGCGTGGAACTTGTTCCATTTCAGTGGTGAAAGTGCGTGTATCCTCTGAAACAGCGATGATGCGTGTGGCCAATCGTGCGGCAAGCCGGTCCAGGAACACCCAACGTGGTGCATAGTTCCAATGGAAGCAGGAGTCTTGGCGGGTGAAGAGGCGCACCTTGATACGCGCCAGCCATGCCGCTACCATTCCGGGCAGGGTGTCGTCGAAAAGGTGACCGTGCACGATATCCGGCCGGTAGCGCATCATATGCCACCACATTTTGGGCACGGCCAGCAACATGCCTGTGGGGCGATGGCGGTCATCGTACTTGATCCATTCACAATCGAAGCCATGGGAACGGATCTCATCCAACATGGCCGGCCGGGTGGGGAAAAGGATCAGAAAGCTGAAATGGACACCAGCAGCCTCCTCCGCGCGCTGCATGAACCAAGATAGGTAAGGAACACCATCGTTGTTGGCGAAGGTGTGCATGATATGGATGCCACGTTGTTCTGTCATCCCCGCTGATCCAGGATTGCGTTGCTCGGGCCATCGCTCACACCATGGGTGGTCCCTTCCAAGAACTCTTCGATCCTTCGGAGGATCACTTCATAGGTCTTCGTCCGTGCATGTTCGATCCGGTCCGTTGCCAGGGATCTCGACTCTCCGTTCGCAAGAAAGTGGGCCAGATCGGTCAATAGCTCCTGTCGGTCGTTACGCATGTACAGCAGGTGCCCAATGGGGATGTATTCCGTGAAAATATTGCAGAACACGGGTTTTCCGAAGGCGAGGTATTGGAAGATCTTATGGTGGGAAATGTCGTTGCCGGGCCATGTGAAGTCCATGGGGGAGATACAGAAGCGCGAAGCTGCGATGTACGCTTTGAGCTCCTTGAAAGGAAGCACCCCGAGGTAGTGGACATTACCGTGACGACCGCCTTGGATCAGCCGCTCGGCCTCCTCCACACCGCGTAGGGCAAAGCGGCCGATGAGCAGGAAAGGGACCTCGGGATGTGCCTCCGTGATCTCCTTGAGCAGTCCGATATCCACACGCTTGTCCAGCGTACCGACATACAGGCCGAATTCGTGCTGTGGCATGGCTTGGAAAGGAGCTTCGAACTCCTCGGAGGAAATGGCATGACTGATGGTGAGCAGCGGCTTACCATAATGCACGAGATCCTTGCTGATCTGTTCGGATATGGTCACGATCCGGTCCA
The DNA here is from genome assembly GCA_020437805.1 of Flavobacteriales bacterium. Classification (GTDB taxonomy): domain Bacteria; phylum Bacteroidota; class Bacteroidia; order Flavobacteriales_F; family PHOS-HE28; genus PHOS-HE28. Next base: position 14,585 of record JAGQVV010000001.1, read on the forward strand.
CGCGGTCGAAAACGTAGCGTTCGCCTCTGATCCGGCCATCGTACGCATCCACCGCGATGAAGAGCGACGTCCCGGCCCCAAGCAAAGTCGGTTCGTACAGTCTCGCTGGGTCGAAAGTGATGAACAGGTCAACCGGCCAACCGTCCGTCTTCAATCGCTGCCGGATGTCACGGGAGACCCAAGTGTTGTTCAACTCGAAGAGGCGATCGTTCAGGGAAGGGATCCGATTGGTATATCGGAGCACGCGCAAGGAAGGCGATATCGTCGTGTACCCGATCCTCGATCGCAGGAGATCCATAGGGGACCAGCGCCTTGGAGGATCGAGGAAGAGCACATTGTTGTGCTTCGAAAGTTCGTACGCGTAATTGTGTTTGGAGAACCAGATGTCCCCCCAGCCCTCATTGGATACGATGATGATGTTCTTCCCGCGCAGTTCCATTCAGCCGATGGTCATACCGGAAGTCCGATCCTGCGTGCCACGTCCGGCCGGCAAACCAGGAAGTTGAAATGGCCGCTTCGCGTCAATCGTTCCACTTGCGGGGGTGGCCAGGTCACATCATCGATGTTGAAGAAGAGGTAATCCAACCCTTCGATATGCTTCGATACGCGGTCCGCGACCTCATCGGTGAGCAATTCGATGAGCATGGAAGGTCGGTCACGCCGAAGGATCTCGATGAAGCCTTGTAGCACCGCAGGTTCATGCGTCTCGACATCGATCTTCAGGAGGTCGACCGTAGAGCATCCCACCTCGTTCAGAATGTCGGTCACGGTGCGGCAGGGTACCTCCACCGGGCGCAGTCGGCTACTGGTATTGTTCCATTCGGGGTCCAATGAGACGGAGAGCACATGCTCGCTATCGGGCATGTCGTATAGGGTGGCCGTGCCGGTACTATCGCTAACGGCGGCATATATGGCATGGATCCCCTTGGCGTTGAGGTCGAAATTGGCCTTCATCTTCCGATGGATCCGTTCAACCACCTCTACCGCTACGATGGTCGCCGAGGGCCTTACGGTCTTGGCGATGAGTGCATAGACGCCCGTGTTCGCCCCGATGTCGAGGATCACGTTCGCGTCACGGCAAAGCAACACCCACAAGCGGAAGGAGATCTTCTCCCACCCGTCCAGACCACGCCAGAACAACTCGTTCTCGATCATGTACCCATGATGCATGATCCGGAATTCACCATGGCCGGGAACCGGAACGGTCACGATCCCTTTGAAATGCAAATGGCGATAGATCGATCCCGGAAGGGTTACCACCGATCGGATAGCCTTGAAAATGGGCTGCTTGAACGGGATCGCTCCATAGATCCCTTTCGCGGCGCGCTTGAGCGTTGACATACTGGACTTGTGGCCATCAAAGAACGTGGATCGAACGCAATGGTTGTCCCGATGCCGTCACAAGTCGCGATATGGTGATCGGTCCTGCATCTTTGTCCCATGCCATCATTGCTGCTCTGTAGCGGTAATCCGGGGAAGCTGGTCGAGCTCCGTGCCTTGCTTCCAAGAGAGATCGATGTCCTCTCCTTGGCCGACGTGGGACTTGCCTCCGACCTCCCGGAGAACGGGGGCACTCTTCTCGCGAACGCCTTGGAGAAAGCACGGTTCGCATTCGCCCATGCAGGCCTGCCTTGCCTGGCGGATGATACAGGCCTCGAGGTGGATGCCTTGTCCGGTCGCCCGGGCGTCCGTTCCGCCCGGTACGCTGGTGAAGCGAAGGATCCCTATGCGAACATGGAACTCCTGTTGCGCGAATTGGAGCGAGCCGATGACCGTAGCGCTCGATTTCGCACCGTGCTTGCATTGGTCACTGCCGATGGCGAGCATACGTTCGAGGGCATTGTGGAGGGTGAGATCGCCAAGGCTCCCTCCGGGAAAGGCGGCTTTGGCTATGACCCGGTATTCCGACCCAAGGGATTCACCACCACCTTCGCGGAAATGGATGCGGCGACGAAGAATTCGATCGGACATCGCGGCCGAGCGATGCGATCGTTCCTGGAGTTCCTCACGACCAACTAACGACGTTCCAGGCAAACCTGCAATGTGCTGTTCACGGCGGCGTCTATGCCGAGCCCATCCACCTTCAACATCTTGGGGTAGATGCTGGCCTCGCTGAAGCCGGGTGTGGTGTTCACCTCGATCGTCACGAGTTCCGTTCCGGTCCAGAAGTGGTCCACGCGCACCATTCCTCGGCACTCCAGGGCTTGATAAATAGCCACCGACCGTTCTTGGACCAGTCGCGTTACCTCGTCCGATACCGGCGCAGGCACGATCTCCTGGGTATCAGTCGCGTGATATTTCGCCTCGTAGTCGAAGAATTCACGCGTGGTCCGGATCTCGCACAGTGGGAGTGCACGAACGCCCGTTGCCGTGGTGAGTACGCCACAGGTCAGTTCCGTTCCGCTAACCGCCCCTTCCACCATCACTACCGGGCTTTCGCGAAAAGCCGCTTCAAGAGCGGCTCCCAACTCATCCGCCTTTTTCACTTTGCTTACTCCCAAACTGCTTCCGCTTTGGTCCGGCTTCACGAACACGGGAAGGCCCAATGCGGCGATGGACTCCTCGGGCATGGTAAGATCACGATGCACCAATACCGAAGGGGCGACACGGAATCCCAACTGGCGCAGTAAGGCGGTGGTCGCGTATTTGCTGAATGTGAGCGACATATTGAGCACACCTCCGGTCTGGTAGGGGATACCAAGCATGTCCAAGTAGCCCTGGAGCAGGCCATCCTCACCCGGCGTTCCATGGATCGCGATCAATGCCCCTGCGAATCGTTCAGTTCCGTTGCCCCGGTCCAGTGTGAAGCCACCGCGGTCGAACGGAACAGGGCTGCCATCAGGTCGTTCGCATGTCCATGGTGAACGGGTCAAGGTCACATAGTACGGGTCGAAACGCTTGGTGTCCAAGGCATTCAGCATGCATGCAGCACTCTGGTGACTGATGACGGATTCCCCGGAATAACCGCCACGGACCACGGCGATGGCTGGAACTTGCATGGGTGCAGGAGGGTGTTGGGGCAAAGCTGGGCCGCGCCCGGAAAGGAACGGATGGGGTTCCTGTCAAAGTGTGAACCGGGCCGTGTGGAACCGCCGCAGGCACAGGCGGCTATCTTTGGCGCCTTGCCATCCTTGCGGCAAGCTCTTGACCTGTATGAAACGCCTCTTGGCCATCATCCTTCCCGTGATCATGCTGGGCATTCTGCTGCTCGGTGGATGGCTCTGGCTGCGATATTACACGCGTCATGGAGATGTCATGCGGGTCCCCGACTTGAAGGGGATGCCCTTGGCCGAAGCTGAAAGCATACTGGGATCCAGGGAGTTGAGGGCATTGGTGATCGATTCGGTCCACACCGATGAATGGGCGAAAGGTGCTGTTGTGGAGCAGGATCCAGCAGCGGGTTTGGATGTGAAGTCCGGTCGCAAGGTCTATCTCGTGGTGAATGCCACTCAGCCGAAGATGATCGACATGCCACAGCTGGTGGACCTGTCCAAACGACAGGCGATATCCGTGTTGGATATCATCGGATTGAAAGTGAAGGAACTGCAGTACAAGCCGGACCCCTGTGTGGATTGTGTGATCGCGCAATTGTACAAAGGCGAGCCCATCGCAGCTGATGCGCGGATCCGCCGTGGCGAATCCATCACATTGGTGCTGGGCAGCGGGGACAAGGGTGAGCGCGTCCCTATACCGGACCTGGTGGGATTGACGAACGCCGAAGTGCGCATGGTATTGAACATGGCCTCATTGAACCTGGGTGTCCTGGTGGAATGCAAGGGATGCAATACCGTAGCGGATTCAGCGTTGGCGAGGGTGTGGCGACAATCTCCTGCGTCCCATGCCAATGAACGCACTTCCTTGGGGAGCGCGATCGACATTTGGCTCAATGCCGATACAACCGGTCTCCGGCCGGCTTCCGACTGGAACAACCCTGCACGCTATCATGAGATCGACTCAGTGGATGTTGTGGAATAGAACGCTTCCTTGCGCTTGCTTGTGCTTGATCGTCGCTGTCTCGTCCGCTCAGGACGAAGTGTTACGGGCGCTGTCCTTCAGACCCTCGGCCGATGCTCCTCGAGCCAAGGACAACATCGACCGCTTGTTCCTCTACGAGTACGAACAACAGGAGATCCCCTTGATGGACGACTTCTCCGTTGATCGTACGCGGAAGCGCAACGCTCAGGTCGGGGATCCTGGCGTGACCTATGACCAGACCTTGTATCACTTGGCCGTGGGAGGGGCTTCGACGGCCGATATGCGGTTCAATTCGGACACCACCTTCACGTACACCATCGATGGTTCCGATCCACCGGTCCGGACGCGCGAGCCGCTTGAGAGCATAATGGTCACCCTGTTCGACCTTTCCGTGTACCCGCCTACAAGTGAGGAGGTGGAGGTTTGGCCGGCGTACAACGTGTACGACACGCTTACCTCACCACCACGCGATACGGTGTTCCTTACCTCGGTGGCCTACATCCAGGATTCCTTGCTTTTGTATTCCGTGGCACCGGAAGCAGGCACCTACCTGATGAACAACGTGGCCACACCTTTGGTCCTTTGGCAGGATGATGACGTGTACGTGAACGGATCCTATCCCATCGATCCGCCCACCATCGGCGTTGCCACGTTCGACGGGCTTGCACGTACCGGCTATCCATACGATTTCCCGAACTACTCCGCGTACGGTCAAGCCGATCATTTGACCTCGGTGCCCATCGATCTGGAGTATCCGGCGAGCGACTCCATCTACCTGAGCTTCTTCTATCAGACGCAAGGCCTGAGCGGTGATGCCGAAGTGCAACCCATCGATAGCTTGATCCTTGAATTCTATGCTCCATTGGAGCAGTCGTGGTACAAGGTCTGGGGTATTGGCTACGTCGACCCTGCGGATTTCCAACAAGTGCTCATTCCGATCACGCAAGGGCGCTTCTTGAAGGAGGGGTTCCAGTTCCGTTTCACCAACTATGCCACCTTGAGCGGCTCCTTCGACCATTGGCACTTGGATTATGTGCGTTTGGCCGCACAACGCACTTTTGATGATACGCGCTTGGTGGACGTGGCTTATCTGTACCCCGAAACGAGCATCTTGCAGACCTATACGTCGGTGCCGTTCAATCAATTCGAAGTGGCCTCATCCGCATCCATGGCCTTGTCCGTCGATGAACGGATCCGTAATCTGGACATCAATGATCGTTTCATCACCTATGGCATGACGGCGCGATCGGAGGATGGCGGGCCGACCGTGAACTTCTCGAATGGCCTGAACTCGAGCGGTAACGCGAGCCAGATATTCACCTCAACGCATGCGATCAACAGTGCACCGAACGACTTCGTGTACAACAACGACCTTTCCACGGATGCGGCTTTCTGGGATGTGAAGTTCTGGGCCAACACTACACCGGACATCAATCCGTACAACGACACCATTCGCTTGGTGCAGGAGCTGAGCAACTACTACGCTTACGACGATGGTTCAGCCGAAGCCGGTTATGGGCTGACCGCTGCTGGCGCTCGACTGGCCTACCGGTACGACCTCATCGGCCCTGATTCGCTGCGGGCCGTGCGCATGTATTTCAACCCTTTGGCGAACACACCTCCTGCTTTGCCACCCACCCAAGGGGTTTTCCTGCTTACGGTCTGGTCGAGTTTGGACCCCGAAGTGGTGCAGCATCAGAATGTCACCTTCTCCACGCCGGAGTATCGAATGGACGGGATCGACAAGTTCGTGGAGTATGAGCTCGATTCGGTGATCTATGTGCAGGGCACCATCTACATCGGTTGGATACAGACCAATACGGCGGCGATGAACCTGGGTTTCGACAAGAACAGGAACAACCGCACGAAGATCTTCTATCGAACGGGAGGAAGTTGGACGAATACGAGCTTCGAGGGGTCCTTGATGATGCGGCCGGTCTTTATCGCTGCGCTGGATCCGTGGGCCGGTGTTGAGGAGGAAGGAACCGTAGGTCATGGCCTGATCGTCTATCCGAACCCGGCAAGCGAGTTGTTCCGTGTGAAGGTGGAAGGAGAGGTTGCCCGGCGTTCAACCGTGGTATGCCAGGATGCCACCGGTCGACTTGTGCTGCAAGAACCCTATGTCGAGGGAGGGGCGATACCTACGTCAGGGCTTTCTCCCGGTGTCTATGTTGTTCGGGTGAATGAGCCGAGCGGGACCAGTGTTGCGCAAGGCCGCTTGGTGGTTCAACGATGATGGAATCCGAACAGGATAGCAGTGGCGAAGAGCAGGAGCTCTTTGAGCATCACCGCATTGTTTGTGACCCGAACCAGTCGCTGATCCGGCTGGACAAATTCCTCTTCGATCGGCTCCCGCATACATCCCGGAATCGGATCCAGATAGCGGCCAAAGCGGGTAATGTGCTGGTGAACGGCAAGGCCGTCAAGCCCAGTTTGAAGGTGAAGCCCGGCGATGAGATCAGCATCGTTCTTCCCTATCCCCAGCGTGATACGGAGATCCAGCCCGAGGACATCCCGTTGAACGTTCTGTATGAGGATGACCACATTCTGGTGATCGACAAGCAAGCAGGACTAGTGGTACATCCCGGACATGGCAATTGGTACGGCACATTGGTGAACGCACTGTTGTTCCACTTCGGAAAGCTGCCCAGCACGCCCGGCGCCGAAATACCACGTCCCGGTCTGGTCCATCGCTTGGACAAGGATACCAGTGGGGTCATGGTGATCGGTAAAACTGAGGAAGCGCTCACCCACTTGGCCCGTCAATTCTTCGAGCGGACAAGTGATCGTCGCTACCAAGCCTTCGTTTGGGGTGATTTCGATGAGGACGAAGGCGAGATCGAAGGGCACATCGGCCGTTCCGTGAAGGACCGGACCGTGCAGGCCGTATTCCCGGATGGTGATCAGGGTAAGCACGCGTTGACGCGCTACAAGGTGATCGAACGGTTCCGCTACATCACCCTGGTGGAATGCAAATTGGAAACGGGGCGCACGCACCAGATCAGGGTGCACATGCAGTGGAAGGGGCATCCACTTTTCAATGATGCCAACTATGGCGGTGACCGCGTGCTCAAGGGGACCACCTTCACGAAATACAAGCAATTCGTGGAGAATTGTTTCAAGATCCTTCCACGACAAGCGCTGCATGCTCGAACGTTGGACATCGATCATCCGATGACCGGAGAACGCATGCACTTCGAGAGTGAACTTCCTGCGGATATGCGGACCGTCTTGGAAAAATGGCGGCACTACACCGCGTACAAGCCCCTTGGGAATGACGATGATGAGGAGCCCATGGACAAGGAGGCGGTGAACAACATGAAGTGATCAGGCGTCCGATCGGCCCACGTGGAACAAGGTGGCCTGTGCTCTCAGTTCCTGCGCACCAACTTCCCGCTCTCCGTCCGGATGAAGCCGGGCACTGTACGGACATGACGTGGTAGCTCATGTTTTTCGAGCACCTGCATCAATGCGGTCATGATGTCGGACATCACTTCCTTTGCTGTGTTTTCCGTTTCCAACACGAGTACCACGGCTTGACCCAAGCGTTCATCGGCAGTGGCCGTGAAGTAGTGCGGGTATGGCAGGACGGTTGCTGTCCGTGCCTCCAGTTGCTCAGGGAAGACCTTCTTTCCACCGCTCAGTATCACATTGTCCACCCGGCCCAGCCAACGAAAATGTGTGGTATCGATCAGCTCCACCAGGTCGTTGGTGATGTGCTGGGAGGTCGATAGATGAGGCGTGTAGATCACCAAACAGCCGCGCACATCAAGTCCAAAGTTCACCGGACCCAACGCACGGAACGCGTCCGACCGGTCCGGGCCGTTCAATGCTCGCAACGCCACATGGGTCAAAGTCTCCGTGCTGCCGTAGCTCTGGAAGACCTTCGTGCCGATCGTGTTCACCAGGTCCAATAGCATGGACCCCACCGGACCGCCACCGAGCAGAATGGTGTTGAACTGCGCATTGACACGCTCAGGATCCTCCTCCAATGCCCGTTGCAATTGGTGGGGCACCATTGCCGTGAACCGGAAATGCTCCTCTCGGTCCAAGTGATCCAGAATACTTCCTCGAGGGTCGATCACATGCAGGTCCAGGCCAAGGACCATGGCACGCACCACCATCATCTTTCCAGCAATGAAGCCGCATGGTAGGCAGAGTAGAGCGCGGTCCCCTTTGGTGAGGCCGAAGGTCTTCCCTGTCAAATGGGCACTCGCCAGGAGGTCCACGCGATCCAAGACGATCCGTTTCGGTGGACCTGTCGTACCGCTCGTATGCGCGATCAGCGGACCATCGGAGGTGATCAACTCATCGATCAAACGCTGAAAGGAACAGGTCCACTCGGCATCTTCACGGTCAATGCGCAACGCGATCGCAAGGTCCACGAGCGCATCACCGCTCAATGTCAGGCCATCCAAGGTCAGCGTATTTAGCGGGGCGCCCATGTTCAGGCGAAAAGGGATAGGTCCCACGCGACCTCCGGACGATAACGGAGAAAGCCACGGCCAGCGAGCAGTGGTGATGGAATGTTGTTCGCATAAACGTTCCCGGTCCCCAAACCTTGCGGCATTTCCACATCCAATGTCGCGGTGTATTGTGCGATAGCATTCAGCCCGATGCTGCTCTCCAGTGCGCTCGTGATCCACCAGCCGATGCCGCGCTCCTCGGCAATGTCGATCCATTCCTGCGTCGCCACCCAGCCACCGACAAGGCTTGGTTTGATCACGATGTACCGTGGCTTGACATGCCTAAGCAGGTCCACTTTCAGGTCGTGGGTGTTCAGGCCGATCAGGTCCTCGTCCAACGCGATCGGAACAGGGGAGCGTTCGCACAATTCGGCCATCACCTCATACAAGCCCGGTGCTACGGGTTGTTCTATGCTATGGATCGAAAGCCCGGCCAAGCGCTCCAATACCGGCATGGCGTTCAAATGGTTGAATGCGCCATTGGCATCCACCCGAAGGGTGATGTCGTCCGGGCTGAATTCCTTTCGTACCGCATCGAGCAGCTCCAATTCATCGTCGATCCCTATCGCCCCGATCTTCATCTTCACCGTAGTACATCCCTTGTCGATCTGTTCCTTGATCCGGGTGCGCATGGTGTCTTTATCGCCCATCCATACCAACCCGTTGATCGGTATGGGATCCTTCCCCAGTAGGAAAGGGGAAGGGAACAGTTGCTTGGTACCGCTCACGGCCAGGTCCCGAAGGCATTGCTCCGTCGCGAATCGCACGCTGGGAACTCCCACAAGGTCGGTGGTCAAGCGCTCGTGCCAATCATCGGTCCTGGCGCAGAGTTCCACGAGCTTGGTGCGCACATCAGCTGGGAATTCCTTGCTATGTCCGGGGAAAAGCGCGGCCTCGCCAATACCTCGGATCTGCGGATCGCGATCATCCCAAGCGATCAGGTACCAAACGGTACGCGCGTTGATCGGCCCTTTCGACGTCCCCAATTCGAAGCGTGGCTCCAGAACGTGCTCGATCCACTTGGCGTGAAGCATCACGCAAGGATAAGGCCGAGTGAGAATAGGATCGCAGTGAAGAAGGTGCCGAGCGCCACGCGCTTCAACTCGAGGTCCAAGGGGATCTTCCCAGCTGCATGCTGAATTCGGAACAGGTGGATCATGGGTAGGATGTACCCTATCAACGCCAGCCACATCCACGGGCCGTGAATACCCGACCATGCCATGTGGGACAGAAGCATGAAAGGGATGAAAACAAGGAAGAAGTGGTACTGCAACGCGTTCTTCAGTCCCAAGCGAACGACCAGCGTGCGTTTGCCACACGCCCTGTCGTTCTCGATGTCCCGCATGTTGTTCAAATTCAGTACAGCTACGGAAAGAAGCCCGAAAATGAGCACGGGTCTTAGTGTGATGGCATCGAACGACCGTGAGTAGAGATAGAACGTGCCCGCCACACCCACTACTCCGAAGAACAGAAAGACGCTCAGGTCTCCGAGGCCTGCATATCCGTATGGATTCTTGCCGAAGGTGTATTTCACGGCCGCTCCGATAGCTGACAGTCCGATCATGAGGAAAGCAACGGTGGTCATACTCGAACCGAAGGCGAAGAAGATCAAAGCGAGACCGCTCAACAAAGCCAGTGCTCCACAGATCACCATGGCCCGTTTCATGGAAGCAGGACTGATCGCCCCGCTTTGTACACTGCGAACAGGGCCTATGCGATCGTCGTTGTCCGTACCGTGCTCATGGTCGCCCAGGTCGTTGGCGAGGTTGCTCAGAAGTTGGAGAAGGATCGCCGTGATCAGGGCCATGCCGAATATCGCCCAGGAAAATACACCACGGTAATGCGCGAGCGCACTGCCGACCAGGATACTGCTCACGGCCAAGGGCAACGTCCGCAACCTGAAGGCCTGGACCCAATGCTTCATTCCTCGCGTACCTCGGAGTTCACCTCGACCCTGCGTGGACACACGCTCACGGGAATTTCGGGTACTTCTGGAAGTCCGGTGCCCGTTTCTCCAAGAAGGCATTGCGTCCTTCCTGTGCCTCGTCCATGAGGTAGTACATCAAGGTCGCATCCCCGGCGAACTCCATCAGGCCGCGTTGGCCATCGAGTTCCGCGTTCAATCCACGTTTGATCATGCGCAAGGCCAATGGGCTGCGCTGCATCATGATGCGGCACCATTCCACGGTCGTGTCCTCGAGATCCGCCAAGGGGACCACCTTGTTCACCATGCCCATGTCCTCGGCTTCCTTTGCGCTGTACTGTTGGCAGAGGAACCAGATCTCGCGGGCTTTCTTCTGGCCCACATGACGCGCGAGATAGTTGCTGCCGAAGCCGGCGTCGAAGCTGCCCACTTTCGGCCCGGTCTGTCCGAAGCGTGCATGGTCCGCGGCAATGGTGATGTCACAGACCACATGCAGCACGTGCCCACCTCCGATCGCATACCCGTTCACCATCGCGATCACCGGCTTGGGTATCTCGCGGATCCGCTTATGCAGGTCCAGTACGTTCAGACGAGGCACACCGTCCGTGCCGATATAGCCGCCTCGTCCTTTCACGTTCTGGTCACCGCCGCTGCAAAAGGCTTTGTCGCCTTGGCCGGTGAAGACGACGACACCGATCGCGGGATCCTCGCGTGCCAGGTCCATCGCGTCGATCATCTGCGTGTTGGTATCCGGACGGAAGGCGTTGTAAACCTCCGGGCGGTTGATCGTGATCTTACCGATCCCCTCGAAGAATTCGAAGCGGATGTCGGAGTATTCCTTGATGGTCTTCCAGTCTCTCTTGCTCATGATATGGTCGTCATTCCGGGCCGTCATCCCGGCCTGGAGCAGGGACGTGGTCGCACCTTCACGTTAGGTCCCCCTTAGTTTCTTGAAGTATTCGCGCAGTATCCTGGGTGAGGTCAGCGCATCTGTTGTGATGTGGAGCACGGCCGGCTTATCGTTCTCCTTGTACAGCGAATCGATCCCTGCCTCCAACGAAGCCTGGTCCGAGGCATGGTGGTACACGAGGTCGAAGGAACGCACGAGCTGTTCGATGCTCCGTCCGTGCGGGGCTTCGAACCATGGAAGCAGTTCCTCATTCTTGTCGGGACCATCAATGAACCGGAATATGTTGCCTCCGCCATTGTCGATAACGATCACCTTCAATAACGGGGAAAGGTGTTCGTTCCAGAAGGCATTGCTGTCGTAACAGAAGGCGGTATCGCCGGTGATCAGTGTAGTGAGCTTCTTCGTGGCGAACGCAGCACCCAAGGCAGTGCTCGTGCAACCATCGATACCACTGGTCCCGCGATTGCTGAACCACCGGTGGCCTCGCAAACGATCGAAGAGTTGTGCATAACGGGCCGGAGTGCTGTTCGCCAAGTGCACATCGGAATCGCCGGGAATGCGGTCGTTCAAGGTATTGAATACGGTCAGGTCGCAGAACGGTGCCTCGGCCAAGGTCCGGTCATGGATCCCGCGTGTGCTCACATCCAGCATCTTCCACGCTTCGCCGTAGATGCTTTCGTTCGGTTGGACCTGCGAGGCGATCTGCGCGAAGAAGATCTCCGGGCTCACCGCAATGTCATGCGAGAGGCTCTGGTAGGTGTCAAAATGCCGCTGCCCCAGGTCGATGTTCCAGTGTTGCGCTGGTTTCCATTTGCGCATCAAGCTCCTTATGCGCTTGCTCACCACCGCACCACCGAAGGTGATCAATAGGTCAGGTCGCAGGTCCCGTTCATTCCTGGCGTTCACGCCTTCTATCACGCGGTCGATGCAAGTGATGAAGCTGGCCTCGTCCAGATTGCTCGTGGCCTCGGTGAGCACGGTGATCTGCGGCAAAGTGGCCAAGTGGAGCAGCTGGTCACGCAGCCCCTTGCTCCAAACCCCTTGGCCCGCCAGGATCATTACGCTCCGGCATGCTGAGAGTTGCGCGATCAACCAACGTGCGTGTTCCGGCAGGATGAACGATTCGGTCATCACCGTGGCGATGGCCCGGGAATTTCCTTCACTTTCCGTGGTGCCGTAGAGCGGTTCGGCGAAGGGGATGTTCACATGCACAGGACCCGGAACAGGCAGAAGGGTGGCACCGATCGCCTCGTTGATCATCCTGCCACATTGCCATTGTGCGAGTTCGTCATCGGTCGTTCGCGGCAATTGGATGCTACGCCTCACGTGCAAGGCGAGCACACCATGTTGACGGATCGCCTGTCCTTCCCCTTGGTCCACCAATTCTTCCGGGCGGTCCGCAGTGATCAAAAGCAATGGGGCCCGCTGGTAGAAAGCCTCCGCAATGGCGGGTCCGTAGTTCAGGACCGCACTTCCTGAAGTGCAGATCAGTGCCACGGGTGCGTGGAGCTGTTGCGCCATGCCCAACGCGAAGAAGGCGGCGCTGCGCTCGTCAATGACCTGCATGCATTCGATCCCGGCCTGTGCATTGAATGCTATCACAAGCGGAGCACTACGGCTTCCGGGGCTGATGATCGCGTGTTGAATGCCTTTCGCAGCGCAGAGTCGAGCCAATTCGGCCGCGGCAAGGTGGTCACTCGTGGGCATAGGGGCGCCTAAGATACCCGTGTGGTGGCCAGTGCTTGGATCACACTGCGCCAGCTGTCCGCTTTGTGTTCGGTCTCGTCCCATTCGCTCGCGGCGATGGACCCCGCTGTGATGCCCGCACCGACATGGAGTTGTGCACCAGTATCGAACAAGCGCATGCAACGGATGTTCACGAACAGTTCCATTCGCCCGTCAGCGCTCCATGGACCCCAGAACCCCGCGTACAGTTCCCTGTCCCGGGACTCCGATTCAAGGATCACGGTACGGGCAAGGTCCAGCGGAACACCACACACCGCTGGGGTCGGGTGCAGGGCCAGTACCACGTCACCGACGGATCGCCCACCAGCGGTGGCCGTGATCCTTGTCCGCAGGTGCGCGATGCTCCCGGTGATCATCACTTCAGGCCCTTCCAATGAGATGGAGGGTATACCCAGATCGATGAGCGTTCCGGTGATCGTGCGGGTGACCACGTTCTGTTCATGACGCTCCTTTTCTCCCCAATCCTGGGCTTGGGTCGGAGCCTCCGCGCTCCGCAATGTACCGGCCATCGCGTCAATATGAACGATGTCATTCTCCGCGAGGATCAATCGTTCCGGTGATGCGCCCAACCAAACACCGTGTTCCGGAGTGGCCACCAAGGTCACCAACGCTTCAGGTCGTTGGTCCAAGGCCTCCACGAAAAGTCGTGGCGCGTCCTGTTTGGATACGTCCAGATCAATGCTGCGGGAAAGAACGGCTTTCTCCAACTTGCCGGTACGACAGTGTTCTTGGGCTTTGCGCACAGCCGTCTCGAATTCCTGTTTGGCCATGGCCGGTCGCGGTGAAGAAGCCGGGTCCGACGCAGCACCTGTGCATTCCATCAGCCGATGCCACGCTGGTTCAGCGTCCCCGAAGGTCAATTCAACGTCCGACCGTATGATCGGGATGCGTTCCTGAATGTCGAACGGGGCGAACAGGAACACATCGTTCAATTCCCACCAAAGCCCATTGTCAACCCGATCGAGCTCAGGGGTTTGCTGCGCCCAAAGCGTTACCTGCCCGCTCGGGGTCCGGAACGCAGCGAATGTCAGTCGGTGAGCGACACAGTATTCAAGGGCTTCGAGGAGCGCAGGTGCAGTGCTCATTTCGGTAGTTCGATGATCATGTTCGACAAGCGGCATATCGCACACAGATCCCCGGCTTCATTGTGCACGCGGATATCCCATACATGCATTGTACGTCCTTGGTGCACCAGTTCCCCGGTAGCGAACACAAGCCCATCACGGACAACGCGAAGATGATTGGCACTCACCTCCAAGCCCACCACGCCGTAGCGATCCAGATCGACCAACATGGCCGACCCCATGCTTCCGAGGGACTCGGCAAGGGCTGCGGTGGCACCGCCGTGCAAGAGGCCCATGGGCTGCCGGGTGCGTTCATCCACGGGCATGCTTGCGGTGAAGTGGCCCTGATCGTCCAGTCCGAAGCGGATGCCGAGGTGTTCCACCAGCGTGTCGGCTTGCATGGCGTTCGCCTTTTCCACATGGGCAGTGGTGAATTGCATGGTGCCAAAGTTAGCCGTGACCATCTTTGCACGCATGGAAGCTGAACGTCGCCCGCGGGTGCTATTGGTGGAGGATGAGGAAGCCTTGCGCTCGGCCTTGCGCATGAACTTCGAGTTGGAGGGCTATGATGTGACCGCGGTCACCAACGGCCCGGATGCCCTTCAACGGATGCGGGGTGCTCATTTCGATGCAGTGGTGATGGATGTGATGCTTCCCGGTATGGACGGGTTCACGGTGGTGGAGACGATCCGCTTGGATGGGAACACCACCCCTGTGCTGTTCCTTACCGCGCGTTCGGGCCCGGCGGACCGGGTCAGGGGCTTGCGTGCCGGTGATGATCACCTAGGGAAGCCCTTCGAATTGGAGGAACTGCTGCTGCGTCTCGGGAAGCTGGTCAAGCGCTCAGAAGAGAAGCCGACATCGACCGTCCTCGAGGAATACACTTTTGGGGGGAACCATGTGGATTTTCGGAGCTATGAGGTGAAAGGCCAAGGAGGGTTGGTCCATACCCTTAGCCAGCGAGAGATGATGTTGTTGCGCTTGCTGATCGAGCAGGAGGGTGCTGTTGTGTCCCGTGAGCAGATCCTACAGAAGGTCTGGGGTTACAATGTGTTCCCGACCACCCGAACGGTGGATAATTTCATCGTGGGTTTCAGGAAGTATTTTGAGCCGGACGCGCGGGTCCCCAAGCATTTTCATTCGGTCCGTGGGGTGGGCTACAAATTCACCGCGTGAACTTTTTTTTCAGGGTAGTGGCAACCCTTAACGGACCGCGTCGTCTTCTGGACAGCGGGGTCGGTCTTCCTGACCCTGACTGGTTCCACAATTCCTTGCAGGTTTGCCGCGCAGGGGTCCGAAAGGGCCCCTGTTCGGTTTTAGGACCTTCCCATCGGTCGAAAAACAGGCTTCACCGAGAAACGAAGCACGATCCGCGAAAATGCTTGCGCAGACCCCCTTTCATATATTACCTTGCCGCTCCTATCCCTTTGGGGGGAGGCTCATTATGCCTCCTTCCCGCCGGGAAATAACGTTCGAACAATTTCCGTAAACGCGACCGCACCATGAACCGAATGTTCCGCAACACCGCGCTCTCCTTCCTTTTCACGGCACTTGCCGGCACCGCATTCGCGCAGAGCGCGGTGGATATCGGCCTCTATCAGAACGATGGCGTTCTGGAGGTGAAGGTTCGGCCGGAGGCCGACTTCAACGGGATCTTCTCTTCATTGGTCTTCTCCATCCGATGGGATGCCAATTCCGGGGCGAACTTGGGCGAGGTCGTCCAAGAGGGTGTTGAGGCCCAATACATGGGAGTGAGCAGGTCCGGGAACGTGCGCGACGCTGGTGGATTCAAGTACATGGTGTTCGCAGGCTTCGGTATGTCGTCCATGAGCAGCCATGGTGTCAATTGGAGAGCGGGAGAGGAGTATACGATCGCCACCATCCCTGTTACCGGCAGTGCCGAGTTCGAACTGGTGAATGATGCATACACCGGTGAGGTGAGCAACAATGCCGACTTCTACGCTGCGTTGGGCGGGTCTGACCGTACGGGGATCATTTACAAAGGGCTGGCCAGCGCTGAGGAGGATGGTTCCGTCGTGATCCAGCCCAACCCGAACAATGGACAGTTCACCTTCAGCTTCAATAACGATACAATGGGCGATGTTGTCGTCGAATTGGTGAACAACATCGGACAGTCTGTCTTCAATGACACCGTACGCGACCTCGAAGGCAGCTACAAGAAGGAAATGGACCTGACCAGCCACAGTGCTGGCGTGTACTATCTCAAGATCAAGCGGGGCACGAAGACCACGACCCACAAGATCGTCTACCGGTAGTTGGGCGAAAGAGTTGAACGAAGGGGCTGTCCCGAAAGGGGCGGCCCCTTTCATTTTACCTCCACGCAGAAGCGACAATACCTGCTTTCCGGGTCATGTGCGAACGGTTTGGCCGGGTCAAGCATCTCGTCCACCAATTCGACCAGTAGCGCACCGATGGCCACCATGGTCTCCCTGGAAAGGATCGTTCCTTTCGCGATGCTGAGGAACTCGCCTCCCGCTTGACTGGAGCGTTGCAAGGGGATGATCCCGGCACTCACCGCGTGCAGCTCGGGGTGCTGGGCCATGTAGGTCCACGCGTAGATCATCAGTTGCAGCGCATAGCGTTTCGCTGGCGTAATGGCCTCGCGCGTCAATTCGGCAAGGCGCAGGTCCTCTGATCGAACGGATCCGGTCTTCATGTCCAACACCGTGGTCGAACCATCGCGAACATCGATCCGGTCACTCCGGCCCTTGAGCAGCACACCGTTCGCTAACGTGGCGCTCAACTCTTCCTCTACGGATACCACCGTGGTGGACGATCGCTCGCAGCGACGCTGTTCCTCCCGAAGGTAGGAGCGCAGTGCTTCTGCTGCCATTTCCCTGCGTAGGCGGAAGTCACCGTGGGTCAATGTTGTAGGTGAATGCTCCTCGGCCAAATGGCGGAGCAGAAGATGGTCCACGTGATCGGGCATCGCTGCGAGCATGTCGGGGCTCAGGATCCGACCCTCCAAGGGTTTGAACAGGTCTTGGAGCACATTGTGGACCGCTTGGCCGAGAACATCGCTGCCCAAGGTGCCGTCGACCGGATCAGTATCCTTGATCCCTAGTACATACTTGAAATGGAAGTCCATCGGGCAACGCAACCAGGTTCCCAGCGCGGAGGGAGAAAGACCACGTTCGCAGATCGCCTTCAATCGCAACAATGTCGCAGGATCCTTTTCCATGACCAATGGGCGTGCTCGCCTCATCAGGCTCTTGGCCGCCACCGCTCTGTCGGACCATATCGTACGGGATCGACCGACCACCTCTTTCCGCCATTGCGCCAAGAAACGGGAAGCCTCAGTGCTATCCTCTCCTCCGTTGTGGATCAATTCCACGTGCTTGGCCGAATGCATGGACCGTTGGAAATGATAAGCTGAGATGGCTTCTCCGTCCGACGGCATGGGAAGGTGGTGATGTTTGCGCACATCGAAGGGGATCCAGCTTTGATGTGAGCTGGCGGTCGGCATGATCCCCTCGTTCATGGAGACAATGAAGAGCCGTTCATGATCCAGTGCACGGGTCTCCAACAAGCCCATTACCTGCAACCCGCGAAGCGGTTCCCCAAGGAAAGCAATGCGCTCATCCCGCAACAGTTTGTCCCGGATGGACCGATATGTGCGCAGGTCCATGCTCATCTGACCGCAGCGCTCCAAGGTGCTGTGAAGACGCTGCTGCGATCGTGCCATTTGGAACAATTGTTCTTGTATCAGACGGTCTTCCATCGCCGACGCATTGGCCCATGCGAAAAGCGCATCGGATAGATCGGAAAGCCCATTGAGCGTGCCGTCCAATGGGGCCAACATCTGCTGCATCCGACCAGCGTTGAGCGATCCGACCTTGTCCATCTCAGCCAAAAGCTCTTCCGTATTTATACGGATCGTCCCCTTGGCACGTAGCGCGGCGATCAGCGCTGCAGTGGACCGGCCTTCGTGCAGGAACGGGTGGCCCAGCAAGGATTCGAGGTCCTGGAGCAACACCATCCCCCCGTCGGTCATGGTGGTATGGACCTGTAGCAGAGCATCCGTCAATCCGTTCACCGGTAAGGCCTTCAAGGGCATGCCCATGGTCACATTGACCGGGCCGATGTCCGCGGGAAGTTGCTCCAGAAATGGAAGCAGGAGTTGTTCATCCGCAAGGACGACCGCTGTTACTGAACGTTGCGTCGGGTCCAGTTCAGCCAATCGTTGGGCAACGTACGTGGTCTGGGCCAGTGCGTTCGGCGCCGCTACCGCATGCACTTCCCGTTCCCGTTCCAAAATGGTGGGTTGGGGTGGCAGTTCACCAATACCCAATTCGCGGATCGATCGCCTGAGGTATCGGCCGGCTTCCTGTTTCTCGTCCTCCAAGTAGAAGGGGTCCGCATCCCACGCGATCTTGGCAAGACCCCGTTGTTGCAAGACCTGGATAACGGCGGTGCTGGCAGGGTCCAGTGCATTCAGCCCGGCGAACCAGATGGCGTTCCAAGGGAGTCGTGGGGCCTTCTCGAGTGCGGAGACCGCACATCGCGCGATATACCCGGATGAGGCCACACCGCGCTCCTCCATCAACTCGGAAAAAGCCTTGTGCAACTCACCTGTGGAGCGCCAACGTTGATTGAGCCGCTCTTGGCCAGGGCTCAATTCACCCAGACGAAAGCTCCATTCCTCCAATTCGCGGTACTCACGCAGGTCCTTATAGAGAATATCGGTATCGATCAGATGGGAGTCGACCTCGCTCATATCGCGCACGGTCATCGGAGCCCATTCCATGAATTCGGCAATGGGATCGGCACGATCCCCATTAAGCCTCACATGGGCTTCGTACAGCAGGAACACGAGTTCCAAGGACCCACCTTGTTCCTTGTTACTGAGACGCTCAAGGAAGGCGCCCAGGTCGAGTATCTCCGGACTCCACAGCGCTTGGCCATTGGCCTTGGCCAGGTACTTTCGCAGGTGCAATCCAGCGCGACGTCCGGGCAGCACCACCGCAACGCGGCCCATTTCGGGCCGATGGCGTTCGAGAAGAAGGTCTGCGAGGCGTTCGAGGAATGGACGCATGAAAGGTGCGGGAAGATAGCCACAGGGCCATGCCTAAGGACCCATCCTATCCGATCTATCGTCAACTAGCCGGGGGAGGACACTTCTACCGCGTGGAGTCCCTTGAGCGGTTCACCGAGCTGCAACGGATCGGTGGTCGGTGGGTGAAACATGAGATCCATGCGGTCGCCTATCCGGAGATGCTCCGGATACACGAGTTGATCGAAGGTGCGGAGGGTCGCTATGTGGCCTTGGATGTTGACCAATGGCGGATCGCCGAGGGAAAGGTCGGGGAACCATAGGGGCTTTCGAGCACTGCGATCGGCGCGTGCTTGGAAGGTGTATCTTCACGAGCCGTCCGGGCAACGTTGCACGCCCCCTACCTGTCATTGCACCATGCGACACCTTCTCTCCTTCGGTCTTCTGGCGTTGATGGCCTTGAACTCGAATGCAACGCACATCATCGGTGGAGAGATCTACTACGACCATCTTGGTGGAGACCAGTATCGTGTGTTCTTGAAACTATACCGGGACTGTGGCCCGGGTAACGTGAACAATACCCAATACGATGCTGCTGCCACGATCGGTGTGTTCGGCGGGGACGGTTCCGCCTTGTTCACACAATCCTTGCCCTTTCCGGGCGCTGAACGTGTTCCCGTGGTGCTGGACAATCCATGCCTCACGGCCCCACCCTCGATCTGTGTGGAACTGGCGACATACACAGGCGTGTTCACCCTTCCCGCTCGGCCGGATGGTTATCACCTGACCTTCCAACGGTGCTGCCGCACTCCAACGATCATCAATATCCCTAACGCTGATGACCTCGGTCTGACCTGCACCGTCAGGATCCCCGGAACGGAGAACAGGGCGAACAGCGCGGCCCGGTTCGAGGTGTATCCGCCGATCGTCCTTTGCCTCAACGAGGCCCTTAGCTTCGATCATTCCGCTACGGACCCCGATGGCGATGAGCTTGTCTATGAACTATGCACACCGTACAATGGAGGAACACCGGGTGATCCGATCCCGACACCGACGGCACCACCGTACGTGGAGATCCCATGGGCCGCGGGTTACTCCGAGGGATACCAGATGGATACCGACCCTGCCATCGCGATCGATGCGA
Organism: Flavobacteriales bacterium; assembly: GCA_020437805.1. Lineage (GTDB taxonomy): Bacteria > Bacteroidota > Bacteroidia > Flavobacteriales_F > PHOS-HE28 > PHOS-HE28. The sequence continues at coordinate 34,828 of JAGQVV010000001.1, forward strand.
GCACCGGTCTGCTGACCTTGCGACCCACCTTGGCAGCGAGCTATACCGTGGCGATCCGGGTGAAGGAATTCCGCAACGGCGTGCTGCTCTCTGAAACGCGGCGAGATTTCCGTTTCGATGTGGTGCCGTGCCAAAGCACGGTATCCGCGGCGATCGCACCACAATCCGTCTGGTGCGATGACCTGACGATGGATTTCAACAATGTGAGCCCTACCGGTAGCGTGTGGGAGTGGGATTTCGGCGAAGCCGGTTCAGAAATGGACACCTCCAGCTTGCATTCTCCGTCCTGGACCTATAGCGGACCAGGAACCTACAATGTCACCCTGATGGCGAATCCCGGGCTGACCTGCGCGGATACCACCGTGGCCACTTTTGAGGTATACCTGCAACCTGAACCGACCTTCGCATTGCCGGGGCCTGTATGCAGTGAACTTGTCACCGAGCTTGTGGCCGAGGGCGAATTCGGGCCGAGCGCCACCTATGCCTGGAACCTAGGGCCGAACACGCTACCTCCCACCGCCAATACCCCTACGGTTTCCGCCCAGTTCCCCACCGTCGGTGTCACCACGGTTTCGTTGACGGTGACCGACAATGGGTGCGTTGGAGTGTACGCTGGGGATGTATCCGCCTTTCCACCGCCCACGGCCTTCTTTTCCGTGTTCCCTCCTTCACCCCAGTCCTACGGAACGGATGTCGGATTACAGGACGGTTCTTCCGGTAACGGAGGTACGATCGTGGACTGGACATGGTACGCGAACGGGTCATCGATCGGTTCCGGACAGGACTATACCTGGTCGTCCCCCGTTCCTGGTACATATGACCTCGTCTTGCAGGTGACCAGCGCGGACGGGTGTACCTCCAACTATTCCATACCCTATGAGATCATCGAAGTGCCGATCGTGATCCCGAACGTGTTCAGTCCGAATGGGGATGGTCGAAATGAGCAGTTCTCGATCCTGAACATCGAACAGCACAAGAACAACCTGACCATCTTCAATCGGTGGGGCATGTCGGTGTATGAAACCAGCAATTATAGGAACCAATGGAGCGCGGTGGGTGTTCCGGATGGGACCTACTATTATGAACTGATCCTGCAGGATGGCCGGTCGTACACGGGCCACCTCACCTTGTTGCGATAATGGCTCGTATACCGGAAAAGGCCACTGGGCCCATGGAATGATCCGCGCCTTCGCCATCGGCCTGGCCATGTTGACCGCACTCGGGTCATGGGCAACGCATGTGCTCGGTGGTGAGATGTACTACGATAAGCTGAGCGGGAACCAATACCGGGTCACCCTGAAGATCTATCGGGACTGCGGCCCGGGGAATTCGAACAACACGGGCTTCGATGCGAACCTGCAACTCGCGGTGTACAGCGGTACCGGTGCATTCCAATTCACCCAGAATGTGTCCTATCCGGGTGAACAGACCGTGCCTGTGGACCTGAGCAATCCATGTTTGGCCGCACCTCCGTCGATCTGCGCCCGTTGGGCCGAGTACGTTACCGTTCTGGACCTGCCACCGAACCCCAGTGGTTATGTGGTAAGCTACCAGCGTTGCTGCCGCACACCCACCACCATCAATTTGCCCACGGGCGTGCTACAAGGTCTGACATGCACCGTACAAATACCACCTGTCGCCACCACGCCGAACAGTAGTCCTCGTTTCGTGGAGTATCCACCTGTGGCCTTGTGTCTGGGTGAGGCGCTATCCGTCGATCATTCCGCGACGGACCCCGACGGAGATGACCTTGTCTATGATCTGTTCACCCCATGGGCGGGTGGCACGGCCACGGACCCGGCTCCCGTGGCAGGACCGCCGCCATATGTGCCGATCCAATGGGCACCAGGGTACTCTGCGGGCAACCCCGTTGATGGTGCGCCGCCATTGTCGATCGATCCGGTGTCGGGTGAACTGACGGTGCTTCCCACGCTGCTCGGTTCGTTCGCGGTCGGTGTTCGCGTGCGCGAATTCCGTGACGGGGAGTACCTGAGCGAATCGATACGCGATTTCCGCTTCGATGTGGTGCCCTGTGAGGCGACGATCGTGTCCGTGATCCAGGAACAACAAGAATTCTGTTCCGGCCTCACGATCGACTTCGAGAACCAGAGCATGAACGGTGATTTCTGGCATTGGGATTTCGGCGTGGACGGTATCGACACGGATACTTCCGATCTGGCCGAACCACAATGGACCTACGCTGAAGGAGGCACCTACACCATCACCCTGATCGCGAATCCGGGATGGCCTTGTGCCGATACGAGCATCTCCGTGTTCGATGTGCATGCGCCCTTACAACCCACGTTCGCTCGACCACCGATCCGGTGCCCGGATGAGCCGGCGGAATTCGTGGCCTTGGGCACGTTCACCTCAGCGGCCCTGGTGAGCTGGGAGTTCGGTGATGATGCCAGTCCTTTCGAGGCGCAAGGCACAACGGTTTCAGCCGCCTTCAGCCAATTGGGTGCGTCAGCGGTCCGCTTGACCGTGGAAGAGTTCGGGTGTACGGAGAGCTATGTGGATTCCGCGGTGGTTTTCCCGCGCATTGTCACCGAGACCTTCACGGACAGTGCGGGTTGCATTGATGGGTCTTTCGGGTTCGTGGGGGGCGCAGTGGCATGGACCCCGTTGCGATACCGATGGGACCTTGGCGACGGAACGGTGATGGAGGTCGCTTCCGTGGAACATCAGTATGGAGCCCCGGGTGTGTATGATGTGTCCTTCACTGCTTCAACGGATGAAGGATGTGTGGACGAAGCGCACGTCGCATTTCCGGGGCGGGTCAGTGTGTATCCAAGACCGGTGGCGGATTTCGTTGTTGAACCGGACGAAGTGAGCCTGATGGATCCACGTATCGAGGTGAAGGACCGATCACTGCTCGCAGCGGATCTCAGCTACGTGATCGACGGAACAACGTTCATGGAGCCGTCGTTCTCATATGAATTCCATGATGCTGGACGATTCGATATCACGCAAGTGGTGACCAGCGGATACAATTGCAGCGATGCGATCACGCACACGGTCTTCGTAACGGACCATTTATTCTACGCTCCGAACGCCTTCACCCCTGACGGTGATGGACTGAATGATACGTTCGCTCCGGTGGTGCGTGGGGCTCGGGAGTACGAGATCGTGATCATGGACCGATGGGGAGTGGAGCGCTTCCGCAGTACCGATCCGAGATCGGCGTGGACGGGTGATGGACTGCCGGACGGTACATACACCTACGTCGCAAGGATCGCTGAGCACGGGGCTTTCAGCAGGGATTACACCGGACACGTGACATTGCTGCGATAGCTCATTCCGCTGAGCGGACCATATCCACGTGCGGGATACCGTCCCACGGGTAGTCCGGGCCTTTCCGTTCGAATCCGAACGAGGCATAGAACGTTTCGAGGTGCGATTGCGCGGCAAGCGCCGAGCGTCTGGACCCGTACCGCTCAGCGATAGTGCTCAAGGCCAGTTCCATCAATTCCTTGGCAAGACCTCTGCCGCGGTGTTCGTGATCCACCGCGATGCGCCCCAGGTGAGGTCTGCCATCCTCATCCGGAGGCAGGATACGTGCCACTGCCACCATCCGGTCCTCATGGTCCAGTCCGAACAGATGCACGGCCTCCAGGTCCTTTCCGTCCAGTTCGGCATATGGGCACGTCTGTTCCACAACGAATACATCGATCCGCAACTTCAAAAGATCATGGAATTCCCGCAATGAGAGTTCATGGAACTCCTTCGTCCTCCAAAGGATCTTCATCATACCACGGTTCGGAGTTTGCCGTCCAGATACCACAACATGCCATCCACGTTGGCATGACCGATCTCACGGAGCAGGTCGAGGTAGGAACGGACCTGTGATTCGTGAGCGGGATCCGGCCTGCCGGTCTTGATCTCCAACACACGGACACGATCTTCTTCCACGAGCATGCGGTCCGGTCGGATGCTATGTCCATCCGCCGCGATCAGGGCCGCTTCGGGATGGAGCTCCGATCCACCTTCGAACCATGGCTGCAATTCAGGTGAGGTGATCATCGATCCCAACTTGGTGAGCAGCGTCTCTGCTTCTTCCTTGCTCAGGTCGCCGATGGCAACGGCCCGCTCCAATGCCTTCGGCAGGTCCTCCTTGGTTCGCGTAGCAGCGATCACCGCGTGCACAGCAGTGCCGTACGCGCGCCGGGTCCCGGGTGCTGCCGGGTCCAGATCGACCGGCGCCTCGAAGCGCAAAGTGAGTTCAGGGCGGGTGTCGTTGGTGACATCGATGAGCGGTCCGGACGGGATCGTTGCCGTCCTGTTTTCGGCCGGCTCGGCGTCCTCGGTTGCATCGGCGAGTTCGGTTCGAGCGTGCACGAACTCCACGAGCCCTTTGGTGACCGCATCGGTTGCTCCAGGAACGTACGCATACAATCGATGTTCCGCACGGGTGAATGCCACGTACAACAAGTTCAAGGCATCGAGTGTACGTAGACCTTCCTCTTCGATCAATTCCGGTAGTTCGGCTCCTCTGCTGGTCTTGTTGTCACGAATCAAGGCTTTGTGGAGTTCGGGTACCGCGTTCCCTGGGTCCACCCAGAACAATTCGCCGTGGTTCACACCACCGGACATGCGGGCATCCGGTACGATGACCACCGGGAATTGTAGACCCTTCGACTTGTGCACGGTCATCACTTGGATCGCTCGATCATCGGCGGGAGGGGCGGTGCTGCGGTCCCCGCCGCTTCGCTCCCAGTGGGCAAGGAATCCGCCGATATCCTGTGCATGGTCCATCGCCCAGGTGTGCACTTCGTCAAGCAAGGTCAGGATAGCGGCATCCTCTGCGGGTCGGAAACCATGAGCACGCGCGAGTTCAGCAACGAGTGCGGAAACCGTGGTGCGCAGCCGTGGGTCACCATGCGCTTGGAGCCACCGCTGCACGAGAGCGACCGGGTCCGGCCGTTCATCACTCGGCGGGAACAGCGGCACGGTCCCCGCCTTGCCTTCGCCATCGAGGATGGCTCGCCATTGCAATACTTGGATCGCCGAAGCGGCATCACCGGCATGGAGGAATCGGAGGGATCCAATAAGGAGTTGGATGGTCGGGTCGGCCGCAAGTTGCAGACCATCCGGGGAAACCACTGCATGACCAAGACCCAGGAAATGTTCGGCGACGGCACGTCCGGTCCGTTTGGAACGAACCAGGACCGCCACATCCCCGGGCGTGAAACCGGCGGCCAAGGCTTGTTCGAAACAGCGTTGGGCGTGGTCGAGGATGGCTTGCTGGGCCTCTTCACCACGAGTGGTGCTTTCGGGAAGTTCGATCCGCACCAGCCCGAGCTCCTGGCGGGCATCGCGTTGATCGTGGTGGTCGTACACCTTGCGCAGTTCCTCCGGTAAGAGCTGGGCAAGGCTCCCGAACAGGGCATTGTTCAGTGCGATGATGCGCTTGGTGGAGCGCCGATTGTGGTCCAGCCGTTCACCTGCGCGGTAGCCGCGCACCAGGGTCTCCTCACGTTGGGCATCCATCGGGTCATCGCCGCGACCGAAGAGCTTGGGCAACTCGACGAAGAGGCGTACCTCTCCGTTCCGCCAACGGTAGATCGCTTGTTTAGCGTCGCCTACGAGCAACGTGCTTCCACCGGTCGCGATCGCGTTCTCGATCAATGGAAGCAACGCATTCCACTGAAGGAGGGAGGTGTCCTGGAACTCGTCGATCAGGAAGTGCCGATAATGCTCGCCGAGGCGTTCGTAAATGAAGGGGACGGGTTCGTCCTTCACTACCTCCGAAACTCGACGTGTAAGATCGCTGAAGAAAGCGACGCCATCGTCGTGCTTCAGTTCCTCCAACTTGCTGTCCAGCTCATGCAGGGCGAAGGCGGGCATCAGGTCGCGTGCCACGGCCCGCTGGATAAGGTAGCCTCGCAAGGGGCCTTCGAGCAGGCGTAAGGATTCCTCGAACAGCCCGGTCAAGGTGTTGGCGATCGCGCCCAACGCAGTGATCGCAGCGGCATCGGCCTTGCCGGAATGCCACCTGCCGGTTTCGAAGGGCTTCAAGACTTGCACGCCGGGTGCGGACCACTCTTCCTTGAAAGAAGCCAGTTTGCGGAAATATCCAAGGATGCCACCCTTCCCGTAAGCCACATCTGCTTCCTGGATCCCGTGATCAGTGAAAAGCTGGAGCCCTGCCTTGCCGAGTTCATTGACCTGTCGTCGGAAGGTGGCCTCCTCCACGCGCAATCGTTCGATCAAGGGAAAGAGCTGATCCAAGGGGAACGATCGCAATTGTTCCAAGGGCTTCATCGAACTCTCCTTCTGCAATTCCCTGCTCAGTTCCCGGAGGGGGCGCGCAGGGTCCCAGGAGCGCTCCTCGTGCAGCAGTTGTGCGCACGCGGCGCTCAGGATCCGGGTTATCCGTTCATCACTACCGGCCGCTTCGATCAGTGCACCCACGGCACGTTCACGGTAGTACACCTCATCGGTGGTCATGCGAAGGTCATGGCCCAAGCGTAGATCACGCGCGAAGGGTTTCACCACGCGCTGTGTGAACGCATCAATGGTGCTGATGGCCACATCGCTCCAATGATGCAGCATATGGCCGAGTACGACATCCGCCCGTCGGGCCAGTTCATTCTCGTCGACATGGGAGGCTTCCTTCAAGTGTCCCAATAGGTCACGCATCGCGCTGCTTTCCCATTCTCCCTTGGAAAGCTGTTCCAGATAGCGCATCACGCGCTCCTTCATTTCGGCGGCCGCCTTGTTGGTGAAGGTGAGCGCCAATACATGGCGGTACGCAGCATGGTCCTCCGTGCGCAAGCAATGCCGCAAGTAATGTTTCACCAGGGCATGCGTTTTACCTGCACCAGCCGAACTGTGAAGGACATGGAACATGGTGGAAAGGTATTCGGATCCGAGGCGACTTCGACCGCGTTCGATGCGTCTTTACCAATGAAATGGAAGGTGAATGACCTGGAGAGGAGCTGAAAGTGAGGCAAGTCACCTTTTCCGGTCACTAACGCTGGTAAATTTGTGGAACAATGAACGTTGGTGATGTACACCGCGTTATCAAGGAGATCATGAGCGACGGTATACATCTTTTGAAGGTCCTGTCCTTTCTCTCGGTCACGTTCATCCTGACCGCTTGTCAGCACGAACCCGTAGAGCCCGAGCCTGCCCCTCCGGTCCCGACCACCGGAACACTTCGCATGGTGATCGTGCCACAGTGGGAAGGGGTTCCTTTCGCATTGAATTCGATCCAGACCAATGTGAACGATTATCGCGTGAAGGTCGAATTCCTCAAGATGTATCTCGGTGACGTTCGGCTGATGAACGGGAATGATTCAACGAACCTCGATGACATCGAGTTGTTCAACTTCAGCAACTCCCCGGTGGTGGCCGAGTGGCCCGCTGCACCCGGGACTTGGTCCGTGTTCCGTGCCGGGCTCGGGGTGCCTTCCCGATTGAACGATGCCGACCCGATCGTATACCCTCCGGGGCACCCCTTGGACCTGAACAACGGGACCTGGTGGACATGGGCTTCGGGTTATCGCTTCGTGATATTCGATGGGCGCTATGATACCGATGCGAATGGCGCCGGTTCGCCGATCGCGCCCTTTTCGATGCATACCGGTATGAATGCCGTCTATCGTGAATTCGACCTTGCCTTGGGCAATGGGATCACGATCACTGCCGGGAACACGACCACGTTGACCTTGGACCTGGCGATAGACCGTTTCTTCTATTCCGCAACGGACACCTTGGACCTTGTAACCGAGAACCAGACCCACGGGGAGAACATTCCATTGGCCATGGAACTCACGGACAACGTGATCGGCAGTTTTTCCGTGCATTGAACCGGATAGCGCATATCGCACTGCTCCTGGTGGTGGTCCTATCGGGTTGCCGAAAGGACCCAGTGACCGCTGTGGATGAAGCACCCGATGGTCCCTTCATGCTGGACCTGCCTCCCGGAGCGCCGATGCCGGTCTTTCCTGCGGACAACCCCCTCTCGCAAGCGTCGGTGGAATTGGGCAAGGCCCTGTTCTTCGATCCGCGCCTTTCGCGTAACGGCACGGTTTCTTGTGCTTCGTGCCATTTTCCCGACCGTGCGTTCAGCGATACGGTGGCGCGAAGCGTCGGCATTGAAGGAAGAACGGGTCTACGGAATTCGCCGACCTTGGCGAACGTGGCCTATCATCGGGATCTCTTCCGTGATGGTGGGGTGCCCGATCTGGAGCGCCAAGTGATCGCGCCTGTCCATGACCCTCTGGAAATGGACCATAACATCCAATTGGCCGCAGCGATCGTCGGCCTAGAACCCGAATACCAGCGGCTGAGCCAAGAAGCATACAGGCGCCCCATGGACGCCTTTGTCCTCACCCGGGCCATCGCGAACTACGAGCGGACCCTGATAAGTGGCTGGTCGCGATACGATCGGTATGAATACCAAGGTGATGCGGACGCGCTGAGTGCTGCGGAACTTCGAGGAATGCAGCTGTTCAATGGTCCGGAATTGAATTGCACGGCATGCCACAATGGTTTCGACCTGAGCGATCATTCGTTCCAGAACGTGGGACAGTACATGGAGTATGCGGACAATGGCCGCGAACGCATCAGCTTGGATCCCGCCGATAACGGGAAGTTCAAGGTGCCCACCTTGCGGAACATCGCGTTGACCGCCCCGTATATGCATGATGGGGCCATGGCCACCTTGGAGGAGGTGATCGACCATTTCGCCAGTGGAGGGCTGCCGCACCCCAACAAGAGCCCTGAATTGACGAACTTTGTACTGACCGATATCCAGAAGGCCGATCTGATCGCCTTTTTGAATGCGCTTACCGACGAGCGTTCCGTAGATCAAGTCCGATGAACCGATCGATCGTACGCACACTACTTCTCGCGGCCGCTGCCATGATGGCGATGGTGGGTTGCCAGCATGATCCGGATGATCAGCCGCAACCGGCGCCACCGGCGACCGGTCCGTTCGGCACTCCTTTGACCGTGGAGATTCCGGCCAATTTCCCACAGATGCCGATCCCGGCGGACAACCCGTTCACGGTGGAAGGAGTGGAGTTGGGTCGCTATCTGTTCTATGATGAGCGACTTTCGGGGAACAACACGCAATCCTGTGCTTCCTGCCATATGCCACACTTGGCATTCACCGATAATGGCACTCGCTTCAGCACGGGCATCGATGGGATCGAAGGGGATCGGAACGCCATGGCCCTTGTTAATCTGGCTTGGGACACACGTTTCTTCTGGGACGGTCGTGCGTTGACGTTGGAGGAGCAGATACTAGGCCCTGTGGTGAACCCGATCGAGATGCACGAGAC
>JAGQVV010000251.1 GCA_020437805.1 Flavobacteriales bacterium
CGCGCCAGCCGCACCGTGCCCTTCATCGCCAAGGCCTACGGCGAACCTTACGTGAACTGGGCCACCAAGGTGATGCTCGGCGCCAAGCTCAAGGACTTCCAGTTCAAGCCGCGGCTGGATGGGTATGCGATCAAGGTGCCCGTCTTCAGCTTCGACAAGTTCCCCAACGTGGACAAGAGCCTTGGGCCTGAGATGAAGAGCACGGGGGAGGCGATCTACTTCATCAAGGATCTGAAGGATCCTTTCTTCCGTCAAGTCTATGGTGAACGATCAATGTACCTGAGTCGATGAATGCTTTGGGCGTGCCCCCTCGCAAAAGCCTCGGGGTCGGGCCAACCGCTTCAAGTCCGCACTCGTCGTTCCTCCTCGCTTGCGGGCTTTCCGCTCATGTCCCTCACGCGGAATCCGCCCCTTATACAGCTTTGTTGCTTTCTAGGTAGCGCTGGTTCTGCATGTAGGACTCGACGCTGTCTAGGAACAACTCCAATAATTCGACGGATTGCTTCAGCGCCTCATTCATGTCGCTCAGTGTGGCATCGCGTCCAACTTCCTCGAATGATTTCGTGCCGTGCGCTAAATCGTTTCGGTAGTCCTTTACGGCCTGCATCTTCCAACCGATGCCTTTGGGAATAGGGTCAAGCCCGAACTTGTTCGCAACGCGCCTGAACTCTCGAGCATCCAGATTACCTCCGAAGCGCAGATCCAGTGTGAAAGCATCCTTGATGACGTCTCTTGCGATTTGCATAATGCCCTCTAGTGCCTTCTCCGCGTTTCGTTTCTGAAGCGAGTCCAACGCGATCTTCCGGATCTCCGAACGGCACGTGTCGTACTCGACGTGCTGGGTTGCCAGCTCGTCATAGATATACTGGACCGCTTGCCTAGCGGTGCTCTCCGTGAGGTTGTATAGCACCAGATAGAAACTGGCTTTCAGCGTCTTGAGCCAAAGATCATTTTTGACCGAAGCGGCTGATCCTTGAGAACTCTCGACGAGCTTCAATCGCTCGTCCTCGATAAGCTCCAAAACCAGGAAGTAGTTCCTTACTTCCTCGACCTTCGACAGAAAATCTTGACGAACCAGATTCATGATGCGCTCAAGACCTTGTCTCGGACGAACTCGATGCGCTTCTTGACCTTGGGCTTGGAATTGCTGGAGTCAGAGGTGGTGACCTTCTCAAACTCCTCCGAATCGATCCAGTCGGCTACAGGATGGTCGGCAAGGTCCGCTTTAGCTGCTTGAGCAAGAGCCACGCCTACAGCTATCGCCTCGAAGCGGATGCGTGGCGTGGTCTTGTGCTTTGCTCCTTTGCGGAAGCCATTGGGGAAATTGCGCTTCACAAAGGCGAGCATGTTGTCGAACCGCGCCTTCATCGAGCTTGCATCGAAGGCATTGCTGTTCTGAGCCTTCACATAGTCATCTAAGAAGTCCTTGACACTCCGGTCGAACTGCTCGTAGCGGTCGAAATAGGCGAAGAACCTGAGTACGAATTCTTCATCCTCATGCCTCTTCACACTTGGTGCTGACAGGGGGGCCAACTCAACGAACAGAGGTGACTTCGCGCATTCTTTGATCAAGTCAAGGAAAGGACCGCCCATGACTCCTCGTCGCTCCTCCATGTGCGTCAACGGATCACTTCCTGTGTTTATGCGCTCAAACAAATCACGGCGCGTTTCTTCATCGGCTTTATCCGTGAGCGCGATCAAGCGGATTGTCGTACGGTTGAATTTTCGCTGTCGTGCTAGAGAGAAGTCCGAGTAGTGGAACCCGTTGATACTTGTGACCTTTTTCAAGCCCGAAAGCTGCAACGTGCCCTTTACGAATGAGGCTAGCGTCCTGATGCGTTGCGAACCATCAACAATCTCAAGTCGTCCATCAGGATCGTTCACGTCTGCAACGAACAGAAAGGGGACTGGCAAACCAATCACTACTGACTCGATGAACTTGGACTGTCGCTTCTCATCCCAAACATGTTCACGTTGATAATCTGGAACGTAAAACTCGTTCTTCTCTTCCTTAAGATGGTCTGTATACTTCGCAACGATTACCTCCACAGGGTACTCGTGGATGTCATAGTCGACGATACGCCGCAGAGCCTGAATCTGCTCTTCTGCAGCGTCGCGTTCTGCTTGCGTGATCATTTAGAGTGGGGCTTTATCTGGCCCAAGTGAGCCTGAATAGTAGTACCAATGACTTTGCCTAAGTCGACAGGAACGGCGTTGCCGATCAACCTGCCCAAGGTCGCATACTTCATGTCCGCTGGATCTTGAACGAAGCGGTATGACTCTGGGAAAGTTTGAAGGAGAGCACCTTCGCGAATGGAGATGGCTCTATGTTGTTGCGGATGCCCGAAGCGTCCGTTGCCATAGCCAAAATACTGCGTTGTAATGGTCGGGGAGGGCTTGTCCCATTGCATTCTACCATAAACGCTCGGATACGTTTGTCCTGATTTGCGCATATGGCATTGAGCCCTCAGTTCTACAGGCCAGTCACGCCACGTTCCTCCTGGCTTTGATTTGCGAATCCTTACCGCGTTAAGCTCGCTCAGTTTGCAGCTCTTGTGAAGACCGTCATTCTTGGCAACGCCGCCAGCTCGTATGGAAGCAAGGTGACCGATTGCATCCCGCACTGTTTTCTTAGACACCTTCGGGTCAGGTTCCGGGAAGGCTATTGGGCCAAGGCGAGAGGCGAGCAGTACCAATCGCTCCCGTTCCTGCGGCATACCATAGTCCGCACAGTTCATCACGCGAAAGCTGACTTCATAGTTCAGCCGCTTCAACGAGCGGACGAACTGACTGAAGACACCGTGATGGATGAGCTCGGGTACATTCTCCATGCTCACCACATCAGGCTTGATTTGCTGTATGAGCTTACGGAAGGATGACACCAGGGCCCATTGGGCATCGGCGGTCTTGGACGATTTCTTGGTGTACTTGGAGAATGGCTGGCACGGCGCGCAGCCAACAAGGATCTTCACGGCATCCTCCGCATAGAGTGAACTGATGCTATCCGCGTGGATGAGATTCACGTCGGCATGAATAAACCGCGACGGAGCATTGTTCGTCTCGTATGCGTAACGACAGTTTAGGTCGAGGTCAAGACCGGCAACTACATTTAGACCAGCGTCTAGTAGACCTCGTGTGAGCCCACCAACGCCGCAGAAGAGGTCGACCACTTGGGTCGGTCGTGACTGCGTCATGCCGCGAAGATATCTTGCATAATGTGTCGCGCTGTAGTTCAGGCACAAGCAACTAGCTCGCTTCCGAGACCTTGAATAATGGCAAGACCACCGCGATATGTCCTCCTTAAACCTCCTCCAAGTCTAAGCCTTACTCGTGGGTCAGCGGTCTTGTTGCTCCTTATCTTCAATCTTGTGCCGTTCTTCAATATTCTTTTTCACTTGCACGTGGACTTCTGTTCCATACATCACTTTAAATAATTTGGCCAATTCATTGAATTGTTCTAGACTTTTTTGCGCATTCTCAGACCCGCCGTACAGATTAATCAACTGCATCATTTTAACCTCGTCAGAGCTATTTGAATTATTCATGATTCGCTCAATCTCGGCGTTTTTCTTGGTTGCATTATCGGTCTTCAAAACCTCCTTTCTTGCAGCAATTTCGGCAGCTTCCTCCCCAATCTTCTGCGCTGTTGAGTTTTTGATCGAAATCTCGGCTTCGTAGAATTGCTGAGTCAACTCTTTCCCAGTAGTCAATATTCTTCCGCCCTTGTCTAGTGCAGGAATCAGCCACCTCAAGAACTTTTTCCAAGGTGAGATTTTCCTATCTCGTTCCCCAGTCGGGCTGCCGATGAACTTAAGGATGCTCATAGAGTCACGTGTTCATGAGTTAATACACGAACGTCATCGAGCGTAAAGTTGATGCCATCGCCACAGTATGCACGATAGATATCTGATAGTGATGAGAGAAGTTCAGCTATTTTCTCGGGCGGAGCAGTTCCTGGATCGATGAATACATCTAGAGTGGAAAGAGCCTGTATGTGACTTCTGCTTCTATCTGGTTGGTCCACCCTAGGCGCACTTCCAGATTGTTCCACCTTGGTATGGGGTCGAGCTTCCTTCACCACTAAATCGCGACCGTTAAATGCCCTTCCATTTGTGCCAATGATGGCCAACTGACCAGCTTTATCATCAGGCATTTCCACGAATGCAAAGCCTCGGCTGCGTTTAGTAGCATTGTCCCTTATAATCCTGGCCGAAGTGACTGCGCCGAAGGGTTCAAAAAGTTCGAGGAGTTCCTCTTCTTTTGTACTATAAGGCAGGTTTGCCACGTAAAGGTTCATGTGTCTAATTGTCTGGATAGATGCAGGTCCGTCCAAAATCCATCAATCTCAGCATTAAGCTTGAGTGGTGTAGTAGGACGAATATATGTGATCCTCTTGACCACCTCACGGTGCCCCGCCACCCGCATTAGACCACCGCAGGGTGTCCCCCAAAACCTCCACCGGGTCTGTCCGCTGCTTTTGAGCGGGCCACCTTCCCATCCATAGAATGGGTCCTCACCCACAGTCCGCGACCTTTGCGACCATGAAGACCGTTCTCATCCTCGGCGGCACCCAGTTCATCGGGCGCAATTTGGTGGAGCACTTGCTGGCGATCGGTGGCTTCGACATCACCTTGTTTAACCGGGGGCGCACGGGGCGCGCGCTCTTTCCCGGAGTCAAGCGCATCACCGGCGATCGCCGCACCGGAGTCGAGCGCATCGCTTCCACGGACTGGGATGTGGTGGTGGACCTGTCCTGCTATTTCCCGGCAGACCTGGAGGCAACACTACGCAACTTGAAGCGCCGGCCGGAGATGTATGTGTTCATCTCCACCTGTTCGGTGTATGACCCGAACGATGCACGCATGCTCCGGAACGAGGAGGCGATGATCGTGGGGTGTAACAAGGCCGAGTACGCGGATACCACACCGGCTTCATACGGCAACCGGAAGGCGGAGTGTGAGCGCATCCTCGCGGCATCGGGCCTGGACCATGTGATCCTCCGGCCTGCCTTGGTCGTTGGTCCGCACGATCCAACGGACCGCCTCTATTATTGGCTGCATCAAGTGAAGTGCATGGATGAACTGCTGCTGCCGGACAATGGCGAACGGAAATTCTCGGTGACATACGTGAAGGATCTGGTGCATGTGATCGTGCGGTCCATGGAGCAGCCCACGCGATCCACGGTGTACAATGCGATCACGGTGCCGGAGGCCAGCATCGGCGAACTTGTCCGCGTGACAAGTGCCTTGCTCCAGCGACCGGTCGCTTGTCGCAACGTGTCCCCTGCCGTATTGAAGGAGCATGGCGTGCGCCCCTGGCTGGACCTGCCGCTCTGGATCGATGGGGACCACTTCACGTACAGCAACCAACGGATCATGGACGAGTTGGGCCTCGTTCCGACCGATCTATCAGAGAGCATCCACACCACCCTTTCCTACCATGCTGGCCGTGGATGGCCGGAGCCCACATACGGCATGTCATCCGGTCGGATCCGGGAGTTGATGTAGATGTCGGACAGTTCCAGGCTACCCTTGGACCACCGCAGGCTCTACTGTTGCACCGTCGATGAGGACTTGGTTCCTTGTCGAATGATAGATCACCGAAGAGAACTGAGCCGGACCGTGGGTGAACCAACAAATGCCCGTACGTCTTGGGAGGCATGGCCAAGCAAGGAGCATCACATTCCCTTCCGCGCATTGAACACCTTGGAGCCGCCCTTGGGGATGGAGAGGGACTTGAAGTCCTCCCCGAGGTAGTGCTTTCCAAGTTGCACGATCTGCCCTACGTGGTAAGGTACATGGGCCAGTTGGCGGGCAATGGCCTGGGCCACGGAATGCGGCTCGGTGCGGATGTGGACGATCCGGTCCATGTCCGCCATGGTCAAGGGGTCCAGGGCTTGGAACAAACGGTCCCAGCCCTCGTTCCAGCGTTGTAGAAGCTCCTCGCGCGTCGCGATCGTCCCCTCGAACTCGGCGTCGCGGGTGCGCCATTCCTTCTCGCCATCGGTGGTCAGGAAGTCGGTCCAGCGGGAAAGCATGTTGCCGTGCAGGTGGTTCACGATCACTGCTATGGAATTGGTCTCGGGCCGATCGGTGCGGAAGAGATCACTGTCCGGTAGTTGAGCGAAGGTGCGATCGCCTAGGCCGCGGTAATAGGCGAACTCCTTGCGGGCGCTTTCGATGAAGTCCAGGATCGTCATAGCTCGGGTGTTTCGGGGCTCACAAGGTAGTAAGTGAACGAGGCGATGCATACCGGGAACCGGCAAAGCATCTTGAACCATGGCAGGGGGTACCCCAAGCCTCCACCAGGTCTGTCCGTTGTTTTGAGCGGACGACAATGAGGCTCGCGGCCGTGGTCAACGGATCGACCGGTACCGATCTACATTGCGTGCATGAACACCTCCTGTTCCGTCTTCTGTGGTGTCAGCCTCGACGGCTTCATCGCCCGCCCGGATGGTGCGCTCGACTTCCTGGAGGGTGATGGTACGGCCGAGATGGGCGACCATGGATACGATGCCTTCATGGCTTCCATCGATGCGATCGTCATGGGCCGCAACACGTATGAAGTGGTGAAGGGTTTCGGGCAGTGGCCGTACACGAAGAAGGTGATCGTCCTCAGCAGCACGGATCCGGACCTGGCCGAAATTCGTTCGAGCGGCGCTGATGTGGAGCACCTGAACGCATCACCAGAGGAGGTCGTGGCGCAATTGGCGTTGCGGGGCATCCACCAGTTGTACATCGACGGTGGGGCCACTGTGCAACGCTTTCTGCGGGCGGGCCTGATCGACCGGCTGATCGTAACGCATGTACCCGTCCTCATCGGCGAGGGCATCAGGCTGTTCGGGGCATTGGAGCATGACGTTCAATTGAAGCTCGTGGCGAGCCGCAGCTTTCCGGGCGGGCTGGTGCAGAGCGAGTACGTGAAGCGATGATCGTATAGGGCTGTCCGTAATGGTCTCGTTCGGATCACGCGCTGGCCTTCCCGCCCCTCATCAGCAGCCAAACGGCCAGCGCCATCTCGCCAAAGATGCTGGGGATGGCAACAAGCATGAGGAAGATGTCGGCGTGGTCATCGTAGTTCGGCAATAGGAAATGCGCGCAGGTGTCCACCGCGTACATGATGCCGGCGATGACCAAGAAGATGGCGATAAGCCTCGGCCGCCCGAGGATGCGGCCCAACAGGATCAGGTGGAAGCCGAAAAAGAACAACCCGATGAGCCAGATGGTGTTGAAGACTTCCACCTGATGAAGGATCGCTTCCGCGGTGGTCTCCTTCAGCGCGAATGGCAGTGCGAACACGGCCACGCCCATGATCGCGGCATGCATCATACGGAATAGCATGCTGGGCATGGAAAGCGGATGGTCCTTGAAGAGCACGTACAGGGCCCACGCCACCACCACATCGAATACCACCGTGACCATGAATGCGAGGATCCCGGCCCGCACCAGCATATGCTCTTGGGTCACTGCGTCCACAGGGTCGGCCTTGATGCGCTCGAGCATCATGAAGTTCGCGAAAATGGCGGCGAAGAAGATGATCCAATAACTGATGCCCGCGGTGATCGAAAGCGCCCGGTGGTTCATGGTCCTTGCTTTTCTGGTCCGTGAGGAAGGTGATGGTTCCCGTGGATGTTCAGCTCAGCTGAGCGATGAAGGTACATTCCACAGGGTAAGCGGTCCCGGGGAGTGTGCTGTTCCCGCTCATCGGTGGTCATGGTCCAATGGCGAAAACGCCTCCCATGTACCCGATCCGATATCCGCTCTCCGCGCTCGAAGTTGTTCGGCGGCGTGCTCGTCATGCGCTATCATGGCCGCTTCAAGAGCCGTACTGTTCGCGGCGAGGGACCCTTGGATATCCCCTTCCCGCGCCAGGAAGAAACTGTACTTGTCCCAACTCCGGAAGTCGGTGTCCCGCTCAATACTGAAGGCCAGGTTCGTGAAGTGGAAACGCGCCGAGGTGGCCTGCGCCATCGCCAACATGACAAGGATGAACACCCCGGTGAGCACCTGGAAGGACCGTGATCCCCATGCCCTGTTCTTCAGTACGAGGTAGGTTCCAACGGTCGTAAAGGCGAAGGCAAGTACCAAGGTGAACGTGCGGAAGGGGAACAGTTTGAACAGCGCGATCGAATGTGCGGCCCATCCCCATACGGCCAAGGCCGTCCAAGCCGCGACCTTGTCCGACGACCGTATGAGTGGCAGAACGACCCATACCAGTCCAGTGGCCAGCACAAGCAGCAGGAAGATGGTGTGATAGGGGAGGTGCAGCACCTTCAGCACGAGCCCGAAGAGGAACGCGATGGGTAAGGCGAAGCGCATCGATCGAATATAGGGCCGATATGTTGGTCAGTGGGCTCCCTATGGGCCCATCACCAACTTGTACCCCACGCCGCGAACGTTCACGATCCTCACGTTCGCATCGGCCTCGAGCTTTTTCCGCAATTTGGAGATGAAGACGTCCAACGTTCTGCCAACATAATCGCCTTCGTCACCCCACACGCTTGCCAGAATGGCCTCGCGTTCCACCGTGTCGTTCGCGGAAGCGGATAACAGTTGAAGCAGGTCCGCCTCCTTGCTGGTCAAGCGTACCCGCTCATTCTTGTACGATAGTTCCATGTTCCTTTTGTCGAACAGGAACTCGCCGATCCGGACCACGTGCGTATCAACGTTGGTGGAGGACCTTGCCCTTCGTTCCAGCAGCACGCCGACCAGTGCCACAAGTGCGAGCACGGCAAGTATCAGTACAATCAACGTGCGGTCCTTGTAAATGCCAAGCACGGAGATACCTGCTTCATCGGCGTTCCCATGGTCTTGGAATGCTGCCGGGTCCGGTTCGAGGATCGTGATCCGGAGTTCGTAGCTCGATACCGGTTGTGCCCTGCCGCGGCAAGGGGTCGTATTATCCGCTTCGATCGCCGCGACCTCCCAGCTATGAACGACTTGTCCGGAGTCGCAGGATATCACCTCAACGACGTAGCCCTTTGCGATCCTTGTTGCGGAGATGACACTGTCCATCGTGCTGGTCAGCACATCCGGGTGGAATCCGAATTCGGTGCCGAAGCGGATCCGGTAGCGATCGCCGTCCTTCTTGATCGGCAATACACGAGAAGTGGAGTCACCCACTGCGAGCAATACCTGATGGCCGATCATTCGCATGGCCACTTCCATCTGCCGCTCTTCCTTGAAGGACAGGACCTCGGTGCCTGCATGACTGCGCGTGTTACCCAGCAAGACCAGGAACAGCATGAGAAAAGACCTACCGGACATGCAGCAAAGCTACCTTCTCAAGTCCTTGCTTTTGAATGAATTACACTCGGTTTACACTATTTTACGATCCATTGAACGATCGGGCCGTTGGTGTCGGGCACATTTGCCGACACCCAGAAACACAAGGTCATGAAGGCAAGAACATTCATCGGCGGCGCAACGCTCGTTCTGATCGTTGGTGCGATCCTCGGATACTCCGCAACGGTTCCGGAAGGTTGTGCCGATCGGGCTGCGGTTGCCAACTCGGACTTCGATCCGTTCAAGTTGTCCCAAAGTGACAAGGTCCAAGAGCCGTGGTTGGACCCGTTCGTGTTCTTTTCGGACAAGGCTTACGTGGTCTTTGCCGACACGGCGACCGCTATTCCTGAGGTAGCAGCTGCCTTTGCAGGTGGTAACGACAAGATGGTCGGCCACCTGAAAGAGCATATCATTCCGCACGTTGCCAAGGGCACAGGGTGGTTGAAGCCTCCGGTGATCAGCTTCACGGTCAACGCGCAAGGGGGAACGGAAGACGTGGTGTTGGTCGAGAGCTGTGGAAATGCGCTGTTGGATGCATGGTTGGTCGGGTCGATCAGGAACATGCCCGTATGGAAGCCTGCGAGGGATGCGGATGGCGAGGCTACGGCGCAATCCTTCGTTTTTCGGGTCGTACAAGCGGCATGTGACCAACAGCCACCTACGGTCCCGATCCGAAGTGTGAGCATGTACGATATCCCATTGTCGGATCGAACGGCCGCATTGGAACATCCGTACGACCTGGAATTCCGGTTGGAGAAAGGTGAGGGGAACACCTACACCTTGATCACGACCATGGACCTGCACGGCGGGAGCTTCTACATATCCCCGAATGCCAAGCGCGACTTCAAGGGAAAATTCCGTGTGGAGATCGCGGACCAGGACCATGTGGTGTTGGGTGAACGCATCAAGGAGATCCCGCGCTCCGTGGAGGTGATCGACCTTCATCCGTTCGTGGACGGTACAGTGGAATGGGTGAACGAGGACACCCGGTATGAACATACCTTCACGCTGATGACCAAGGAAGACCTTGATGTGGGTGGTAAGTACAGCTTCACCATAGAACCGAAATGCACACTGGAGGAAGTTCCGTTCATGATCAAGCAACGGTCCGGGGTGCTGACCATCGAGAAGTGGAAGTGCTGAGCAGCGGGATCTGGGGCGATGGACGTTTGGAACGAGTGGAAAGTCATGCTGGACCGGTCCAGAAGATCTTGTTCGCAAAGAATTCGAGGTCGTCTCTGCTCTGCGATCCAAGGATTTGGACGGATCTGATGCGGTCCATCCCGAACCGCGATCTTGCTGGGGGTGCCGCTCAACCGGCAGGTTCGTCGTCCTGAACATATCGCCGTACCGATCGTTTCCTGTGAAATGCGTTTGCTCATGTACATCCTCGCAGGCCTTTTGGTCGTATTCATCGGCTTCCAGGCGTATACCACCATCAGCACGAAAGGCACGGAACAACAACCATATACCGTGATCAAGTCCCTTGGTGAACTGGAAGTACGTCACTATCCAAAGGCGCTCACTGCCTCGGTGATGCGCGCTGGCGGTACGTACAAGGAGGTCAGCAGTCCCGGATTCAGAAGCTTGGCAGGGTACATTTTCGGCGGAAATGCGGAGGAGAAGAAGATCGCCATGACCGCCCCGGTGCACATGGAGATGGGGGCGGACAGTTCCCGTATGCGCTTCGTGATGCCGGAAGGCATGACGATGGACGGCCTACCTGCTCCGAAGAACGCGGACGTCCGGTTGGAAGAGGTGCCCGAAGAAGTGGTCGCAGTCCTGTGCTTCGGCGGCTTCGCGAATGATGACAAGATCGCGGATCGCACCGGAAAGCTACTGAAAGCGGTTTCGGAGGCAGGCTTGGCGCCGATCGGTGGAGTGCGTTACCTCGGCTATGATCCGCCGTGGCAATTGGTGGCCCGTCGCAATGAGGTGGTGGTGCCGATCGAGTGGCCCATGCCGGCACCGTAGTGGCCTAGGCTTGGGTTGGTGAACGATCATCATCCTTCGTACCTTGGAGGTCCATGAACCCGAAACTCCCCGCAACGCACGTGCTTATTCGACAGGACGACCATGTTACCATCCAAGTGGTCCCAGCGGACCGGATGATCACCCTGACCTGGACCGGCTACGCTCCAAGTGTGGCCTACCGTTCGATATTGGATGAAGCATTGGCGAATGTGAAGGCCTTGGACCTGCTGCGCTGGCTTGCCGATCTGCAAGGGATGGATGCCATCATGCAACAGGATGAGCAATGGACCGTGAACGACTGGTTCCCACGCCTCGCGAAGTCCGGTTTGAAGCGCATGGCGATACTGACCAGTGTCGATTACTTCAATCGCATGAGCGTCGATCGTATCATGAGCGCGGGAACAGCTGAGATGCCTTTGGATGTGGCCTACTTCGATCATGTGGAGAATGCCAAGAGCTGGTTGCTCTCTTCTTCGCGTAGTATGGAGCATAGCGTGTAGCATGGCGTTGAACAGCACCAGGATCCCAGGCGGAGGCCGCTTCCGCTTGTTCCCGTCGATCGGGCTTTCTAACTTCGGTGCTGGCTTTTGAATGATCCATGCATGGGCATGATGGATCCGTGCATGGGAAAATGAACAGCAACACCATGGAACGCATAGGACTATTCGCGCTTGCAGCAATTTTCGCCACCACCGGTTTCGCACAGAACGACAAGGTCGATGAGGTGGGTGACAAAGCCATGGACAAGGGCGAGCAGCGCGTGGACCGCAAGATCGATCAAGGGCTTGATGCTGGTTTTGACAAGATCGAGGGCGTGCTTTTCGGCAAGAAGAAAAGCAAGGATAAAGGCGATAGCAAAAGCAGTGACAAGAGCACCGACCAAGGCCATGACGAAGCGGGGCAGGAGATGGAGGCCGCACCTGTCCCGTATACCGGTGGCGTAAGTATCGAAGAGAACAACGACCCCTTCGAACCGCTGGATTTCACGGGTAGCTACCGCATGGTGATCCACAGTCATAAGAACGGCTCAGAGGTGAAGGACAGCCCTGCTGAAATGCTCATGGCCTTCAATATCGACCACATGGCCATGGTCCCGAAGAACCCTGATGAGAAAGGCGACATGCGCATGGTGTTCGACCTTCGCAACAAGCACACGTACACACTGATCACTGATGACAAGGGGAAGAAGTCCGGCATCAAGATGAAGATGATGAAGGTGAACGTGGAGGGTGATGGCAAGGAGAACGGCAAGGTCGCCGACGTGGTGCGCACGGACGAGACCCGCACGATCGAAGGGCGGACGTGTCGCAAGTACACGTACAAGGATGAAAAGGGCAGTGGCGAGGCATGGTTCGCGGAGGATATCTCTTTCGACATGATGGCCGCGTTCAAACAGATGGTAGGGGGTAAGGGTGTGGAGGACTGGCAGAACCTGCCCCACACTGGCGTGGTGATGGAGAACACATGGAACTCAGCCGACGGCAAAGAGAAGGTGACCATGTTCACCAAGGACCTCGTGGTGGGACAGGTCGATGAGAGCCTCTTCAGCACAGCGGGATTCGAAGTGATGGACATGAGTTCAATGCCGATGTACGGTAAGTGAGCAGGGCTGTTCATCCCTACTTGGAACCGTTGCACACGGTCTTCCGTGCGAACGCCAACGCAGCGAATGCGAGGGCGATGAGCGCATACATGAAGGACCACTTCCCGTTTCACGGGATCAAGACGCCGGAGCGACGTGCGCTGCTGAAAGAGCATTTCGCCGTGCATGGTACCCCACCCTTGGATGATCTACCCGCCATTGTGCGTTCGGCATTCACCTATTCGGAACGCGAGATGCATCAAGTAGGGGTGGATCTCTTGATCAAGAACGCCAAGAAACTCGGCCCGGAGCACCTGCCGTTCGTGGAGGAGGTGATCACCACCAAGAGCTGGTGGGACAGCGTGGATGCCGTTGCCGTCCATGTGGCGGGTGTCATCCTGAAGCGGCACCCCGGGGAGATACCCGCGTGGAACAAGCGTTGGATCACCAGCACGGACATGTGGCTCAACCGTAGCGCTATCATCTTCCAATTGAATTGGAAGAAGGATACCGATCAAACGCTGCTCTTCGCGAACATCGACCGGCATGCGGCACATCCGGACTTCTTCATCCGGAAGGCCATCGGGTGGGCTTTGCGTTCCTTGGGCGAATCGGACCCGAAGGCGGTACTGGAATTCGTACAGTCGCGCACGCTCAGTCCGCTCAGTGAACGAGAGGCCACGCGCAAGCTCACCTGATCACTCCGGGGTCACTTCGTTCCAGTCCTGGTTGTTGATGTTCGGATCGGCGTTCGGGTCGTAGAAGGCATCATTGTTCATGATGTAGTCCCCGTTGGCGTTCATCCAATACTGGTTTGCCCCGGACTCCACCTGGTACCGCTGGCCATCCGCCGGATTGGTCACGGTCTCCTCACCGCGCATCGTGTTGATGAAGTCCTGCTGCCCGCGATCACTGGCAGCTTGCTGCGCGTTCCAGGTCCCCATGATGGAATTGTTCACGGCATCGGAGGTGCTGCGGTGAATGGCCTGTTGCTGGTCGAAGGCGGCCTGGTTCTGTTGCATCCTGGTGTTGTGCTGCGACCAGCTCTGGTTGGCCTTCTGCTGCTCGTTGGCATTGTATGCCGCGATCTGCTGCGGGTTGTCCTGCGTGTTCGCTATGCCGTACACCAAGGCTCGCTTCGCATCTTCGAAAGCAGGCTTGTCGCTTGTGAGGACCTGAAGGTTGTAATACCAGAACACATCCTGCTGACCTTGGCTGATCATTTGGTTCACGATGATCAGGACCGGTTTCCCTTCCTTGTCGAGCCACTCACTGCCCATCGCGTGGAAACTGTCATTCGAGGGGGCCACCTTGTACAGCTTGCTGGCGTACTGTTGGTTCCGGCGTGCCACTTCCGGCAGCGGCTCGTTCTTCACGAATTGCAAGCCTTCACGCTTCAGGTTCGGCGCCAGGTCCTGTTGGATCAGTTGTTCAATGGAGAGCGGAGCGCGCATCCGTTGGCCTGCCATCTGGTAGCTCTGCTGCATGTACGGGTCGTTGCTGTACATGTGCGAGGCACCACCGCGATAGAAGACCTTGATCCCATTGGGCCCGATGATATGCGGGTCCTCGGCGGTCTTCGGGGTGGTCATGCGCCACGTATCGGGCAAGGGCATTTGCGAAGCGACCATCCCGGTCTTCGGGTCCTTCACGGGGTGCATCACGATCTTGCCACTACCAGTGGGTTGCTGCATGCTTGACCCCGCCCCTTCAGGCATGTCCTGTGTCGCGAACTCCCCGCCTGTGCGTTGCGCAACGGCCATGGCCAACTCGTCCATGCCGGGTTCCTCGGCCATTGCACCATCGTTGGGTGCGCTGCCGCAGGAGTACCATGAGAAGATCGCTGCAAGGGCCAAGGGGGTGCTGTAGAGGGTCATCGTCGTATTGGTTTCAGTGATACGGTCGGTGCACTCCTTCGAAGTTACGGAATGCGCTTTCGACCATGCATCGAAGTGCCCCGGGGAATGTGAACACGCTACCGCCCGGACGCGCGCGTTCCAAGCAGCTACATCGCACTGCTCGTCGATAACGAAGTCGCTCTTACGGCCGCACCACCGTGAAGGTCCGGACCAGGTCGGTTCCGATGCGTAGATAGTAGGCGCCCGGTGCCCAGTCATGCACGGAGAGCGAGGTCACGCGATCGCGCAGGGAGCCTTGCACCACCACGCGCCCGGCACCATCGGCAATGATGTAGTTGGAGCCCATGCTTTCGGCACCCGCACGGATGGAGAGCACGTCCTTGGTCGGTGTGGGTGAAAGGGTCAGTTCGTTGTCGTTCGTCACGTCCTGTACGCTGGTCTGGAGCGAGGTATAGAGGTCGTTCACCTCGCTTTCGCTCAGGGCACGGTCCCACAAGCCCACTTCATCGATGCCACCGAAATACACCAACGAGAAAATGTCCCAAGGTGCAGCGCCGATGATGAAAGGTGCGGTGTTGGCGCCGATGCCGTTGGCAGAAGCGTTCTCAACACCGGACTGCAAGCCGTTCACGAAAGCGGCGAACTCACCGCCGGCGGTGTAGGACACGGCGATATGCACCCACTCGTCACCAGGCACGAACCCGCTGTACAGGTCCAGCCGCGTGCCCTGTGTGTCCCATAGTTCCACGTGCATGTGATCAACGTCCAGCGCCACCACCCAGCCGCTGTTGAACTGGGTGTTCACGCGTCCGAGCACTTTCTTGTTGGAGAAATCGCCACAATTCACCCAAGCCGCCACGGTGAACTCATTACCGGTGTTCATCATCTCCGCGTAGGGCACTTCAATGTAGCTCGTACCACCGTTCATGAAGAAGGCCTCGTTCTCGGTTCCGTAGCGATCGGCCGTGGCTTCCACGGCGATCGGGACACCATCGATACCGTTGCCGCTCTGGTCCAACAACTCTGTTGTATTGTCGCAAGCATACCACAGCACAAGGCCGTCGGAAGGGACGTATGACGGGACCTGCGCTTGGGCGAGTACGGTAACGGCGAGAACAGGGAGGAGTACGAATGTGCGCATGTTGGCGTAGTGGTTCGGAGGTGTATGGGAGGTCCGAAAGTAATCGGAATCGGGGATCATCCATCCCTGTGCCGA
Source organism: Flavobacteriales bacterium (assembly GCA_020437805.1). Lineage (GTDB taxonomy): Bacteria > Bacteroidota > Bacteroidia > Flavobacteriales_F > PHOS-HE28 > PHOS-HE28. The sequence goes on from JAGQVV010000251.1 coordinate 15,916, forward strand.
TGCGACCTGCAGGATCCGACCGATCCTGAAGTGCAGAGGGCGGCGGTAGGGAGGTGGAGAAAGCGGAGGACAAGATCGTTCCGCGGTGGTCGGCCGTGTCCGTGGAACAGGTGCAGGGCGGTGCGACGATCCGGCCGGAAGGTCCACTGAGAGGCTTTGGGGCACGAAGCACGCGTTGATAGGCAACGTCGATCTTCGGCGCGGCCGTTATTTCAGCACTTCGGGCATGGCCTTCTTGAAGCGTTCGAAACGCGGGATGGAAACGCCGCGCACGTAGCCCTCATCCGGGTGGTGGCGGACGTAGTCCTGGTGGTAGTCCTCGGCCGGCCAGAATTTCTCAAAGGGCACCACTTCGGTTACGATGGGTGAGCTGTATTTGCCGGATGCGTTCAGGGCTGCGATCTCTTCTTGGATGATGGCCTTCTCCTCCGCATTCCGGTAGAATGCGATCGAGCGGTACTGCGTTCCACGGTCCGGCCCTTGGCGGTTCGGTGTGGTGGGGTCCTGGCTGGCGAAGAACACTTTCACCAGCGTGGCGTAGCTGACCACCTTCGGGTCATAGTAGACCATCACGGCTTCCGCGTGGCTGGTGCTTCCACTGCCCACTTGTGCATAGGTCGGGTTCTCTTCGCTTCCACCGGAATAGCCCGATACCGCTTCCGGCACTCCCTTCACACTCTCGAATACCTCTTCCACGCACCAAAAACATCCGCTGGCGAAATACGCAATGCTATACCCGCTAAGGTCCTGTGGTGCAGCCTCCGTGATGACTTCGGCTTGGGCAACTTCGATATTGGTGTTCGGGGAGGAACATGCGGCGATGAGGACGGCGGTGAACAAGAGCATGGCGTGGGCTTTCATTTGGCGGTATGTCGCTGGAACGACCTTCACCTTACAACAACCGTGCGCAG